>PKUA01000076.1 GCA_002868905.1 Desulfuromonas sp.
TCAACAAAACAATCGGTATCAAGATAAAATCGAAAACGACAAATCGCGTCGTTTCCAGCCCGATATATGCTCAAATCGAAAAACGCCTATCTTCCCAACCGAAAATAGTCGTCAACATTCCCCCCCCGAAAAAAAATGATTAACTGCAGAGAATATCGACTCTCTTCGGCGACCCGGCTACCCACCTTCGAAAAAACTTAGCGAACCCGTGGCTCTGCGTCAGTGGATCACTCCACCTTTGCTCTTATCGGAGAGTCTTCTACTAATTGTCTAAAATTCTAATTTTCTAACTAGCCAAAATCAATGCTTTTAATAAAACAGCACTTAATGTGTGCAAAAAACCATTTAATGGTAGGCAGTTGTGAAATGATCTCGATCAGAGGTACAACCAGACAAACATAAGCGGAACAATCACTCCGACACCGGTTAACACCAGGCCGCGTCGAAGAGTTTTTTTGCGGATCATCAACAACCCGCTGAGCGCAAGGAAACCAAGGGCCACGGCATAGAGGTCGGCCACCCAGGTCCAGGCCTTTTTCGGATGATTGAGATGGAGGAAATTCATTGCCCGCAAACCGGGGCGGGGGATTGCTTTTTCGTAGACAACCTGGCCGGTGCGCAAGTCAATCAGGATCGAGCGTTTTTCGACGAACAACTGTAGCTGGCCGGGTGCCGGCAGGTAGCTGCTCTCAAGCTCCCCTGTTTCACCGAGACGCCTAAGGATCTCCCGCTGGGTCGTTAACTGGACCGGGTCGCCGGCTACAGGGCCGATTTCGGCTGTCGCTGTTTCGATGGAGTAACTCGGGTTCCAGTCGGCGACATGGTTCACCGCCACCCCGGAGATGGCGTAGACCAGGGTCAGGCCGATGCAGAGGAATCCGATATCGCGATGCAGGAGATAATTCCAGCGCCGCCAATTCATGGTGTCAAAGCCCCGGAATCTCCGCTCCCAGGCCGCGCAAGCGGATGACCCGTTCGCCGGTGGTGACGGAGGCTGGGTCAAACGGGATTCCTTGCTCCTCGGCGTGGTGCTTGCTTCGGGCCAGGACCTGCTCCCGGGTCAGCTCGAACACTTCCACCACCCCCTCGACTTCGGCCTGCTTGCCGCGAGCTTCGAGAGGGAAGACGATTTCGCCATCGGTCACCTTGACCCTTATTTTCTCGTAGGGTCGATCGCCGGCGACGTAAATCCAGCAGCCGCGGCGGGCACAGACATCGACGATCAAGCCGCTCACCTTGACCTGTTTCCCGAGGTACTCTTCGGGTTGGTCGAGAATTGAAGAAATTGCCGTAGTCTCTGCGAGAGAGACCCCGTTGCCGAACGACTTGGCCAATACCGTGTTGGTCATCAACAGAACCATAGCCAGCAAGAGCAGAAAAGTTCTCATAAATCCTCCGCCGAGGGGTTCCCGGCTGAAATCTTGGTCATTGGTTAACTAGAATAGGGAGATTTTCTTTTTCAACTTCGGCAGCTCCTCCACCATCTCTTCCAACAGCTCCTTGATTTGCATGGTGGTTTCAATGGCAATAGGATTTTTGATCAGGTCCATGATGTTCAGCGGGTCTTTCACCATAACCTTGCAACCACCGCTTTTCAGCTCGTAGATAATGATGTTGCACGGCATCAGCAGGCCGATGTTGATATCGGCGTTGAACAGCTGCCCGGCGAACTCCCGGTTACAGGCACCGAGAATTACGTAGCGACCGAAATTTTCCTTGTCCTGCTCTGAGAGCAGGTCGCACAGGTGGAGACGAGTAAAAATCCTGAAGCCGCGTTTCCCCAGAAGTTCCTCGACCCTCGAGATCAAAGTTTCGAAAGCGAGGTCAATTGAGCATCCGAACCCGTAACCACAATCTTCCATACTGACGCTCCCTTGGTGGACTGATTCCCTCCAACCCAAAATCCATTCGCATCCAATGGGAACAGCCTGCCGCACATTCATTCAAAAATCAATATATTTAACATTAAATTTTACCCCTTCTGGTAAGCAAGTTTTCGCCGCCGACACAAGCAAACGACCCAAATTATGCTATATTTAAACCAAACCCAACCTCAAAGGAGGAAGGCATTATGATTGTCTCTGAGCCGCCGGGTCACGTCAGTGCAGGACAATAAAAACAATCAAAGTGAATTGCGGGACATGATGCCTGAATGATCCCGACCAGTTTCCCACGACGGGAATTCGCACAGATTGAAAAGATTAACAAAGCGCCCCCAACGATTGAGGGGCGCTTTGCTGTTTCAGCTGTTAAAATCCGAGCAGAGTTATATTGTAATGCATGACACGACAATTTCGTCGGCGGTCTGTCAACAGTTTTTCCCGGAAAGCACGTCCATTTTCTCACAACGACACACGCCCATCCCACAATCAACACGAAGCCGGACAAACCACACGCAATGCCATTCACCCTCTATTCATTTACCGGGACTGGTCGATCAACCGGCTTTCCCAGTCGGCCCATCGTGGACAACTTGACAGAACCGGGCAGAATGATAGCCTCTAACTATATGGAATAAATACATAATTATCATCAAGAGCCAAAGACTTTGTCATGCTTTACCCGAGACAGAAACGACTCTTCACCATCCATACTTGCTTCATCGCCCATGACTTGGGAAACGTCCGTCTCGACGTTGCGCCTCCCAACCATCCCCCACAGGTGGTTGTTCCACTCGGTATCGGATCACAAAATGGGTTCTGAGAACATGGCCCTCCAACTGGAAAATAATTGCTGGCGCATTGCAAAGGCAAACCGTACGGCATTTCTGATCGACGGTGAAGACTACTTCCGGGCGATCGCGGAAGCGTGCGAAGCGGCACGAAGCCTTATTATCATCATCGGCTGGGACATCGACAGCCGCATCCGGCTGCGTCGCGGCAAAGACGACAAACAGGAAACGCTGAAGCAGTTTCTGGATCGTCTTGCAACTGAAAAACCGGAACTGCAAATCTACCTGCTCGAGTGGGACTTCGCCATGCTCTACTCCATGGAGCGGGAGACCTGGCCCATTTTCAGCCTCGACTGGCAGACCCATCAGCGGGTTCACTTCGAGCTTGATGACGCCCACCCGGTCGGAGCTTCCCATCACCAGAAAATTGTCACGATTGATGACAAGCTGGCTTTCGTCGGGGGATTTGATCTCGCCTGCGCACGTTGGGACACCTCGGAACACCTGCCGCATCATCCTCAGAGAAAAGACAATGGTGACAGCCACGACCCGTTTCACGACGTGCAAACGCTGATCGATGGTGACGCTGCCGAGGCAGTAGCAGAGTTGGCCCGACGCCGCTGGCGGAATTTGACGGGCGATGACCTGCCGGAGGTTGCGGCATCCGGACAGGACCCTTGGCCGGATGCCGTACCGGTTGACCTGAAAGATGAAAACATCGCCATCCTCAGAACAGAACCGGAGCATGAGGGGGAAAGTGAAGTCAGGGAAATCGAGGATTTTTACCTGTCTGCGATCGAACAGGCGAAACACCAGATTTACATCGAAAACCAGTACCTGACCTCACACGTTATAGGGAACGCCCTGGAAGATTCTTTATCCAAAAAATCCGGTCCGGAAATCCTCATCGTTTTGCCGAAAGAATGCTCAGGCTGGCTGGAAAAGGAGACCATGGGTGCCCTGCGACAGCGCCTGTTGCAACGTCTGCGGGATGCAGACAAGCATAAAAGATTGAAAGTCTTCTATCCCGACCATTGCGACCTCGAGGAAGGGATCATCAACGTCCACAGTAAGCTCATGATTGTCGATGGCCGCCTGGCGACCATCGGCTCGGCCAACCTCAGCAACCGTTCCATGGGATTTGACACCGAATGCAACCTCGCCCTCACGGGAGACGATGACACCGCCACCAAACAGATGGTTTCTTCCCTGCGGGATCGATTGCTGGCCGAGCACCTCGGTTGCGATCCGGAGAAGGTCAAAACAACCTTTGAGAAATGCGGTTCGCTGCTCAAAACCGTCGAAAGTTTAGCCGGGGGACAAAGAACCCTGCGCGACCTCCCGTGCATCGCCACAGACCATGTTATTGACAGCCTGTCCGCCGACACCCTGGTCGACCCCGAACGTCCATTGCAGATAGAGCAATTCCTCGATTACTTCGGCATCGGCACCGAGACACGGGAGGAGCAGGGCAGTATAAGGCAGAAGCTGTGGTATTTCCTCGGTACTCTGGCGTTTTGCCTGCTGCTCGCCATTTTGTGGCGACTCTCTCCACTCGGGGAGATGCTCACCATTGACACGTTGCTCAACGCGGCTGACCGCATTCGGGAAAGTGTTTTCACGGTGCCGATCGTCCTGGCGATCTACCTCATCGGCAGCTGCCTGATGTTTCCCGTCACCTTGATGATTGTCGCCACGGCGATCAGCTTCGGACCGGTTATGGGGTTCACCCTGGCATTCAGCGGCAGCCTGCTCGGCGGACTCGCCAGCTACCTGGCCGGACGCTGGCTCGGACGGGACGTGGTCAGAAAACTTGCCGGTGATCGTTTGAACAGGCTAAGCCGTCGCCTTGCACGGCGAGGCTGGCTGACCATCGCCCTGGTCAGGGTCGTGCCGATTGCCCCCTTTACCATCATCAACCTGGTTGCCGGATCGACTCATATCTCAACCCGGTCCTTTCTGATCGGTACGGCGGTCGGGATGGGGCCCGGCATCATGGCGATCATGCTGTTCGAGGGAGGGATCGAACAGGCGCTGCGCAATCCGAACTGGGGAACAGTGCTCCTCGCCGTTGCCGCCATTGTCGGTGCAGTCCTGTTGCTCTACCTTGGAAAACGATGGCTCCTGAAGCGCGAGAAAGAGATATGACCGACCGGGAATCATTGCGCCTGGCGACCTGGAACATTCATATGGGGGTCGGCCTCGACGGGCAACGGGACATTCAACGGGTCGGACAGGTGATCGGCGAGATAACTCCAGACGTGATCGGCTTGCAGGAAGTTGACAACCGGCCCGGGCAAAACGGTGACGATTTACAGCAGCTCGGGCATCACACCGGACTGGAGATCGTAAGCGGGCCGACCATGCAGCGTTCAACGGGGGATTACGGCAATGCCTTGCTGACCCGGCTTCCCATTCTAAAGGTCGAACGCCACGACATCAGCTTTAAAAAGAGGGAACCGCGTGGTTTACTGATCGTGCATCTCGATTGGAACGGTGAAACCATCCAGATTGCGGTCACCCACCTCGGACTGAAAGCGGGTGAACGACGTCACCAGGTCCAACATCTCATCGACTTCCTTGATCAACCAGGCCGCTTCCCCCTGGTTCTGATGGGCGATTTTAACGAATGGCTTTTCCTGGGGAGGCCGATGCGCTGGTTGCGACGTCACTTCGGCCGTTGGCAATCGCCGCGAAGTTTCCCGTCGAAACGACCGCTGCTCCGGCTTGACCACATTCTGGCCGATCCCCCGACGAGGTTAAACCGTCCAGCCCTCCACAACTCCCCTCTGGCGAAAACCGCCTCAGACCACCTCCCCCTGGTCGCCTATTTCCAATAAACCGACCGGCGCTACCGTCAACATCACCACCAAGTTCACGCAGCGGTCTCGGGAACAGCTTCACGCAGCACGCCACCGGGATTGATAACCTGAGGAAAGCACACGTTCCTTATAATTGCTTGACCAGTTGGCGCGCCGCCGTCTGCACCGGGTCCCAGACGGGAGAGAACGGTGGGGCGTAGCTCAGATCGAGGTCAATGACATCTTCGACTGTCATGCCGGCCGTCAGGGCAGTGGCGACGGTGTCGATCCGCTTGGCGGAACCCTCCAGCCCGACGATCTGGGCGCCGAGCAGGCGACCGCTTCCCTTTTCGCCGAGCATTTTGACGGTCACCTTGCCCGATCCCGGAAAATAACCGGCCCGGGTCTTGGCGGTGATGGTCGCGGTGGCATACTCAAAGTCGAGTTTTTTCAGCTCTTTCTCCTGCAACCCGGCCCGAGCGACCTCGACCCGGCAGATCTTGCTGACGGCGGTCCCGACCACCCCGGGGAAACGGGCCTCCCCGCCGGCGAGGTTGGTGCCGGCCACCAGGCCCTGCTTGTTGGCCACCGTCCCGAGAGCAATATAAGTCGGTTCTCCGCTGAGGCGGTGAACAGTGGCAACACAATCCCCCGCAGCCCAGATATTGGATGCGCTGGTCCGCATCCGGTCATCGACCAGGATCCCATTTTTTACGCCGAGATCGAGCCCGGCGGCCGCAGCCAATTCCGAATTCGGGCGCACCCCCATGCCGAGAATAACAACATCGGCCGGCAAAGTGCGACGGTCGGTGACAACCGCAGTGACCCGACCATCGCGTGTCTCGAACCCGGTCATCGTTTCAGACAGATAGAGCGTCACCTCCGCCTCCCGCAACGCCTGCGACACCAGGGCGCCCATATCGGGATCGAGGGTCCCCATGACTTCGGGACCATGCTGAACGAGAGAAACATTCAAGCCCTTGCGAATCAGGGCTTCGGCCATCTCCAGCCCGATATAGCCGCCGCCGACCACCACGGCCGTGCGCGGTTTCTCCTCGGCCAGGAATTGGTGTACGCGGATACCGCTGCTCAGGGTTGACAGCCCGAAAATCCCGCGCGAATGGCTCCCGGGCACATCCGGGCAGAACGGACACGCCCCGGTCGCGATCAGCAGCTGATCGTAGGGTTCGCTGACCTCCTCGTCCTCGCGGGTACGGATCGCAACCTGCTGCCGTTCCGGATCGATGGCGATGACCTCGTGGCCGGTTCGCACATCGATATTGTATTTGTCACGAAAGGTTTCGGGCGAGCGGGCCACGAGGTGATCGACATTCTCGACCAGACCACCGATAAAGTAAGGCATACCGCAGGCCGAGTAGGAGGTGAAATCGGTCCGTTCCAGGACCAGGATCTCCCTTTCCGGCTGTTCTCGACGAATCTTGGATGCGGCACTCATGCCGGCGGCGTCCCCGCCGACAATGACGACCCGGTCTTTTGACATAGGAGATCCTTTCCCCTGGGGAACATTTCACTGTGCGATCATGGCCAAGTTTATCCAGTTTGGGCCACCAAGCAAGAACCCTGTAAGTTTCGAATCATGATTCGCAGCCACGCAAAGCTCAAACTGACTTGTCCCGATAAGCTGTTAGACTTCAACCTGAAGCAACAGACTCAAATACGACTTGCAGATGGATTGGGATGACCATGCGCCGCCTCAAGGCACAGCACCTCACACTGTATTAAAACCACGAGCTTTATCCCAAGGCTCGCAGGTTCTACCCCCCCCTTTCTCCTGGGGGAGAAGGTGCCCGTAAGGACGAATGAGGGGCATTATGTTCTTTGTGTTTCCCCTCACCCGGCGCTTCGCACCACCCTCTCCCTGAGGAAGAGGGAAAATGCTCTTTAATTTATCAGGACTCAATTCCAGGAAGAAATTATGCTTTTCGGTGCATAGTTCTTAGTACACAAACGGCCCGAGCACGTCCCCGAACACGAATCGGCCCAACCGAAATTCGGTTGGGCCGATTTAGTATTTTCATAACCGGGACCAGGTCAAGACATCAACCGCCGCTTAGCTTCACCTTCCATCCCTTGGCTGAAAGCAGATCGACCAGCAGGTCCCGGTGATCACCCTGGATCTCGATCACCCCGTCCTTCAGGGTGCCACCGGTCCCGCACTTCTTTTTCAATTCCTTGGCCAATTGCTTAAGCTCAGCCTCAGGCAACGGGACGCCGCTGACGAGCGAGACGCCCTTCCCCTTGCGTCCCTTGGTCTGACGCCCGACCCGGACCACGCCGTCCCCGGGCGACCCCTCCGCCCCCTGCTTTCGGCAGGCGCACGCCGCAACCGGCTTACCGCAACCGGGGCACATCCGACCGTGTTCGCTTGAGTAAACGAGGCCGCTATTTGATCTATTGCGTACCATGTGCTGCCTTTCGACAGGAGGAAAAAGCTACCTCAAAAAAGGGCTTCAGAGAGTAACTTCCCCCAAATCGTCGAGCCATCCACCCTCTTCCGTCAGTTTTCGGACCAACATGCGCGACGCCTCTTCCGGGTGTTCCTGGCGGGCATGAATTTGCTTGAGAAGCAATTTATCGTCGATCCGGCCGCAAATTTCAAGTTTTCCGATATCGTGGCCGATAATGAACTTGAAACGCTTTGCGTAACCGTCGAGGCGACGCCGGGCCTGGTCGACCATGTCGACACCCGCTTTGAGCGGAACCTGGAAATGGTGTCTGACTCGCGCGACCGGCATGCACTGGTAGAGATAGTATGGATTCACCCCGATCCGGACCAGCCCGTCCATCAGGTCGACCAGGGTCTGTTCATCGTCGTTGATCCCCTTGAGCAGGACCGCCTGATTGTTGACACTGATACCCGCCTCCCTCAACTCCAGGACCGCGCGTTCCGCCACGGGGGTCAGTTCGGCCGGGTGATTGAAATGGGTCGGCACGAAGAGAGTCTTCTTACGATTGAATTCCTTAAGGAAATCGATCAGCTCCCGGTCGAAAAACCGGAACGGGAAGACAACCGGTGCCCGTGATCCGATCCGCACGAAATTGAGGTGCGGAATCTCCAGCAGCGGCGTCAGCATCTCCTTGAGAACGTCGGTCGGGAGCAGGAACGGATCACCTCCGGAAACCACCACGTTGGAGGTCTCCGGGTGGTCGGCGATGTATTTTGCGGCGTTGCGGAAGTTGGTCACCGTCTGCTCGTTGGGCAGGCCGACCATCCGCTTGCGGAAACAGTGGCGGCAATACATGGAACAGTATTCCGTGGCGACAACCAGGGCGGTATAGGAGTACTTGTGCAGGATCCCGTTCCCTTTGTCGTGCTTGTCATCACCGTAGGGATCCTTGGTGGTCTCTCCCATCTCCCCGGCGACGATCAACTCCTCCGCCCCGGGAACAGCGAGTTTGCGGATCGGGTCGTCCGGGTTCTCACCATCAATGAGACCGAGGTAGTAACGGGGGATATTCATCGGGTGAGCCGCTACGACCTCCTCCAGTTCGGCCACCTCTCCGATCGACAAGGGGTGGTAGTTCTGCAACTGGGCTACGCTGGTGATGTTGTGCTGCAACTCCTGCTGCCAATCGATATCATACCAATCGTCAAAATCAGGGTTGACATGGTCAAGGTCGAATTTACTTGCGAGTAAAGACATTTGTTTCCCTGGGTTGAGGTTAAAGTTTCAGCCTATTTGACGCGTCAATTACAATCTCACGCCAATCAAAGCCATCCGAGCTCACGTGAGGCGAAAAGAACACCCGCCGTCACCACCAGGGCAAAAACCAGGTTGAGCCCGGCAAAGATGAAAAGCAGGCAGCTGGCCACTTGGTTCTTCTTCCATGCGAGACAGCCAAGGTAGAAACTCAACAAGGCGCAGGGGATGGCGATAATGACAAAAATCATGTCATGCCATCTCCAGGACCGAC
Source organism: Desulfuromonas sp. (assembly GCA_002868905.1). GTDB lineage: Bacteria > Desulfobacterota > Desulfuromonadia > Desulfuromonadales > Geothermobacteraceae > BM304. Next base: position 9,409 of record PKUA01000076.1, read on the forward strand.
CTAAAGCGGTTTATACCAGACATTCATGCTCTCCAGGTCACCGGAGATCTGGGTGTTATTGACCAGGGTGCCGGAGAAGATGTAGCCGTGCTTGGCGAATGTCAGATTCATCCCGAACGAGTAGGAACGGGCGATGGTATAGGCGGTTTTAATGCCGATCTTGCCCACCCCCCCCTCCATCTGCTCCAGCAGGAAGGTCGCCAGGCCGAGCCCGCGACATTCGGGTAACGTGGCAAAGTCGGTCATCTCGGCGTTCTGCCCTTCGAAATCAATTTCAGCCGAGGAGAGGGCGATTAATTCGTCCCCGCGCCGAATGCCGAAGTAGATCAGGTTCTCATCCATCGTCTGAACCAGATAGGCGGGATCATGAATCGGAAACGGATAAGACGCGAACACCGCTTTGTAGAGTTCGGCCATATCCTCGGTGTCCTGCTTGCGCATCGTGCTGAAATGGCAACCCTCCGGCAAGGCCGGCTCACCCGTTACAACCGGTTTCTTCTCCGCGGTCTGCAAAATCTCGGCGACGAGCTTGGACTGCTGCTCTGTCCGTCGAGGTTCGCAGAGGAACCTGCTGAAAAAATATCCCTCGTCCTCGCCCCGGAACAGATTCGGAATCTTTGCCTCTTCGACAAAGCCTTTCTCCAGGAATCCGCTGCGGGCAAACGATGGCGACTTGACGAAAATTTTCGAGTAACCTTTCGTCTCCGCCAGGGCGACGACATAATCAACGATTTGCGGATAGTCCTGCGGATCGATCTTCATGACATAGGCCCGGTCGTTGGCCGTGCCGTGCTGAATCACCGAGTTACCGAATTTTTCCACTTGGTCACTCATCGTCCCGACGCCGCATCCTTTCATTGTTTTCCGGGGTCAGTGAAATAGTCTTGTCGTGGTCGGCGAGCAGCTGTCCGATCCCGGTTGCCAGGTACTCGTCCGCATCATCCAGGGGAAGCTGCAGGTCGCAGTCGTCGCATTTCCGATCGCAGAAAACCGGCTCGTAGCTGTCCGGCTCCTGGTAGGTGGTGATAACCCCTTCGTAGTTGCGCAAAATCACCTTGTTGGTAGAGAGCGAGATCAGGTAATTCGGATTGAGCGGGATCTTGCCCCCCCCACCCGGTGCATCGATCACATAGGTCGGGACGGCGAAACCGCTGGTATGACCGATCAGGCTCTCCATGATTTCGATCCCTTTGCCGACCGGGGTCCGGAAATGGCTCAGCCCTTCCGAGAGATCGCACTGGTAGAGGTAGTAAGGGCGCACCCGGTTATCGACCAGCTTGTGCATCAGGGCCTTCATGATCCGCTGGCAATCGTTGACGCCGGCCAGCAGGACCGTCTGGTTGCCGAGCGGGATGCCGGCATCCGCCAATTTGCGTAGCGCCTCCTTGGAGGAAGCGGTCATCTCCCGCGGATGGTTGAAATGGGTGTTGAGCCAGACCGGGTGGTGCTTGCGCAGCATCTCGACCAGGCCTTCGGTGATGCGGTAGGGGAGCACCACCGGCATCCGGCTGCCGATGCGGATCACCTGGACGTGCGGGATCTTGCGCAGCTCGGTCAGAATCCAGTCGAGGTAATCGTCCGAAAGCATCAAAGGGTCGCCACCGGAGAGCAGCACATCGCGGACGACCGGATTCTCCCGGATGTAGTCCAGCCCTGCGAGGATCTCCTGCTTGCCCGGGATCGAGTCGACATCACCGACCTTCCGCTTCCGGGTGCAGTGCCGGCAGTACATGGAACAGACGTTGCTGATATGAAGCAGGACCCGGTCCGGGTAGCGATGGGTGATTCCCGGGACCGGGCTGTCCTTGTCCTCGGCCAACGGGTCGGCCATATCATGCTTGTCGATATTCAGTTCGGCCGGGGACGGGAACGACTGCTTGAAAACCGGGTCGTGCTGATAATCGTCCGGATTGATCAGTGAAAGATAATAGGGGGTAATGCAGAGGGGAAACTTCTTCAGGGTCAGCTCTATTTTCTTCCGCTCCAGGGGATCGAGGCTGATACCGAGCAGCGTCTCGAAGCTGTCGACCTCCTGGATCGAGTTCCTCAACTGCCACTTCCAGTCCCGCCATTGGGACAGGCTGGCATCCTCGGGGGAAATTTTTTCGGCTATTTCCTGCTGGTTAGCCGAGTAGATAGACATTCCTTACTCCTTCGGTTGCGGTTGCCGTAGCCAAGACGCAATACGTCGTGGCTGAATGCAACCTTCAATTGATTCGCGCGCTTCAATCGTATGATTTTTAGGAATTTGGTGTTGGTTTCAATTCATCGGAGTTTGCCTGGACGATCGGACCGGTTTCCAGAACCGGGGAGGCCTCGATCCGATCAGCCTCCATTAGATCAACGACCTTCTCCAGTGCCAGGGTAATCGAGACCTGTTCGAGTTCCGGTAAGCTCTTCAGTGCCTCGGCCAGGGTGTCCTGCAACGAAGACGGGGCGCGTTCCACCAACCGCTCCCCTTCAGATGTCAGGCCGACCAGGACCTGGCGACGGTCTTTACTGTTCCGTTGTCGGCTCAGCAACCCCTTCTCTTCCAACCGGTCGATAATGCCGACCACGGTGCTCGGGCTGAGATAAATCGTCTGGGCGAGGCGGGTCGTCGTCAGCGGACCACCCTCCTTGATGGCCAGCAGGCACCCGAGTTGAGGACCGGTCACCTTGTGGTTCTGGGAAAGTTTCTTGGAATGGATTTCCACCGCACGGATGATTCGCCTCAGGGACTGCAATATACGCAGCTCATAGCTCTCTGAGGGGACCGCCGGCGTCTCGGCAGGACCCGGCAGGATCTTCTTCTCCCTACCGGCCTCCGGGACATCTCCCCCCTTTATCGACCCGGTAGATTCTGCTTGGTTATCAGATGATGTCGTCATGGCTTGTCAATTTCGTTCCTGTTGAAATGGTTCGTGTGCGAAAGGTTCTAACACAAACAATTAACACGTGTCAAATCAGGTCCACAACCGCTGAATGACTGAAAAGAGCAAACATCATTGCCGCTCAACCGGTTTCCACCTATAATTTCAATAATTTTCCGTTTCAGAATTTTTCTCTCCCCTGGAAATGGCTTCGGACACATGGGAATTGCAGCTGACATCGTCATTATTATCGTTGCCGGGCTTCTCGGCGCACTGATCGCACACCGGCTGAAACAGCCGCTGATGCTCGGCTACATCCTTTCCGGCATCCTGATCGGTCCGTTTACCCGCGGCATTGCGGTCGGCGGAGTCCACGACATTGAAAAACTGGCCGAGATCGGCGTCGCCCTGCTGCTGTTCGCCCTCGGGCTCGAGTTCTCCCTGAAAGAGCTGAAACCGGTTCGCACCATCGCCCTGATCGGCACTCCGCTGCAAATTCTGCTGACCACCGCCTTCGGTTTTTTGATCGGGCGCTGGCTCGGCTGGGAGACGATCCCCGCCCTCTGGCTCGGTGCACTGATTTCCTTCTCCAGTACCATGGTGATTCTCAAAACCCTGATGGCCCAAGGGGTGATGGGGACCCTGTCGAGCCGGGTCATGATCGGCATTCTCATCGTGCAGGACCTGGCGGTGGTCCCGTTGATGATCATGCTGCCAAAATTGAGCGACCCCGCCACCGGTCTGCCGGCCCTCGGCCTGGCCGCCTTAAAATCCGCCTTATTCCTCGGTCTGATGCTATTCATCGGCACCAAGTTGTTACCGTGGCTGCTGCGCATGATCGCCCGCTGGAATTCGCGCGAGCTGTTCCTGCTCTCCATAACCGCTATCGGCCTCGGCATCGGCTACGCCACCTACCTGGCCGGCCTCTCCTTCGCCTTCGGTGCCTTCGTCGCCGGATTTGTCCTGAGCGAATCGGACTACGGGCACCAGGCTCTGAGCGACATCATCCCGCTGCGCGACCTGTTCGGCCTGCTCTTTTTCACCTCGGTCGGGATGCTGCTCAACCCCGCTTTTTTAATTGAAAACTGGCTGGAGGTCCTGGGCCTTGTCCTGCTGGTCGGCTTGGGCAAAGGGACCCTGATGGCCATCCTGACGCGCGGCTTCGGCTATGGCAATGTCGTGCCGTTCGCCGTCGGTCTCGGCATGTTTCAGATCGGCGAGTTCTCCTTCCTGCTGGCCCAGGAAGGGTTGAGAAATGACGCCTTGAGCTACGATCAGTATTCCCTCGTCCTCTGCGCCACCATCATCAGCATGGTCCTAACCCCCCTGGTCTCAGGATTGACCACGCCGTTCTATGCCTTGCGGAAAAAGACCTCCAGGAAAGAACCCCTGGAGACGGTCAATATTTCCGCAAGGGAATTGCGGGACCACGTGGTCGTGATCGGTGGTGGCCGGGTCGGGCAGCATGTCGCCAGGGTCCTGAACCAGCTCGAGGTTCCGTTTATTATCATCGAAGTCAGCCATCGCCGTTTCGAAGAGTGCAAAGCGGCACAATTTCCGACCATTTTCGGCGATGCCAGCCAGTCCCCGGTGCTTGAAGCAGCCAACATCGGACTCGCGCAACAACTGCTGATCACTGTTCCGGCCATCGTCCCGACCCAGACCATCGTTCGGCATGTGCATCAGCACCACCCCGGATTGAATGTCGTGGTCAGGGCCGAAGGGGAACAACAGATGCAGACCCTCTATGGCGAGGGGGTCTACATGGTCATCCTGCCGGAGCTCGAAGCCGGTCTCGAAATCGCTCGCCAGGCCCTGCTGCACCTGAACATGCCGATCCCGGTTATCCAGCGTTATACCGACGCCATCCGCCGGGAGCTCTATCATCCGATTTTCGAAACCCGGGACGACCATAAAGAAATCAGACAGTTGAAAAACGCGCGCGACCTACTGGAGCTCACGTGGGAACGGATTACCACCGACTCACCGGCCTCAGGAAAAAACCTGCGCGAATTGGAGGTTCGCCGTTGCACCGGCGTCTCCATCGTCGGAGTCTTGCGCAATGGCGATTTCGTTCCGAATCCGGGGGCAGGGTTTGAACTCAAGGCAGGTGACCTGGTGGCAGCGATCGGCAACTCGGAGCAGCGGCAGGCTTTCACCAGCTTTCTCAAGACCGGCGTCAACGTCTGTACTTTGGCGGAGAGCGGCGGGTCATAGGGGAGGCCCGCCTCACAACAGTCCCTCAAGAACGGACCCGGCAGATCGGTTCCTGCGGCCCAAACATCCGTCATGAAATCAAACAACTGTGCTTTTGCACAGTCCAGATTCGTGACAAAACGAGTCTACTTTTACGGAAGCACACGTGTTTTTTCTTGATTCCCTGCGTATAATCATAACCATCGAAAGGTTGTTGTGGCAGGCAACCTGGAGATAACCTTCTTCAACAAACCTCCTCAAAGCAAGATCTGGCCCCACAGTTTACTACCTCCTGAACTGTGGGGCTTCTTTTTCACCTGTCCTGGATTAAGAAAAATTCCACCTCCCCTACCAACCTTGTCGGTGACCAGCCGAGTGATTTAGTGTATGTAATAGGTTAAACGATCGACCCTCGTTAAACACTTGAGATTCAATAGTTCAATTTTACGGAAACCGGATTTGAGAACCTCTTCAACCCCCGACAAATCCCTGCGAGAAGGTGCTTCCGCCGCATGGCCGATCTGCCTCGGCTACTTCCCGATCGGCATGGCGCTCGGAGTACTTGCCCAGCAGGCGGGGCTCGGACCGGTCTGGATCGGGCTGATGTCTGTGTTGGTGTTCGCCGGCAGCGCCCAGTTTATCGCGGTGGCGATGATCGACGGCGGCGCCACCGCAGCCTCCATCATCTTCACCACCTTCGTGGTCAACTTCCGGCATGTACTGATGAGCGGCGCACTTGCGGTCCCACTGCGGGGCGTGAAGAGACGGTTCCTGTTGCTGTTCGCCTACGGCATCACCGACGAGAGCTTCGCGGTCAACATGACCCGCTTCCGGCAGGGGCACTGGGACCGCTGGCGCGCTCTGGTGGTGCACCACACCGCCAACCTGACCTGGATACTGGCGACCATCACCGGTGGCGTCGTCGGCACCCTGATTCCGCCCGGCTCGTTCGGCATCGACTACGCCCTGCCGGCGATGTTCATCGCCCTGCTGGCGCTGCAGCTGCACGGACGCATCTACCTCGTCACCGGGACGCTGGCTGCGGTAATCGCCGTCGTGTGGAAGCTACTGATTCCGGGCGACAGCTATATCGTCGGGGCGGCGGTCAGCGCAGCGACCCTCGGTTTTCTGCTGCGGCGCCGTGCCTTTAGTACCGGGAAGGAGGGGGAATGACCTTCGAGAACTACCTGCTGCTGTTGCTGGGGATGGGGAGCGTGACATACCTGCCGCGGCTATTACCGCTGCTGTTCCTGTCGCAGCGTGAGCTGCCACGCTGGCTGGTCGATTGGCTGGAATTGATCCCGGTGGCGATTCTCGCCGCGCTGCTGGCACCCTCCTTGGTCATCGAAGGTGATTCCGGGCGGCTTGACCTGCTGCGCACCGAGTTCTGGATTGCGATACCGACCTTGCTGTTCGCCTGGAAGACCAGGTCCCTTGGCGGATCGGTTCTCCTCGGGATGATGCTGTTCTGGTTGTTCGGCTAACGATTCATGCGCTGGTTGACCAGGTCGGCCCGACTGACCAGCAACTGCCCTTGCAAGTCGAGCAAACCGAGGTAGGTGCGGGAGCTGAAATCGAAGACTTCGACGAACAGTTTGTCGGGCGAATAGTCTTGCCGTAAGCTCTTGAGATGATCGGACTTCAACAGGGCTTCCAGTGACGGAAACACCACCGGTCGCAACCTGAAATAGACCGGCCGCGGATCGCTCTGCTCCAGCATGGAGAGCAGGGTCCGATAGCTACCATCACCCAGCTGATTATTGGTCGAGATCATGAACATCCGGTCCCAACCGTGCAACCCGCGCCGACTGTACTTGAGGCGGGGGTTTTTCAGGATATCGCATCCATACAGCTTCCCCATTCCCTCGACCAGCTCCTGCTCGCTCTCGAACGTCAATTCGACCCAGGTGCCACCCGGGTTGAGTTGGATATCGAACCTCTCCAGGTCATCCAGTGAAAAGCAGGTTTCGATGCCGAGGTTGTTGGTGTCGCCGGTGTCAATGTAGCGGACAGCGCCGGCAGGCATGACCAAAAGAAAAACGATCAGAGCCGAAAGTGTGCTGCGCAAAAACATCTGCAAGCTTGAATTCCTTTCTCTTTTCCAGACGTGAGCCTCTTGATTCATACTGCGTGATTCAACCGGATTTGACAACCCCCCAGGCGAGCAACGCCCATCCGGCGAGGAAGGACACTCCACCGAACGGGGTAATCGCACCAAGGGGACGGACTCCGGTCAGGGCGAGCAGGTAGAGGCTGCCACTGAACAGGAGGATACCGAGCAGAAATGCCCAACCGGCTCGCCTGTGGGCAATCGATGCCGCCTCGCCCCGGAGCAGCACACCGACCAGAAGCAGCGCCAGGGAGTGAATCTGCTGGTAGTCGACCCCCTTGTTCCAGACCCTCAGCAGGTCGTCGCTCAGCCTCCCTTCGAGTCCATGGGCACCAAAGGCTCCGAGGGCGACACCGATAAAACCGCTGAGCGCCCCGAGCAACACGAATACCTGGTCGATTTTCATTCTCTTTTCACTCAAGCAGATCCTCCATTGCGGTTAGCAGACGACTGTTTTCTTCCCGGGTTCGTACCGCCACCCGCAGGAACCTCTCGGACAGCCCATCGAAGTTGCTGCAGTCCCGCACCAGGACTCCCCGGCGACGCAGGGATGCGGTTATTTGTACGGCGGAAGAGGCTGAGTCAGGCAACCGAAACAACAGGTAATTGGCGACCGAGGGGTAGACGTGACAGCCGAGACGTTCCAGGCCGGCCGCAAGTTCGGTTCGCCAAGCGGCAAGCGCAACCAGAGTCTCGTCACGATATTCTCCCGCCGTCAGACAGGCACGGGCCGCGGCAATCGCCGGGGTGCTCAAACGCCACGGTTCCCTGGCGGCCCTGATCGCCTTCATCCCCCGTGATGAGCCGGCCAGGTAGCCGATGCGCAGACCGGGGAGAGCATAGAACTTGGTCATGGAACGAAACACCCAGAGATGATGTTCCACCCCCACCCGGTCAATCACTGACAGGTCGGGGGCAAAATCGACAAACGCTTCGTCTACGACGACCTGGCACACACCCCGGCAGCCATCGACGACTTGCAGAACCGTCTCTCGCGGGATCCCGCTACCATGAGGGTTTCCCGGATTGGCAAACAGTACCAGGTCAAAACCGTTGCCGGCGACGGCAACCAGACGATCGGGATCGACGGACTCACCGGGTGCGACCTTGAAGTTCTCGATGCTGCAGCCGACCTGGGTCAGGGCGGGCTGATACTCGCTGAAGGCGGGGGTCACCAACAGGGCTCGCCGTGGCCGCAGCACCCTGGGGACAAGGTAGATCAACTCGGTCGAACCGGCCCCCGGGAGCAGGCACTCCTTGGGGAGTTGATGAAAGGCCGCCAGGTCGACCTGCAGGGAAGAAGCGTCAACCTCCGGGTAGTGCCCGCAGGCTTCGAGAGCCTCCGTGGCCGCGCTCATCGCCTGCGGCGGCGCGCCAAGCGGGTTGATGGAAGCTGAAAAATCGAGAATTGCCTCCGGCTTGATCCCGAGTTCGGTGGCGGCGGCAAAGACATCACCACCATGTTTTCTCTCATTCGACCGTTGCTCGCTCAGAATCTCTCCCATTTTGGCGATTTCCCTCCTGAAACCTCAATAACAGGGCCAGATCATCAGCAGGCCGAGCCCGAGTCCGAGCAGCGCGGTGGCGTACATCAACCGCACGGCAGCCCGATAACTCTTTATGGTGATGCGCCGGTCCGCATCGCCGAGGGTCGGTTTATCGACCCGCTCGCCGAAATAAATCGCCGGACCGCCGAGCTGGATACCTATGGCGCCCGCCGTGGCCGCTTCCGGGAATCCGGCATTCGGGCTGCTGGTCTTACGGGCGTCGCGCAGCATGATCTTGGCGGCGGCCCAGGGGTTGAGGCCGAGGGGGAACGACGCCAGGACCATCAGAATACCTGTGAGGCGGGCCGGCAGCAGGTTGACCAGATCGTCAAAGCGTGCCGAGGCCCACCCCATCTCCCGGTACTGGTCGTCAGTGTAACCGACCATCGAATCGAGAGTATTCGCTGCCTTGTACAGCATCGCAAGCACCGGGCCACCAAGAAGCAGATAGAAAAGCGGACCGATCACTCCATCGGATGTGTTTTCGGCGACGGTCTCGATACAGGCCCGCAGGATCCCCTCTTCGTCAAGCTGGCTGGTCTCCCGACCGACAATGAGCGACAAAGCCCGCCGCGCCTCCTCGATCCGGCCCTGCTCCAGGAAACGGATGACCCGACGACTCTCCAGGTGCAGTGAGCGCAGGGCGAGAGTCGTATAACCGAGCCAGATGGTGGCCGCGTATCCGACCCAGGGATGGATCGCCGCAGCGAACCAGAGCACCCCCAACGTCACCAACCCGGTCATGGTCAGGGTGCCGAGAGCCAACAGGACCCCGGCCAACCGACGATTATTCAGCACACTCGCCAGCAACAGCTCGAGTCGCTTGATAAACCGCCCGATCCCGATCACCGGATGCGGCCAGCCGTGCGGATCGCCGAGTAGCAGGTCGAGCAGGAACGACGCCGGGGCCAGCCAGATCATGACACCACCTCGTCGAGCCCCGTCAGGCTGAACAGGCGAGGGAGGTCGAGATGGGCGGCCAGGTGATCCGCCAGGCTGTCGAGTTCCACGTCGAGACTCTGTTCCTCTCCAATCACCGGAGCCAGACCCCGTCCTCTCCGAAGCCGGTTCAGCAGGGCATCACGAACGTGCCGGTTCCGGAACAGGTCATGCAGGTAACTCCCCCAGACCCGCCCGTCCGGGCTGACCGCCCCGTCGGCCAGGTCGACCCCGGTCGTTCCCCGCCGTAACAGGAGGGCGAACGGCTGCGCAGATTCGCCACGCTCGGTCTCCCCCATGTGGATCTCGTAGCCGGAGACGGCCGAATTGTCAGGCAGCCCGGCCAATCCCGCACCGGGTGCAAGGACACCTTCGACCTGGTGGGTCTGCTTCTGCGGCAGCATCACCGTCGTAACGTCGAGCAACCCCAGGCCGGCAAGCTGTCGAGCTTCCCCCTCGACTCCGTCCGGGTCGGCAATCTCGCGACCGAGCAGCTGGAAACCGCCGCAGATGCCGATGATCGTTCCGCCGGTTTCATAAAATTCATGAATGGCCGCATCAAAACCTCTTTCATCCAGCCATTGCCGATCCGCCAGGGTGCTCTTGGTCCCGGGGAGTATCAGTAAATCGAGATCGGCGATATCGGCGGCGTCCTCAACGTAGCAGAGTTCGACATCGGCCTCCCGTTCCAGCAGGTCGAAATCGCTGTAGTTGGAGATACGCGGCAGCCGAACCACGCCGACCCGCAGCCCTTCCCCCTGGGCCCGTTTAGCTTTATGTCGCAACGCCAGTGAATCCTCTTCCGGCAGCCGGAGCGACAACCAGGGGAGAACGCCGAGGACCGGGATGCCGGTCCTCCGTTCCAACTCCTCGATTCCAGGCTGCAACAGGCTGGCATCGCCACGGAACTTGTTGATGATCACTCCGGCCAGCAGGCCCCTCTCCTCCGGTGTCAACAGCGCGATGGTGCCATAAATCGAGGCGAACACGCCGCCGCGGTCGATATCCGCGACCAGCAGCGCCCGGGCTCCGGCTGCGGCTGCGACCCTGAGGTTGGTGATGTCCTGCTCCCGCAGGTTGATCTCGGCGATACTGCCGGCCCCCTCCATGACCACGACCCGGTGCTCCCCGCGTAATTCCTTCAACGACGTCATCACCGCCTGCCACGCCTGCGGTTTGTAGGCGTGATACTCGCGTACCGACATGTTGCCGACCGGTCGGCCGTGCAGGATCACCTGGGAACCCGTCTCCGAATTCGGCTTGAGCAGCACCGGATTCATGTGGACGCTCGGCTGCAGTCGACACGCTTCGGCCTGCAGCGCCTGAGCGCGTCCGATCTCCCCGCCATCCGGCGTCACCGCCGAATTGAGCGCCATGTTCTGCGCCTTGAACGGTGCCACGTCAACCCCCTGCCGTCGCAACAGGCGACAGAGTCCGGCCGTAACCAGGCTCTTGCCGACATCGGAACCGGTCCCGCCGATGAACAGGGCGCCCCCCCCGGCATTGGATTCAGCGATGTTCTTCGAGGCGGGGCTGTCCTGATCCGAACCACCCCTAACGGCCAGGTAACCCCGCGGGGTCACCATCCTCCCGAAATCATCGACAAAGGTCGTGGTGTTACCGATGATCACCATGGAGAACATGTCGATCCGGCAGTCGGTAAAATTCGCCAGGGTCGAAACCTCGACCTCCTCCCCCGAACGCATGGCGTTCCGGACGATTCCAACCGGCGTATCGGCCCGACGATGACTCAGCAAAATCTCGCGAGCGATTTCGACCTGGGTGACACGCCCCCTGCTCTTTGGATTGTATAGGGCGATGACAAAGTCGGCGCCTGCCGCCGCCTCCAGCCGCCGGGTGATGCTCGCCCACGGAGTCAGCAGGTCGGAGAGAGAGATGACGGCGAAATCGTGCATCAGGGGAGCGCCGAGCCTGGCGGCCGCGGCCTGGACCGCCGAGATCCCGGGGACGACCTCGACGTTCACCCCTTCCGGCCCTTCGACCTGCTGCAGTTCGAGGACCAGTCCGGCCATGCCGTAGATGCCGGCATCCCCCGAGCAGACCAGCGCGACCGTCGCCCCGGCAGCGGCGCGCCGCAGCGCCTCGCGACAGCGCTCGGTTTCCTGGCGCATACCGGTGGAGAAGGTCTCCTTGCCGGAGAGCAGCTCCGGGATCAGTTCCAGGTAGGTTTTATAGCCACTGACCACATCCGCTCGCTCGATGGCGGAACGGGCCGCCGGCGTCAGGTACGCCGTATCGCCCGGTCCCAGTCCGACGATGTACAGGGTTCCGCTGCTCATGACTCGACCTTTTGCGCCACCGCCACGGTGACGTTGCCGAGTTTTCGTTTCGGCACCAGCAACGGACCGCTACCGGCCGCAAGCACGGCCGCCGGCTCGCAGACCCCCTTGGCGCCGACCGCGGCAAGCACATAAGGGGACGGGGTACCGGGGACGTCAACCTCATTCAGATCGGCGCTGGAATAAAACACGATCGGGAGCTCCCGACCGGTCGCGAAGTCGAGCAGGCCGACCTCGTCCCGTTTGGCGTCGATACTCGCCACGGAACAGAGAGATGCCGTGCTGAGGCCCGCGTCCGTGAGCGTCACGTCAACCGCGCGGGCGATCTCGGCGGTGGAGGTGTCACGGTTACAGCCGATGCCGACCACCAGGTCACGCGGCCGCAGCGCGAGCCAGTGCGGCTCATCCTCCAGCCCCGGAATGTGGTCGCGACCGACCCAGACGATGCCGTGCGGTTGGCACTCCAGCGCCTCCTGTCGGCTCTGGCAGGTAACAACACGCCGGTTGTCGGCGTAATGCGTATCTATCATCCTCTCGGGATCGACCAGGGCGACCCGCTCCCCTTCGAGCAGCATCCGGTTGAGATGCTTGATGTGGGAGACCGGCTCGACCAGCAGACCCGCCGTGCGGGCCGCCTCGTCCCAGGCGCAGAGTTGGTTGACATCGGTCGCGGTCGTGATCACCGGGGTCGCGCCGAGGGCGTGGCCGATCTCCTCGGCCAAGCTGTTGGCGCCGCCGAGATGCCCCGACAGCAGGGAGATGGCGAACTGGCCCGCCTCGTCGAGCACGACCACGGCCGGGTCGTGCTGTTTGCCTCTCAGGTGCTGAGCCAGCAGGCGCACGACGATACCGGTCGCCATGATACAAATCAGCCCCTCGAACTGTTCGAACAGGGTGGCGATCCGAACATTGAGCGGCTCCCGGTAATAGCGGCAGGCGTCATCGGTGCGGAATCTCTCCGGCAGCCAGACTTCGACCCCGGACAGAAGGGTTCCGAGACGCCGGGCGAGATCGGCCCCGTTGGGAGTGATGGCGAGAATGGCAAGATTCATCGGGGACATGGACACGTGAGCAGGGGCCTCATTCCGGTTGACCTTCCCTGAAACCGTGGGTGAAATCGGCCGCATAGAGTCGGGACTTGTGCGACACGCCACGATTCCGCGCGTTCAGGACCTCGCCGACCAGCACCAGCGCCTGGCGGGTGATCCCGGCGTCCGCCACCTTCTCCCTGATATCTTCGAGAGTTCCGAGCAGGCTCACCTCATCCGGCCAGCTTGCGCGGTAGACCACCGCGACCGGGGTCGCTTCGGTGAAGGCCCCACCGGCAAGCAGGTCGGGAATGACACGATCCAGAAGGCCGACCGAGAGATAGAGGCAGAGGGTACCGCCATTGGCAGCCAGCCGCCGAAGCTGCTCACGTTCGGGCACCGGGGTCCGGCCGGCGGCGCGGGTCAGCACCAGGGTCTGCGACACCTCCGGCAGAGTCAACTCCTGGCAGAGAGATGCCGCAGCCGCGAACGCGGCCGTCACCCCGGGGATCACCAGGTAGGGAATCTGCTCCCGGTCAAGCACCTCCATCTGCTCCTGGATCGCCCCGTAGAGCCCCGGATCGCCGGTATGGAGGCGCACCACCCGCTTGCCGGCACGTACAGCGGGGATCATGTTTTCCATCACCTGTTCGAGGGTCAGTGACGCCGAATCGATCGCCTCGGCCCCCTGTGGCAACTCGTCCAGCAGGGCCGGGTTGACCAGGGAACCAGCGTAGACGACCAGATCGGCCATCTGTAATGCCTTCAACCCCTTGACCGTAATCAGCTCGGGATCGCCCGGCCCGGCACCAACGAACAGGATAGGATGGAGAATCGTCATCATGGCAGCATCACTTCTTCACGATAATCAGTGACAGGTAGTGCAGGTCGTCCTCATCTACCGCGTCGAGATTGTGCCAGATCGCCTCCTGCGGCAACCCGACCTGACGGACATAGACGGCCGACTGGAGCAAATCAAGTTCACGCAGCAACTCTTTCACCCGTCCGAACACCCGTGCGACCTTCATCAACACCACAGTATCGAACTGTTCGAGGGTCTGGCGCAATCGACCATCCTCGAAGGTCGCCGGCAGGATGGCGACCCGTTCATCGGCGAGGGCGAGCGGCAAATCCGCTGCCGCGGCCGCAGCCTGAATCGACGAGAGCCCCGAAATCACCTCGACCCGGGCCTTCGGCATCTGTTCCAGCAGAAAACGTCGCAGGTAAAGAAAGGTACTGTAGAGGTAAGGATCCCCGAGGGTGACGAAAGCGACCCGACGGCCGCCGGCGAGCAGTTCGGCCACCTCTTGCGCCGCATCGCGCCAGAACTGTTCGAGTTCGGCCGGATCCTTGCGCATCGGGTAGAGCTGCTCGCGCAACTCCTGCCGCTCCGGGTCGAGATGCGGCGCGACGATTCCGGCTGCAACCGACCCCCCTTCCCGGCTCGCTTTCGGCGCCAGGATCACGTCGGCTCCCTGCAACGCCTTGACCGCTTTCAGGGTCAGAAGTTCGGGGTCACCGGGCCCGACACCGACCGCGACCAGGCTCCCTGCTCGTGTTCCGTCCACTTACTGCTTGACCGCCGCGATGATATAGACCGGGTTGTAGGCCTCGAACATCTTGTAATCCGACAGCGGCCGGGTCCGGGAAATGTTCACCGTCGTCACCTCGACCTCGTAACCGGCATTGTCGAAAAACTCGGTCGCCGCGGTCAGGGTGTCGAGGGTGATGGCGTTGAGGACGATGCGTCCCTCGGCCGGCAGCCTTCGATCGGTAATCTCGAGAATTTCCCAGAGATGTCCGCCACTGCCGCCGATAAAAACCCGATCAGGGTCGGGGAGATCATCGAGGCACTCCGGGGCGTGCCCGTCGACCAGAGTGATGTTGCGGGCGTTGAACTTCTGCAGGTTCTGCTTGATGAATTCGCGGCACTCCGGGTTGCGCTCGATGGCGAGGATCTTGCCGTTCGGCAGCAGATGATCGGCCTCGATGCTGACCGAGCCGGAGCCGGCGCCGATATCCCAAAGGGTCATGTCGTGCCTGAGGCGAAGCTTGGCAAGGGTAATGACCCGAACCTCCTCCTTGGTGATCAGCTTCTTCACCGTGGCGAAGTCTTCGTCCGGAATCCCGAGCCAGGAGCTCTGTCCCTCCCCGGCGGACTCGTACTGTTTGATCAGGATCAGAACGTTAAGCGGAGCGGCATCGATTTCCAGCAGGCCGCGCACATCGGTCTCGATAATCCGCTCCTGCTCGCCGCCGAGGCTTTCGCAGAGCCAGGCCGCGTAGCCGTCCCGTCCACGTTCCAGCAATTCTTTCGCAATCGCCTTCGGGGTGTTGGTCTCATCGGTCAGGATCGCGGCCTTGTCGTTGGCAACGATCCGGTCGACCGCAGCCTTGACTCCCCGGCCGTGAGCCGAGACAAACACCGCGTCGTCCCACGGCTCCTGGATCTTGGCAAAGGCATACTGCACCGAGCTGACGTTCGGGACGAACTCGAACTCCTCATCCGGCAGGTTGCGCAGCAGGTAGCGTCCGATACCGAAAAAGAGGGGATCGCCCGAGGCGAGGACGACGACCTGTCCCTGTTTTTTCTGTAACAGCGGCACCATCTCACCGAGGTTGCTGCCGATAGCAAACCGCTCCTTGTCGAATTCGGGAAAGAGGTCGAGCTGCCGTTCACCGCCGACCAGCAGGTCGGCCTGCTGAATCAACTCAAGCGCCCGCTGGCTGAACCCTTCCTGCCCTTCGACACCAGCACCAACCACGTAAATCATGTTCATGCTCCTCAGTCTGGGCAGACGCCGAAGCGGCCTGCCGGTTTGCCATCATATCCAGCCAGAAGAATACCAACGGAGACACCCGGTGCCCATCCCGCCAGCACGGTCAACGCCTGGGCCGCCACCCGCCTGACCAGGGGGTGCTGCGGACCGTAGCGCAGGAACAGTTCCCGGGCCGTATGCGCCAACTCTAGCTGTTTAGCCTCGGCATGGTCAAGACCGGCGTCATGCCCCCAGGCAACCAATTGCTGCAAATCAAGGGTCGAATGCCTGACATGGGTCTGCCGATGACCGCAGGCGATCTTGACCAGCTTGGCGAACTGGGCCGCGACCAGCAGGTGGGGTAGCCCCTTGCGGTGACAGGCCTCGGCCGCGAAAGCGACGTGATCGCCCATCATGACAAACCCCTCCTCGGGAAGATCGAATTCCTGGAGCGCGACCCGTTCGCTGCTGCGTCCGGTGCTGCAAACCAGGGTGGTCAACCCGGCGGCGATGGCGACATCGATGGCGACCGCCATGGTGTCGGTCCAGGCCTGATGAGAAATCGGCTTCACCACTCCGCTGGTGCCGAGAATCGACAACCCTCCCAGGATGCCGAGCCTGGCGTTAAGCGTCTGTTCCGCACGGGCTTCGCCGTCCGGGATCGAAATCGTCACCTCAACCCCACCCTCAGGCAACACCTCCCGCACCGCGTCCGTAATCATGCGGCGCGGTACCGGATTGATCGCCGCCTCGCCGACCGGCACGGCCAGTCCCGGCTTGGTGACCCGCCCGACCCCGACACCGGCTCGGATATCGACACCGTCAGACGAAATTCGGCGGACCCTGGCGTGGACCTCGACGCCATGGGTCACGTCCGGATCGTCACCGGCGTCCTTGATCACGAAGGCCCGGGCCACCTCTCCCTCGATGTTTTCGGCGTGCAACTCAAATTCTGCGCAGAAACCGGCAGGCAGATCGATCTCCGCACAACCGGCCGGTTTCCCCTCGCGCAGCAAAAGGGCCGCCCCGCGCGCCGCGGCGGCGGCACAGGCACCGGTGGTGAATCCGTAGCGTAGCTTGCGGCTCACGCGCGAACCTTCCCCGGAACCGGTTCAACCATCAACCCGGCCGGCTTCGATCAGGAGTTGGTTGCAGATAGCGACGGCAATGGTCGACCCTCCCTTACGCCCCAGGGCGAGGATCGATGGCAGACCCGATTCCAGCAGCGCCTGTTTCGATTCGGCGGCACCGACGAAACCGACCGGCACCCCGACCACCAGCTTCGGCTTGGCCTCACCTTCCGCCGTCAAGCGGAGCAGCTCGTAAAGAGCGGTCGGAGCGTTGCCGATGAGGAATATCTCGGCGCCCGCGGCGACCCCTTTGCGCAGGGCGACGATGGAACGGGTCACCCCTTCGGCCCGCGCCTGCTCGGCCACGTCGGCGTCCGCCACGTGGCAGGCGATGCTGGCGCCGACCTTGGCCAGGCGCGCCTTGCCGACCCCGGAGACAATCATGTTGGTGTCTGCATAGATCCGGGCACCGCCACGCAGCGCGGTCATGCCGTTTTCGACCGCCTCCGGAGAAAACTTAAGAGCCTGGATGAAATCAAAATCGGCCGAGGTGTGGATCACCCGCCGCACGATCGGCCAGTGCTGCGCATCGAACCCGTGTCCCTGTGCTTCCCGGTCGATAATGGTAAAGCTTTCCGCTTCGATCGCGGACGGGTCGCGGAGAATAACGTCTGCCATATCCGGCTACCCGTTCCCTTCGGTCAAGGTCCAGCCAGCGCCGCTGGCGGTCTCACCGAGCCGCTGACAGACCACCTCGGCCAGTTTAGGATGGACCCCCAACGGCGGACCGAGGATCATCTCCAGTCCCTCGTGGCGCTTGGCCGCCTGCTCCATCTCCTCCGGCAAATCCTGCAGCACGTGAGCCCCGGCGAACAGGAAATAGGGGTAGAGCAGGATCCGCTTCGCCCCCTGCTCGACGCACCGGTCGATGCCGGTCTGGATCGAAGGCTCGTGTAATTCCCGAAAAGCGACTTCGACGATCGGGCAACCGGTCTGCTCTCGCACCATCAGAGCAATCTTCCGCAGGGCATCGTTCGCCTCGGAAATACGGGACCCGTGTCCCATCAACAATACGGCTGTCTTCATACTTGTCTCCTTATCTCAACCATAAGCGAATCAGATTTTATCACCTTTGAGATCGGCACGAAACAACTCCCCCGCTCCGCGCGAGGCGCAGAAATCGCCGCACATGGTGCAGGTCTGCTCATCCTCAGGGGTGCGGCTGGCACGGATCGCTCGCGCATCGTCCGGGAACAGGGCAAGTTCGAACTGGCGGTTCCAGTCGAGATCGCGCCGCGCCTTGCTCATCAGCTTGTCCCGCTCCCGGCCACGCTCGGGGTACTTGTTCATGTCGCCGATGTAGGCGGCGACCTTCGCCGCCTTGACCCCTTCGATGACGTCCTGCTCGTTCGGCAGCGCCAGGTGCTCGGCCGGAGTGATGTAACAGATCAGGTCGGCGCCGTAGCGGCTCGACTGGGCCGCGCCAATGGCGGCGGTGATGTGATCGTAACCGGGGGCGACATCGGTGGCGATCGGTCCGAGCATGTAGTACGGCGCGTCGCCGCTCATCCGCTTCTGCATCCGGATATTCCCCTCGACCTCGTCGAGCGGGACGTGCCCCGGCCCCTCGACCAGCATCTGGCACCCCATCTCGCGGCCGAGCTCGGCCAGCTCGCAGTTGATAATCAGCTCCTGCATCATCGCCCGATCGGACGAGTCGTGGATCGCCCCGGCCCGCAGGCCGTTGCCGAGAGAGAGAACCGTATCGTACTTTTTCAGGATCTCCACCACCCGGTCGAATTTCTCGTAGAGCGGGTTCTCCCTATTATTGGCGATCATCCAGGCGACCATCGAAACACCACCCTTGCTGACCAGACCGCCATAGCGGTATCCCTGCTTCCGCAGCCGCTCGATCGTGTAAAGGTTGATGCCGCAGTGGATCGCCATGAACGCCATGCCGTCGGCGCACTGCTGCTCGATCAGGTCGAACAGCAGCTCCTCATCGAGCTTGTTCGGATCGCCGTAACGCCGGGCCGCCTCGCAGAACGCCTGATAGAGAGGGACGTTGCCGACCGGGAGATCGACGGCGGCGATCACCTCACGGCGGACCCGGTCGAGGTCGCCACCGACGGAAAGCTCCATCAGAGTGTCGGCCCCGGCATTTTGCGCAGCCTTCGCCTTGGCGATCTCGGCCGCGTAGTCGACGATATCGGAAGACGTTCCGATCGACGCGTTGACCTTGGTCCGGAGCCCCTTGCCGATCCCGACCGGGCGCGGCTGACGCTGCCGGTTCCAGGGGATGACGATCTTCCCCTCGGCAACCAGCCGCCGCACATCCTCCTCAGCAACCTGTTCCGTTTGCGCTACCGTCGCCATCTGCGGGGTGACCACACCCTGACGGGCGAGTTCTATCTGGGTCGACACCTTGAAATCCTCCTTGAAACAGTTATCCGTTCGCGTGCGAACGACAAAATTGGATGAAATGATCCGCCAGCAGCGGGTTGCTGCCGAAATGCAGGTGAACGTAGCTCGCCAGCAGGTTGTTCAGCCGGAAACCTTCCCGACCGAGGTCGGCACCTCCCTTGCGGGTCAGCTGGTAGCAGCGCCGAATCGAAGTCGGCAGATCGAGCTCCGAGTAGTGAAATTCATGGCCGCGGGCCGTGGTTCCGGTCGGCCCGAGCGGTGTATCGGCCTGGAACTCGACCTGCCGGTAGCCAAGCGCTTTCCGTTTCGGCAACAACCGGGCACGCCCCGGCAGGACACCGGCCATATCGTAACCGTCGATCCCCTCAGCCAGGAGCAACATCCCGCCGCACTCGGCGTAAACCGGCAGGCCGGCTGCGACAGTTGAACGCAAATCCTCCAACAGGCCCTGGTTAGTGGCCAGTTTCTCCGCGTAAAGTTCAGGATAGCCACCACCGAGGTAGAGCCCATCCAGACCGGCTGGCAACCGATCACCGGCCAACGGCGAGAACGTGACCAGTTCGGCGCCCGCCCCGGCAAGCAGTTCCAGGTTCTCAGGGTAGTAGAAACAGAAGGCCTTGTCCCGCGGAACTCCGATCCGGACTTGAGGGGTCAGGCCTGGACATTGGACAAAATTGTCCAATGTCCAGGCCTGACCCCGATCTTCAAACAATCGATCGAGGTCGAGGTGCGCTTCGACCAGGTCGGCGAGGGCTGTATAGTCGCCTCCCCCCTCGTCAGCCGTCACCAGGCCGAGATGCCGCTCCGGCAGGGCAACCTGCTCATCCCGCGGCAGGCAGCCGAGCAACGGTGGCAACCCGGGAGTCGATGCTAGCGCTCCCCTCAAAAGTTCAGCGTGACGCGCGCTGCCGACCCGGTTGCAGATCACCCCGGCGAATTCCAGTTCGGGGGAGAACTCGACGAAACCTTTGACCAGGGCGGCGATGCTGCGGGCCTGGGAACGGGCATCGACCACCAGTAAAACCTGCCCTGACAACCACCTCGCGATCTCGGCGGTCGATCCCTCATCGCTGTCGCCGCAGGCGCCGTCGAACAGCCCCATCACCCCCTCGACAATGGCGACCTCTGCGCCGTGGCAACCGCTGGCATAACTCTCACGAACCGCCTCTTCACCGCACATCCAGCCATCCAGATTGCGGCTCGTCCGGCCACAGGCCGCGGCGTGATGCCCCGGGTCGATGAAATCGGGACCAACCTTGAACGGGGCCACCCGGATCCCGCGACGCCGCAACGCGGCAAGAAGACCGAGAGTGACGGTCGTTTTGCCGCTGCCGCTGGCGGGCGCCGCGATGACCAGGGGTGATAAGAGGGATGGTTGCGACATGTTCGGATTATCCGTTCACAAGACGGACTGTCACATACCCGTCGTCGAAATAGTCAATGATGTTACGGCAACCGTAATCCTGCTCCAGGTGAAACAGACGGTCCAACGGGGCACCGATGGCATCGAGCAGTATCACCCGGTTGACGCCACCGTGAGCGACAACCGCCACCTCCTCCCCGCGATGCCGAGAGACGATGTCCGTGATGGCCGGCCTGACCCGTGCCGCCAATTGCAACAGGCTCTCTCCTTCCGGAACCCGGAAATGAACCAGGTCGTCAAGACGTCCCTGCCACTCATCCGGCCAGCGCTTTTGGATCTCCTTCCAGGTGAGACCTTCCCACTTGCCGATATGCAATTCACGCAGGTCGGCCAACTCGGTCGGCCGCAGCCCGTGGAACGCGGCGATCGCCTCGGCCCCGACCCGACACCGCTGCAGATCGCTGCAGTAGATGGCCCGCAATTCCTTATCTGACAAGCCTTGCGCGAAGGAGAGTGACTGCTCTCGGCCCAGATCAGTCAACGCAACATCCCGTTGACCATTGTAGCGCGCCTCCCCGTGCCCCTCGACCTGGCCGTGGCGCAGCAGATGAATCCGCGTTCGTTGTGTCACGCCAACACCGCCAGGATCGACAACAGGGTGAAAACTTCGATAATCTCGGTCGAGGCCCCGAGGACGTCTCCCGTCACTCCGCCAAGTCGCCGCTGGAAAAATCGGATCAGGACCATGGCGGCCAGACCGACCAGAAATACCAGAAAAATCCCCTTCAGACCGAACAGGACGAAGGAGGCCAGGAGCATCGTTCCGGTGGCGAGCATGGTTTCCCGCTCACCGACCTGTTCGATGAACGCGGCCCCGGTTCCCTCCGGACGCAGGTAGCGGCAGAAAGCGGCCAGCATCACCTGAACCCAGCGCCCGGCGCACGGCATGAACATCAACGCCGCATGCTTCATCTCCTGTGGGAGGTGAAACAGGGAGAGGTACTTGAGCAGGAGAATCATCACCAGGGCGACGGCGCCGATCGCCCCGACCCGACTGTCCTTCATGATGGCGAGAATCCCTTCCCGGTCCTTGCCTCCGGCCAGGCCGTCGATCAGGTCGGCCATCCCATCGAGATGCAACGCTCCGGTCACCATCACCAGGATCAGCAACAGCAGGCAATCGAGCACGGCGCGTGGCATAAAAGCACCGAGCAGCCAGTCGAGGATCACCAGCCCGACCCCGATGGCGAGACCGACAGCCGGGAAGAATCCCATGCTGCGCGCCAGGCGGCCGGAGTCAATCTCAACATCCCGGGCCGTCGGAAGAATGGTCAGAAACGCTGCTGCCAGGCGGAAGTCCCGCCACTCCCGTTTCACGCCTGATCCTTGTCGGAGACACCGGCTTCATCGAAGGTCCGGATATCCCGGTACCCCTGCAGGGCGGCTTCGATCAGGCTCATCACCAAGGCCCCACCGGTCCCTTCACCGAGACGCAGACCGAGATCGAGCAGCGGCTGCTGCCCGATCCGATCCAGCATATGGACATGACCGATCTCCACCGACTTGTGGGAAGCAAACAGGTAGTCCTTGACGTGGGGATGCAACTCGGAGGCAATCAGCGCACCGGCGGTCGAAATAAAGCCGTCGACCACCACCGGGATCCCGAGCGCGGCGCAACCGACGATCAGCCCGGCGATACCGGCGATTTCAAAACCGCCGACCTTGGCCAGCACGTCAATCGGGTCGTCCGGGTTCGGCGCGTTCACCTCCAGTCCCTTCTGGATGGCAGCGATTTTCCGTTGCAAGCCCTCGTCATCGATGCCGGTGCCGCGATGGGTCAACTGCTCGACCGCCAAACCGGAGAAAGCCGCGAGGATCGCTGAGGAAGGGGTGGTGTTGCCGATTCCCATGTCGCCGGTCCCGACCAGATCCATCCCCGCATCCCGGGCGTACAAGGCGAGCTCGATGCCGGTCTCCAGCGCCTGCACCGCCTGTTCCCGCGACATGGCCGGTCCCCGGGTGAAGTTGGCGGTGCCTCTGGCAATTTTCTTATCAATTAATCCGGCGAGCGATTCGAACTCATGGTCGACTCCCATATCGACCACGATTACCTCGGCTTCGGCGTGCCGCGCCAGGGCGTTGATCGCCGCACCGCCGTCGATGAAATTGTAGACCATCTGCGGAGTGACCTCTTTCGGGAACGCGCTGACCCCCTCGGCCACGACACCATGATCGCCGGCGAAGGTGAACACGACTTTTTTCCGGATGGCGTCACGCCCGGTGATCGCCACAAACCGTCGCGCCAATTCTTCGAGGCGCCCGAGGGAACCCTGCGGTTTCGCCTGACTGTCGATACGAGCCTGGACTTCGTTCAGCCGGGCCGGGTTGACCGGCTTGATCTTATCGAGTGCGGTGGAAATGTCCATGAATCGATTCTCCCTTTTGTGCAACAATCAAGGTTATTTCAGGCGTAGCGGCAGACCGGAAGCGACCAGCCACGCCTCGGTGGCGGCACAACCCAGCTTCTGGTTGACCATCCCGGCAAGATCCCTGAATTGACGCGCCATCCGATTCTCCGGCACGATCCCGGAACCGAGTTCATTGGTGACCAGGAACAGCGGCGCCGGGAACTGGTCGAGGCTGGCGATGAAGTCATCCACTGCCTGCAGAACCGGTTCGGACTGCTCCCCGTGGTGAAAATAGAGATTGGTCAGCCATAAGGTGATGCAATCGACCATGACCGCGCCGTGGCCTGACGCAAATTCCCGCAAACGCTCTCCGGCGAGATCAAGCGGCTCCTCGCAGGTCTGCCATCGCTCGGAGCGCAGCTCCCGATGCCGGGCGATCCGCTGCGCCATCTCATCATCCTCGCAGCGGGCCGTCGCCACGTAAAGCAAGGTCCCGGCCTGTTCTTCGCAGCAGCGCTGGGCAAATCCGCTCTTGCCTGAGCGGGCGCCGCCGGTGATCAGCACGATCCGTTGCATCAGAATTCAATCCCTTCGCGCGCCGGAATCCCCTGATCGTAGGGATGGCGGATCTTCTCCATGCTGGTGACGAGGTCGGCGGTATCCAGCAGTTGCATTGGCGCATGACGACCGGTAAAAACCACTTCCAGAGCCAGAGGTCGTTCGCGTAAAAAACTCGCCACGCTCTCCCAACCGAGATATTCGTGATGGAGTGCGTTGTTCAATTCGTCAAAGACAACCAGGCGAAAATTCCCCTCACTCAACCGGTGGCATGCTTCAGCAAAGGCCTGCTTGACACTGGTCGCCACCTCGGCCCGGTCGGCCTTCCCGTCAATCACCCCGACCCCCGCTTCAAGCAGTGTGATCCCCGGGAGGTCGCGCAGCAGGCGGATTTCACCACTGACCGGATCGATCGGTTTCAGGAACCGGACCAGCAGAACAGGCCAGCCATGCCCCAGAGCCCGCAGGATCAACCCCGTTGCCGCCGTGGTCTTCCCTTTTCCATGACCGGTGTATACCTGTATAAGTCCTTGTCCCATCGCCCTTACACCCTCGACATTGATGCCGGTCCAAGCAAATAAAAACCCCGGGCCAAAACGGTCCGGGGTCAGCAGCGCAAGCGGTGTCGACCCGGACCCCTCCCACGCAGGACCGGTCAAAACTCAAGCGTCTGGGCAGGTCTCCTGGCTTGTGGTTCATCCTCGGGTCGCACCTTCCCGCCGGTTTGACCGGCAGTGGTTGTCTCGACCGTCGTCACCACTCACAGTTGCGGGGCAGCGAGGGAGTCTCACCCTCTTCCCTATTCTTCCACCTTCGCGTTTCGAAGCTTCGGCGGACACCCAAACTATCTGATGATATGTAGCAGAGGGAGGTATTGGCTGTCAACGAACCAGATCAGGATTGAAACGACAAGAGGGCACTCAGAGGAAATCCTTGTCAGTAGCTTTTCCAAGCACTATTATCTGAAAAGCGTCTTGGCTGTTTTTAATATTGCAACCAAGCGCTGCAGGCCGGCCTCACCGAAGGCCCTCTCTTCAGGCTCGGAAACAGAACAACAACCTTGATGCCGGCATATGGAAATGTGCCTAAATTCCTACCCTGTATCCATTGCAAGGAGGCCACATGAAACGCTCGTTTTTTCTCGTTTCACCGCTCTTTATCCTTATCATAATGGCGGGGTGCACTCCCTTGAAAAAGTCCCCGGAACCAGCCCCTGACCAAGTTGAAGCTGTCAGTGGCACTGAACAACCTGCCGAAATCGCCAAAACCGAAACAACGGAGCCTCAAATCTTCGAGCCGGGCTCTTTTGACAACCCGAAAAATTGCCGCGAATGTCATCGGCAAATCTATGAAGAGTGGTCGCATTCCATGCATTCCAAAGCCTGGACCGACCAGTGGTATCAGCCGGACTTCCAGTTAGCCCACGAGGAAACCGAAGGGGCCACCGATATGCTTTGCGGGGCCTGTCATGCGCCGATAGCGGCCCGAACCGGGCAGCTCCCGCCGGCCGACGGCAGCAAATTCGACCAGACCTCGCAGCAAGGGATATCCTGTGACTTCTGCCACACGATCTCCGGCATCGACCAGATGTACAACATGGGTCAAATCTCCTCTCCCGGCCCCATCAAGCGCGGGCCACGCGGGGACGGTCGTTCCCTCTATCACGAGGTGCAATATTCAGAACTTCACACCAAAGCCGACTTATGCGGCTCCTGCCACATGGTGATTCATCCGGCCAACGGCACCCGCATCATCGACACCTGGGAAGACTGGAAGAGTAACCAATACGGGAAAAAAGGCATCACCTGCCAGGACTGCCACATGACCCCCACCCCGGGTATCGCAATCAATCCCGGGCGCTCATCCCTGATGGGTAAACGGCGTGAAACTGTGGCCTTCCATGGTTTTATCGGAGGCAGTTCCTACATCCAGGAAGAAATGGGCAACCACGCCCAGGCGGAAATGTCTCGTGAATTCCTGCGCGCCGCAGCAGAGCTGAAGCTGGCGGAAAAAGTGACCGAAGACGGCACTCTTGAATTGACGGTCGATGTGCACAACGTCGGCGCCGGACACAAGATCCCAACCGGGACCACCTATATCCGCATCATGTGGTTGCAGGTTGAGGTCGCCGACGCTTCAGGCAAGGTAGTTTACAGCTCGGGCCAGGTTGATGAGAACAACCATGTCGACCCGGATGCCGTCTTTTTCCGCGTCCTGTTCCGGGACGCCGACAGCAACCTGACCGGAAAAAGCTGGCGTGCCCAGAGCATCGGCTACGACCGGCGAATTCCCGCCAAGGGCATGGACAGCGAAACATATCGCATCCCCTTGCCCGCGCAAGGAGAGTACCAGATCACCACCCGGCTGATGTACCGCTCCGTGGCCCAGCAAAGCCTCGATGAGATCTTCACGCGCACCGGACAACAGCTGCCCCCTGTGGTCAGCGTCGAAATGGCCTCTGCCCAGACCAGAGTCAGTCGCTGAAAAATCGGCGGGGCCTTGGAGGAAAAACCGCCAGGAGGACGCACAGCGGGAGACAAAGCCTTGAGACCTTCGGTGAATTCGCTGGCAAATCCCGAGACGATCCGGGGCAGGCAATTGCAGACGATCCACACCCCACCGGCTGACCCGAACCGCTACGGGGAGTTATCTACGCCCCCGGTTTGAGGAGCAGCAGCCAGGTCCCGCATTGGGTAAAGAATCCCAAAAATGGTGAATTTTTAACTTGCCAGCCTTTATTCAGAAGACTATAGTCGGCGTCTTTTCTCAAAAATTCTATCCCCAAACAAATGCTGCAAGGATGATTGATGTTCGAGTTCCTCGTAAGGAAAAGTACGACTTGTAAAGATGATGTTCTTTCCGGTTTGACCGTGTCCCTGGCTCTTGTCCCAGAGGCAGTCGCGTTTGCTTTTGTTGCTGGTGTTGAACCGCTTGTCGGGCTGTATGCCGCCTTCATGGTCGGGCTGATCACCTCTGTGGCCGGTGGACGGCCAGGCATGATTTCAGGCGCGACCGGGGCCCTGGCCGTGGTTATGGTCGACCTGGTTGCCGAGCATGGCATCGAGTATCTCTTTGCCACCGTGGTGCTGATGGGATTACTGCAGATCGGTGCCGGTGTATTACGACTCGGAAAGTTTATCCGCCTGATCCCCCATCCAGTGATGCTCGGTTTTGTCAATGGCCTGGCGATCATTATCTTCCTGGCCCAACTCAGCCAGTTCAAGGTCTCCAGGGTTGATGGAGTGCTGCACTGGATGCAGGGACCGGCGCTATACTTGATGCTTGGCCTGGTTGCCCTGACCATGGCGATCATCTACTTCCTGCCGAAGCTGACCATGGCTTTCCCTTCGGCGCTGGCTGCTATTCTGGTGGTAACCGGGTTGGTTCACGGCTTGAACCTCGATACGCGGACTGTCGGCGATCTCGCTTCGGTTGCGGGCGGTCTGCCTGAGTTTCACCTGCCGATGATATCGCCGAGCTTTGACAGTTTGATGATTATCCTTCCTTATGCGGTGATCCTGGCTGCCATTGGCCTGATCGAGTCCCTGATGACCATGACCCTGTTGGACGAAGTCACCGAGACACGTGGACGGGGCAACCGGGAGTGTATCGGCCAGGGTGTAGCCAACCTGGTGACGGGCTTCTTCGGTGGTATGGGCGGATGTGCCATGATCGGGCAGAGCATCATCAACATCAACTCCGGCGGTCGCGGCCGGCTCTCAGGTATTACCGCTGCGCTTTGTCTGCTCAGCTTCATCGTGTTCGCCTCGAGCCTGATCGAGATGATCCCGGTCGCTGCGCTGGTCGGAGTTATGTTCATGGTGGTCGTCGGCACCTTTGCCTGGTCGAGTCTGCGCATTCTGCACAAGATTCCGCGCAGTGATGCACTGGTTCTGGTGCTGGTATCGGCCGTAACCGTTTTCACCGATCTGGCCATTGCTGTCGGTGTTGGGGTTATCGTTTCCGCCCTGGTCTTTGCCTGGCAGAATGCACGCCGCATCGACTCGGAGATCGATATCGATGCAGAGGGCACCAAGACTTATCGCCTTCACGGCCCGCTCTTTTTCGGTTCAGTCCGTTCCTTCCATGATCAATTCACCCCGGGCGATGACCCACAGGAAGTCGTCATTGATTTCCGAGGGTCACGGGTTTGTGACCATTCGGGAATCGAAGCGGTCAGCAACCTGACCGAGCGCTACTCGGGGCAGGGCAAGAAATTGCGTCTCAAACATCTCAGTGCCGAGTGCCGCTCACTGCTCCATAATGCAGGAAGTATGATCGAGGTGAATGTGATCGAAGATCCGCGCTATCGTGTTGCGGTCGATGAGCTTGCATAGCTTGATAAATGATCAACAGGGCTTGCGGCTTTATGGCGTAAGCCCTGTTCTTTTGGCTCTGTTCGCGTTCTGTATTGATGAATAATGCGTCTCATAAATCCTAAGGAAATCCACTTGACGTCGATGATTCCCGCAACCCCTGCGATTGACACACACCCCTTCCCGACCCCGCGCCGCGACCTTGCAATTCAAAAAATCCAATAGAAAATATTAGAAATAATTATTGACTCGGCTCAAACAATATTGGAGACTCTGACCTGTTTTCTGTGTCGCTTGGCGTGTCGGGAGATACCATTGGAAAGGACAGGTTTTGACTTAATGCTGCTCAGCAGTCATATCCTGCGCTACCTGCTGGCATTCCTCTTTCTCTGGGCAGGTATCAGCAAATTGCTAGATCCGAAGAGCTTTGCCCGCAGTATCGACGCCTTCGGCCTGGTCCCTGAGCCGATGCTTGTGGTGACCGCCCTTGGACTTCCCGTTCTGGAAATATTTATCGCGGTAGCCGTAGCACTACGGTGGCAGTGCGGACTCCCACTTATGGCGGTCACCCTGCTACTTTTCATCTGTGTGCTCTGGTACGGGGTTCTTCAGGGCCTTGACGTGGACTGTGGTTGTTTTTCGGTAACTGAACAGAGTGCCCATACCTCTTTGCGCGAAGCTTTCTGGCGTGACTGGCTGATGCTCGCTGCGGTGGTTTATGTTTTGGCCATAGGACGAATTTGGCGGCCCAGGGCCGAGTTGAAACCTCAGACGACAAGGAGTTTATGAATGACCAAAGGGAGAGTGCTTAAAGGATTACTTATCTTCGGCCTGTTAGTTGCTTTTTCGGGCCCGGCGGCTGCACTTGATTGGGGCTCGAAAGAATTGGAAACCGAAAAAATCGCAATCAAGCTGACCCGCGAGGTGGTTTCCGGCGGCTACGGGGTTGTCCGTACCGACGAGTTGAAGGACTGGATGGACATGGGAAAGAAGATACTGATCGTCGACACCATGCCGCTGGAGGCAAGCTACGTCACAAAGCATATTCCCGGCGCCGTACAGTTCGAGTTCCCGATCAAAGAGGTTACAGAGTTGGACGCCAGTACGCATGCGGCTTACCGAGAACTATTAGGAGCGGACCAGGACCTTTTAGTGGTGGTCTACTGTGGTTTCACGAAGTGCGGACGCAGCCACAATGGTGCACTCTGGGCAAAAAAGCTCGGCTATACGAATGTCTTCCGCTATCCAGGGGGAATCAAAGCTTGGGCCCAGGCCGACTACCCGGTGGCCAAAGGGAAGAACTGAAACTCAGTGTTTGAACTCTCAACCGCACGCATTATGAAGCCCGGCTACCATTAGCCGGGCTTTTCATTTGGTGGAGCCCGTCAATTTCTCCGGGAAGCAAAAATACCGAAAGTTATGTCAGGAGGGATTGATGGCCTGGGATCTCCCTATGGGGACAATTCTGCACCTCCCTTGATAGAAGATTCGAAAGCTACTCGATGACCTTGACCAGCTCTGAATCGAAATCATTAGCTTCCTTCTCCTCATAACCAACTGTGCATTGGAAGCTTGACGGTACAGTGCGGGCAGTGGTCAGGCTCACCACCAGGTGATCTTTGCTCCAGTCGCGACGAAACAGATCTTCATAGAGACCCGGGTTTTCCCGAATGGCTGTAAACATCTCGTGTAGCGTTTTGTCGAAGTGCTGCGCCAGGACTTCAGCCCAATTTTCAACGTCAATTCTGGCAACGATATTCTTGCGTAAGCTGATTCTGCAATAACCCTGCTTGGCGAGAGCCTCGCCAATGACAACCATTCGTTTCTTAGCCATCTCCATATCCCTTTCGTGCTTTGTATATTGAGCCTTGAGTATTGCATAAATAGTGTTCGATACGCTTTGTCCCTGATCGACATCTGTTCGTCATTCCGAAGCGAAGCTCCCGAAATCCGGAGAGCTTTCAGCCGCATGAAGTTTTTCCACAGCAGCCGCCGTGCGGTTTCCCATGCACCATTTCGTCGGTGCTTGCCTCCATCGCTGCTTCGAGGTCAGCGATGACCGCTTCGAACTGGCCGGCGGACAGCCCCTTGTCGCAGGAGGGGCAGGTGGCATAGGTTTTCTTGAACCAGCTGAGGGACTGGCAGATTGACGCTTCGCAGTAGGGGCAGTCAAGGGAGATTTTCGGATCGTTGTTCAAAGTCGGGGCCTCCGGGGAGAGACGGCGGGTCGGTATTGATCCCGCAGCCATGTTTTTATTTTAGCGGATTATCGGTCGAGATGCTCACATGAAGAAAATCCTGATTCCGACAACGATCAGCACCCCCCCCAGCAGCCCCTGGATCAAAGGCCGGTAGCCGAGGAAAAGTGGCTGGAAGGTGCGGCTGGATACCAGGTAGGCGACGGTAACGTACCAGCCGAGGGAGACCAGGAACATCGAGATGTTGAGGAAAACCTTTCCCCAAAGGGGGAACGACGGCCCCATCACCAGGGTAAATAAGCTCAGGTAAAAGGCCCAGGCTTTGGGGTTAGTCAGGTTGGTCACCAGGCCGATACGAAACGGTACCAACGGCGACGGGTCACCGCAGCTGTCCGTTGCAGTCATCCGGGTGGCCAGCCGACGGCAGGTGCGCAACATGTCGAAGCCGATCCAGGCCAGGTAGCCGCCCCCGACAATGCGCATGATCTCGATAAAATGGGGGATCGCATGGACCAGCGGGAGGAGGCCGACCAGACCGGAGAACGCGAAAATACCGCTGCCGGTGGCGACGCCCGAGGCTGTCAGCAGGCCATGGCGGCGGGATTGGTTTAACGCGGTATTGGTGACGAGGATAAAATTCGGCCCCGGGGAGACGATGGCGAAGGTGAAGACGCCGAGGAAGGTCAACAGTGCGGGCCAGGCAGAGTCCATGGGCGCACTTTAGTCATCCTCGGCCGAACAGGCAAGCCTAAACGCAGCGCTTGCGACATCGCCTTGAAGCCGGTTATGGAACCTGGTAATCCGGGCCTGCGAACTGAACATTGGCCGGATCGGTACAGCGGGGAGGCGATACGGCGTGGACCCCGCCGCATGCGGGGCAGGTGTCGACAAAAGTTGCCAGGGTGAAAGTCGCTGCGCACCCCTGGCAGGTGATGGAGAGACCTCCGTTCGGAAGCGGCTGTCCCCTGAGGCTGCCACCGTGGGCCTGATAGACGAACTCAACCAACTCTTTCCCCTCGGAAAAGGGGCCGGCTCCGGTGCTACAGCTACTGCAATGTCCCATGATTCATTCTCCTTACTGATTTGAAAGTTGCTCGAGAATAACGATGGGAGCAGTGCAACGCCATGACCCAGGTCAAAAGAGATGGAGCCCCTGTCTTCCGAGTGGATTTTTTGCGATACTTAGAAAAATGCTGACCCGTTATTTGGTTTCCGGGTCTGAACTTGTCCCGTGGGAGCTTCCCTTGAGAAAACAACCTGTGAAAGAAGTGACTCTGTTTGTGCTCGTATTTCTGCTGCTGTTCATCCCCGGAATCGCCCTGGCCGCGCCGGCCGCCGATATCGCTCAATTGATCTCGCGGGCCGAACAGGGGGATCGAGGCGCTCGGCAGGAGCTCGGTATTCGCTATGTCACCGGCGACGGGGTCGGGGTCGATTACACCGAGGCGCGGCGCTGGTGGCTGCTCGCCGCTGCCCAGGAATCGGCGAAGGCACAGTTCAATCTCGGCATGATGGCCGAGACCGGCACCGGGGTCGTTAGGGATGCCGCAGCTGCAGCCG
Organism: Desulfuromonas sp.; assembly: GCA_002868905.1. GTDB lineage: Bacteria > Desulfobacterota > Desulfuromonadia > Desulfuromonadales > Geothermobacteraceae > BM304. The sequence continues at coordinate 41,037 of PKUA01000076.1, forward strand.
ACTGGTATGCTCAAGCGTCCCGCCTCGGCGACGCCATGGCCCGTTTCCGCCTTGGCCTGCTCTACAGTTCGGGGCGCGGGGTTGATGAAGACGATGTTGAAGCCGCGCGGTTGATCCGCCTGGCGGCTGAACAGGGGCTGCCCGAGGCGCAGAACGAGTTTGGCAAGATGTGCGAGGTGGGCGAAGGGACGGAGCAGAACGTCTCCGAGGCGAAAAAGTGGTACCGGCTCGCCGCCTGGCAGGGGCATGTCTTCGCGCAGAGCAATCTCGGTTTCCAGATCTATGCCGGTGCCGGCCGACCGGCCGACTATGTCGAGGCGTACGCCTGGATCAGTCTTGCGGCCGCGCGGGGGAACGCCATCGCCAATTCCCATTTGCGCGAGCTGACAAGCAGGCTGACGGTAGAACAGATTGCCGCCGGCAAGAAGTTGGCGATGGAGTTCCAGGGGAAAATCAACGCAGACAGGCGTTGATGAAAAAAGGGGAAGGGATCTCGAAAAAGGTCGTTAAGGTTGTGAGCGGATGACGACCATTTTTGCCACGGCGCTCGCCATCAGCTCCCCTTCCAGGGTGATTTTTGCCTCGACTTTGATAGTTCGCCGCACCTGTTCAATGACCCGGGCCGACGCAGCAACCTCCCGCCCCACCGGAACCGGGCGGCGAAAACGGGTTGTTAGCTCGCCGGTCACGATGTTCTCGTTCACGGTCATGCCGGCGTGGGCACAGACCTCGTCCAGCAAAGCGGAAATGATGCCGCCGTGTACCATTTCCTTCCACCCCTGGAACTCGGCCGGGATGGTCACCGTGCAGCATGCGCTCTGCTGTTCGGAGTCGACGTCGATGGCCGCTTTGAATCCGAGCGGGTTATTCTGTCCGCAGACAAAGCAGTAGCTGTTGTCGGCAACTTCCATGGGATCTCCTTTGTCACCACGACCTGGGTGATCAGTCGTTCTTCAGAGGGTCTTTGCCATTATTTCCGAGCCGTAGTCTCTCCCGGTTGCGTTCGAAGCTTTTACGGTTGTTGTAGCCACGTTCTGCAAAAGGTTGCAGCTTCTCCAACCAACGCAGTTCCAGTTCGGCCAGTCGTTTCTCGGTATCCGCTTCCCGCTGCGGTCGGTCGAGGACGGCGAGCACCGAGAATTCGAAATTGTCGGCACCGTATTCGGCGAGTTCCTGCTGCAGCTCCGGGCTGAAGACGATTTTACCCATCTTCATCTGGAACAGTCGACTGTTGCGCTCTCCCGCGAGGTTGCGGCTGGCGGCGACATAGGCCTTGCCATTGACCTTGTTGCGCAGCTGAAAGATGCCCATCTCGGGCGCGTTCTGTTTGCAGGCGCGAATGATATCCCTGCGGTCGCTGTTCTTCATCGATTTCCGTGTCTTCTTCTGCTCTGGCTCAAGCTGTTCTTCTGCCGCCGGGACGCTTTCGTCCCGCCAGTAGCTGGTCCCGCTGCGACGGATCAAGCCTTCATCAACCAGCAGTCGGCGGATCAGGCAGTAGTCGCCGAATATCGGCATGATCAGGCCGGTGACTTCGGTTTCGTCGTAGCGTTGTCCGGGTTCGAAGCGCCGGGCGAACTGCATGAGAATGATCAGCCGCTTTTTGTGCTGGGCCGGCAATTTGACCAACCGACCATCCTCGAAAAAGGTGTCGAGGACTTTTTGCCGGTAGTGGTCAATCCGTTCCTCCTCCACTTTTTTCCGAACCGGTGCGGCCGACACAATCTGCCGCAGGGTGGTGTCGAAAATCGCCTCGTTCGCTTCGACCACGACGTAATACTGTTCCTTGCGGCTGCAAACCAGACCAGCCTGTTCCAGCTTGCGCAAGTGGAAGGAGACGGTCGAACGCGCCAGCGCATGCCGCTCGGCCAGCTCTTCCACGTAGTGGGAGCGTTCCAGCAGGGAGTGGACGATGGCCAGGCGCGATTTGTCGGCCAGTGCTTTCATGATGTCGATACTCTGTCCGGTTTTCATTGTCCTGTCCTATTTCGATGACCGTCGAAACAAAATAGCCAGTCCCTCCCTCTCTGTCAATATGTTTTTATGAATGTCGAAATAAAACCCTGGTCAGTAAGGGGGAGGATTGGGTTCAAATTGACAAGCGGAACTTTTTTGAATGGGAAAAATACTTTCCGTGAGTGTTGTCACATTGGTGGCCGTTGTTTATAATCGATTTTTTTATTTTGTTGTCCGGTTCCCTTTGGTGGTTTTTGGTGGTTGAGCTTCGCCCAGGAGGAAAGTATGTCTTTTGGTCTCATCACGATTCTTACGCTTCTCGCAATCCATGCCAGTGTGATGCCCGTTTATTCCGCCGCGCCGGTGATTCTGGAGGAGATTCTGGTCGAAGGGGAGAAGGTCCCCCCGTCCAAGGACATTCTCTCAGTGCGGGAGGTGCGGGAGAGTCCTGCGCGGGATCTGGGGGAGGCGCTCGCAGCACTTCCCGGGGTGGAAATGGTGCGCAAGGGGACGATCGCCAATGACGTGGTGCTGCGAGGGTTGCAGCGGGACAATATTAATGTGCTTCTCGACGGCACGCGGGTGCAGGGTGGTTGTCCGTCGCGTATGGACCCACCCGCCTTCCATTTCGATTTTGCCGAGATCGACTCGATCGAGGTAACCAAAGGTCCGTACGACTTGAGTCACTCCGGCAGCCTCGGCGGGACGATCAACGCCGTCGGCAAAACCCCGTCCCCCGGTTCTAGCGTGGATGCCGTCCTGACCTACGGCTCCTTCGATCTTCTCCACGCCTCGCTCAGCGGCTCATATGCCACCAAAAGCTCCTTCGCGACGCTGGGTTACGCCTACAAGTATTCCCTGCCGACCGAGTCAGGTGACGGCAGGCGGATCACCGATATTTATCCGGAGGCCAGCAAAAACCGCTACCGTGAGGGCGACCGCGACTCCAGGGCTTACGATATCCATACCGTGTGGGCCAAGGGGGAGACCGAAATATCCGGCAATTCCCGGACCCGGCTCGACATCGCCTACCAGGACGCCGGTCACGTCCTCTACCCCGCCTTGCTGATGGATGCGGAATACGACCGGACCCTGCGGCTCAATTCTCTGACCACCATCGATCGCGCCCTCGGCCTGGAGGATATCGAGCTGCAGCTGTACTGGACCGGCGTCGACCACCTGATGCATGACGAGTTCCGGGAGAGTTCGCGTCCGAGCATGGCCGTCACCCGCGACTACATGATGCAGACCGATGCAGACACGAGCACCTTCGGTTTGCGTCTCGGGGGTGAGCGCGAAATCGGATACGGGGTGCTTTCGATCGGGCTTGACAGTCTGTTCCGCAATTGGGACGCGGTCAACCGCAGCGCCATGTTTCAGGCCTATGCGGCTCAGCCGATGATTCCCGATGTCGATCTGAACCAGGTTGGTATCTATGCCGAATACGTCAGGCCAACAGGAGAAAATGCGAGAATCAAGGGGGGGGTACGTCTCGACTATGCAGACATCGACGCGAACCGGCTCAACCGGGAACGCCTCACGACCCTGTATGAGCCTTATCATGGTGACGGGCTGGAGACATCCGCCGATTTCGTCCGTTCATCCGGCTATCTGCAGTGGTCGTGGTCACCCCTGGATCGGCTCGAGGTCCTCGCCGGGGTCGCCTCCGCCAGCAGGATGCCGGACCCCCAGGAGATGTTCATCGGGCTCGAACGCCGGCCGACCATGATGATGCCGAAAACAACGGCCTGGATTGGCAACCCCGGACTCGACCCGGTTCGCAACAACCAGGCCGATCTCGGCATCAAGTACAGTGGCGGGAGTTTCGTGGTTAACGCCGCCCTGTTTTACAGTCGGATCGACAACTTCATTGAACTTGCCGATTTCTCCGACCCGGATGGTCCCGAATTGGCAACCCTGCCGCCCGCCCGCAGTTACCGGAATATCGACGCCCTGTTCTACGGGGGGGAGCTGAGCGGACAGGCTTCACTCCCGGCCAGCTTTTACCTGGGCGGCAGCGTCGCATTGACCCGGGCGGAAAACCGCGCTACGGACGAACCGTTGGCCGAAATCCCCCCGCTGACCGGCACGCTTGCTCTCCGCTATGACAGCGGAACCTGGTTTGTCGAACTGTTGGAGAGGATGGCTGCCAGGCAGGACCGGGTCGATAAAGCACTTAACGAAACAGAGACGCCGGGCTGGGCGACCACCAACATCAAGGCGGGTCTGAGCTTCGATTCCTGGTCCTTGATGGCCGGGGTCAACAACCTGTTCGACCGGGACTACTTCAGTCACCTCTCTTACCAGCGCGACCCGTTCCGCTCCGGGGTGAGGGTTCCCGAAACCGGCCTGCTGGCCTTCGTCACGTTGGCGTATTATTTCAGGTAATGGAGAGGCTTTAACCCGGTCTGTCGGTCTCGAACCGTTCCAGCCGGCGGATGGCATCGTCACGCTTGTAGCGGCAGCGCTCACAGAATTCGACCCCGATCCGACCGTCTGTCCCGAAATTCCTCCTCAGTTCTGCGGCCTGCGAGCTCCGCCAGACCCGGCGGAAGGAGCCTTCCTGGAAAATGTTGCCGAGGGGTGATTCCCGGCGGTGGTCGCATTCGCATACCAGCAACTCCCCGTCGTGTCGCAGGCAGGGCCAGTACCACGCCTTGCGACAGAAGTTCTTCTCTGCCAGATAGATCGCGGCCTCCTCTGACCCCTGATATTGAAACGAACGGAGTTCGCGATCATGCGGGAGGGCGGTATTTTCAGGGCTGGCGTCGTAGTAGAGGCTGACGCTCTTGACCGTGTAAGCATCCGCGCCGATGTCCCGGGCCAAGTCCCTGAGGGCGTCGATTTCCACTTCGTTGTCGACGGTCGCCACGGTCCTCAGGTTGATCAGCGGCGCATTCAGTCCGAGGCGGCGTTTCTCCTCGGCGCATTTGGCGGCGAACTCCTTGACCCGGTCGACCGAGCCGTCCTGGCGGAACCGGTCGTAAACTTCCTGGCTGGTTCCGTCCATGGAGATAATGATCATGTCGAGGCCCGCCTCGAACAGCGCGCCGACATCGTAATCTGCCCCGACTTGGGCGTTGGTGCTGATGAGGCTGAGACAGCCGTAGTTGTTGGCGAGGCGGACCATGTCGGCAATGCGCGGATGCAGCAACGGCTCTCCCCACTGCCAGAACGCAATGACCGCAAGATGCGGGCCGATTTCCTTCATCAGTCGAACATAATCATCCCACCGCATCTCCTCTTCGGACGAGCCGCCCACGTTTGTGGTGCGGGGGCATTCGGGGCAGGCAAGCTGGCAGCGAACCGTCGGTTCGAGCTGCAGGCCGAATGGGTACGACCAGGGGCGGGACCGTCGCAGTCGACTCTCGACCCCACGCAGCAGGTGATTGAACAGCCTGGTTGGGGTCAGGTTGTTGTTGACAAAGGTGAGCCGGTCGTAGTGCAGGTGGATTTCCCCCCGAAGTAATTGTGAGAGGGTCTCTTTCATGCAGATTTTTCCTGTGCCAGCAGCTCGGTCAACTCTTTGAGGTCACGCTCCAGGGATGTGTGCCCGTGAGCCCGGTAATCGGCTTCCAAAATGATGGGGAGGGTTCGCAGCCGTTCGCTATTCTTTGCCAGAAATCCCCGCCAGGGAATATGTACATTGGAGAGAGGTTGGTGGGCTAAACGACCGTCGTGGTTGTGCAGGTGGATGCACCCTGTCTTCTTGTCAAGTGTGGACAGCGCCCCGGTCAATCCGCCCGCTTCTGCGGCGGGGAGCTTCGCCGTGAGGATAAATGGCCAGGGTGAAGCTATGTCCTGTACGCGCGCAGTCACCCGGCGCAGTACTCCCCATTCGTCGGTTTCATAGAGTCGTTCGTACAGGTGCCCGATGTCGAGGCAGATGTCCGTATCGGCAACCTCGGCCAGGGCTAACAGGTCCGGAACGCGGCGCAGATCGTCGGCATTTTCAACCAGAAAGCGCAGCCCCTGTTTTCGCGCATGTTCGGCCAGTTCGCGCACGACCGGCGACCAGGCGGTGAGGCCTGCTTCTTCTTGCACAAAAGACGTTGTCCCCCGAACGTGGAAAACCACGTAACCGGCCCGGATCGAGGCGGCGGCGTCAATCGTCTCGAGCAGGACCTCCCGGCTCGCTGCAGCAATGCGGGGGTGGCGGGATACGGGGTTGAGTCCCTCATAGGGGAGGTGAACGCCGAGGCTGGAGACCGCCTTGCGCAGTTCCGAGGCGACTGCAAGTGCGCCATCTTTCCCGGGTGCGAGCGCGGTCGGTGAAGACGGCTCGGTTGACACTTCGCAGGCCGACAGGCCGAAACTCTGCTGCAGGTCGTTAAAGAGATCAACGGCTGCAGCGAAATTGTCGGCCGGTAACATCGCCAGGGCAAGTCCGATCATGCCACACCTCCCAGGGGGGCAGCCTTCTGTTCACTCTTAACCCTTTGAGTTGAGGATCCATCGTCGCCAATCCAGGGGCGGAAGGCCTCCAAAAGTGCGTTCGGCGACAAAACCCGTTGGGCATGCCGTCGTCCGCGCTCCCCGAGGGTTTGCCGCAGTTCCGGCGAGTCGAACATATCCCTCATCGCCCGGGATGCCTGCTCCGGGTCGGGTTCGGCCCAGACCGCTCCTTCAAGCTCGGCATAGGGTCGGCGCTCGGCCCGGACCGGGACCAGGGAGTAGTCGATCAGCCGTGCGACCTCGGGGGACATAAAGGTGAGGTTCCCCGAGTATCCGGTCGCGATCACCGGTTTGCCGAGCAGCATCGCCTCGGCAAGCGGCAGGCCGAACCCCTCGGAGCGATGCAAAGAGACGAAGATATCGCAAGCCAACATCAGGTCAGCCAAAGCGGCCCGGTCGAGCAGGTCGGTTTCGAGGCGGATGTTCTCGGCCGTTCCGATGGCACGTTGCAGTTCGGCCATGGTCCGGCCGGCAAATGCGACGTGGTGCAATTTGACCAGGAGCAGCGCATTCTCTTGGCCCTCAAACGCCTGCTTGAAGGCGGTAATACAACCGAGGATGTTCTTGCGGGCCAGGTCGGAGCGGCAGTCGGCCATGCAGAGGAAAATGCAGGAATCGCCCGGAAGGCTGAAATCGACGCGACTCAGACCCCGCCCAACCGGGGTCTGCACCGGGTGCGGCACCACCTTGACCGGGACCGGACAGGTCGGTCGGAAGACGTCGGCGACGAACTCCGAAGGGACCCAGAGTTCGCTCAGGTAGCGGTAGGCGCGCGACCAGTTTCGTGGCTGAGTTGTCAACTCCCAGGCCCAGGATCCGATGATCGGGCGGCCCCGGGTCATCCCGGTCGGCAGACTCCGGAGAATCGTGCCGGTCTCCGAGGCGTTGGCGTGGATCAGCAATGGCCCCTTCGCAGGGAAGTCCACGCTGTCCTCGAATTGCAGGTTTTCAAAGTCTTTCACCCCCTGCAGATGACTGATGTCGAGCACCCCGGGTTCAAGGCCGGCCTGGCGCAGGGTGACGACTTCCTGGCGCGCCGCCTCCCCGATGCCGAGTCCGGACTGGAGAAAACCGATGATGCTCGGTCTCCCCTCCCGTTGCGGGGCGACCGGCCCGATATGGTCGAGCCTCGGGTAGAGGTAGCAGCGGTCAACCGTGCGTTGCACGGCGCCGGGGATCGGCAGGACGCGCCACAGGTAGCGCAGCAGCGAAACAGCCGGTTTCATGCCAGGCTCCCGCAGCAGCGCAAGCAGACCGGTGACAGGCCTGTCTCGCGCAGTCTTCGACGTAGCCGCCGGTATGGCTCCCCGTTCCATATCTCCAGAAACGGCTGCATCGCGACATTCCCCGCGACATATTCGAAGCAGCGGCTGCGGATAATGACATCGCCATGGGCCGAAACGGTCGCCGAGGTCCAGGGGGTGAGGCAACGACTGCGGGCAACCACCCTGTCGGGCTCGTGGTAATAGGTTCGGAGCGCATTGGAGCTGAACAGCGGCGCGCTGTAGCCGATTTGGTCGTCGGTAAATTGATCCCGTAGTCGCCTGATCTGATCATAAAGGGTTTCAACGTCGACCCGGTCCGGGGATACTCCCGCGACGCTGACCGGCGTTGCCCGGCCCATGTCGGCGAAGGTTCGGTTGTGCGCGGCGCTTGCCGATTCCGTCACGTAGTTCAGGTGAGTGAAGTTGACGAAGTCGATCCGCTCCCGGTGCAACATCTCTTCGGCGAACTCGCCCAGCCCTGCATGATTGAGGTTGCTGATGCAGTAATTGGTCGAGACCCTGGTCAATCGTCCCAACTCTTCACGGCAGCGGAGCAAGGCCCTGACCCCCTTCATGGCGCGTTGGTAGACTCCGGGTCCCCGGATGGCGTCGTGCACCTGTTCGGTGCCGTCGAGGGAGACGACGACCGAATCAGTGCCGAGACGGACGAGGTCGGCGGCGTATCTCTCCAGCAGGATCCCGTTGGTGACCAGTTGCAGGGAGAGACCGTGACGCTTGATGGTCGCTACCAGATCCAGCAGCCTGGGGTAGAGTAGCGGTTCGACGCCGTTCAGATAAATCTTCGGCCCGAATTCGGCCAGTTCGGCTATCAGGCACTCCCACGCGGCGTGGGGGAGTGCTTCGCGGTCGTTTTGGCCCAGCATCCGGTAAAAAACTGAATCCAGGTTCTGCTGGCCGACGTCGCACATGGCGCAGCCGGCGTTGCAGTCATGGGTGACGTAGAGGAATATCTCGCGCGGTTTGAAGGCTCGCGAGCCGTCCCCGAGAGAATACGGCCAGGACTGGACCCAGTTCTGCACGAACGGTTTCATCAGGTGCGGGTGGGTAAAGACCTTGGACATGCGGCAAAGCAGCTTGTTCATGGATTAGGCCGTTGTAAACGGATCGGTTGAGCAGGGTTGAAGGTGTCGAGGCTCTCAAGTGACAGGGACACCACCTCGAATTTGTCAGATTCTCTTCTACATCATGCCCCGGGGCAAGTCAAACCGAAAGCCAGACATCCAAGACTTAAGTTAATGATATTGTTAATTTTTTAGCAAATGCCCGGTCGTGAAATCTTTTTGAAAATTATTGATGGGCGAAATCAGTCGTCTTACTCCAGCGCCCGGCGTTGCCGCGGGCTGAGCCATTCAAGCGCTTTTGCCCGGGAAATCGGTGCGAAGGCATTGAGTTTGGTTATTTGCATGTCGGTCAGGTCCGGCACCCGTCGCAGGGTCGACCACCCTGCCAGCTGTTTCTTCTGGTCTGAGGACCCTGCCGGGCGATAACTGTCGTCCAGCTGACCGGTCGCAAAACCGACCAGGACCCCAGCCGCGTCTCCGGGCGCATAGACCTTGAGGGCCGAATCGGCGGCGCGCGCCCGTTCAGAAAGTTCCTGCAGCGACAGGATCGACGGGTCGTAGATCACCCGCGTCACCTCGCGCCCTTCGAGCCAGCCGGCCTCGGTCGTTATCACCCCGTTAATCCGGCCGATCTGCGTCTCCCCGACCCAGAAGCAGTGGGAGGCGAATGCGACTTCGGCGAGTCGATCCACCCGGTTTTCGCTGGCGACCGCCTCGAGGTAAGGCGGCACCGGGCGTTTGGCGGTTTGTAGCGCCTCGACCATCCGACCGGCCAAGGCGCCAACGGTCCAGACCCGGTCTTTACGTGGGATAATATCATCCCCCGCCGCATTGAGGAATCGGACCACCTGGAAGTTCCAGGCCGGCTCGCCGAAGCGCTGCAGCAGGGCCGCATCAGCGCCGCTGCGATTGTTAAAAACCAGGACAGGTAAAAACTCGTCCTCGATCGCCTCGACCAGTAACGGATGACTCAGGACGGTCTTGCCGAATTCCTGGCAGCCACTACAGCCGGGAACTTCCTGGAACAGGACAAAGACTGGCCGGCCGGATTCGGCGCTTCTTATCTGCGCCGCATCGAGGTCGCGTCCCCAGTGCACGGTGCCGATCTCGATCGGGTTATCCGCCGCGGTGGCAAGCTGGGCCGTTAACAGCAGGGCGATAAGGGGCATGACCCGTTTCATGATGACTCTCTCTTTCTGCAACCAAATAGCCGAGGTGTGTAATGCTCGTTTCTTACCTTCAGTTGCGAACTGTTAAATCCACCATAGCATGCTCGACCCGTCGTTCTGTCCCGGAAGCAGCTGGAATCCCATAACTTTACCGAATCTTTACACTCCCTTTAAGCAGCCTTTAAACGCCTTGGCTATACTTAGACTCAAACAATAGCCGAACCGGTCTCTGCGGAGCCATTTCAAGCAAGGAGTCGATTATGAAAACCGTGGCCATCACACTGCTCAGCCTGACACTGATCGTGCTCGGGGTGGTTTATGCCCAGAGCACGAGCATGGAGAAGGGGATGAATGATACGATGAACAATCAGAAGACAACGGGGATGTCCGATTCGATGCAGCACGACCAGATGAAAACGGAGTCAAAAAAAATGATGAAAGACGAGAAGTCCATGAACTACACCAGCATCCCGAGTGACGAGGAGCTGATGAAGAGCCTTACTCCACTGCAGTACAAGGTGACCAGGCAGGATGGCACCGAGCCGCCGTTCAATAACACATACTGGAATAACCACGAGCCGGGGATTTACGTCGACATCATCTCCGGGGCGCCGTTGTTCAGCTCGACCGACAAGTACGAATCCGGCACCGGCTGGCCGAGCTTCACCAGGCCGCTTGATCCCGAACAGATCGTCGAGAAACAGGATCGGAGCCTCTTCATGACCCGCACCGAGGTGCGCAGCAAGCATGCCGACGCCCACCTCGGTCACGTCTTCAACGACGGACCGCAACCGACCGGACTGCGCTACTGCATGAACTCGGCGGCGCTGCGCTTCATCCCGGCGACCGACCTGGAGAAGGAAGGGTACGGCGAGTACGCCGACCTGTTCAAGTAGGCCCAGCTGTCAACCCGGCTTAATGGGAGGCGATATGACCATCACACGAATCATCACCCTGCTCATCATCCTGCTCGCTGTCGCTATCCCGGCCCAGGCCGCCAAGGCGGTTCTGGCCGGAGGGTGTTTCTGGTGCATGGAGTCGGACTTTGAAAAACTCGACGGGGTCACCGATGTGGTCTCCGGCTTCACCGGCGGCGAGTTGCAGAATCCGACCTATAACGGTAACCACGCAGGACACTACGAGGCGGTCGAGATCACCTACGATCCTGACAAACTGAGCTATCGGCAGCTGCTCGATCATTACTGGGTCAATATCGATCCGTTCGACAACCGCGGCCAGTTCTGCGACAAGGGGCACAGCTACCTCGCCGCCATTTTCGTTACTAACGAGGCTGAACGGACTATTGCCGAAGAGACGAAACGGGAAGTGGTCGAGATGTTCCCGGACCAGACCGTGGTCACACCAATCCTTGACGCATCAACCTTCTGGCCGATCAAGGGGGATGAGAGCTACCATCAGGATTTCGCCAGCAATAACCCGTTGCGTTACCAACTGTATCGCTGGAACTGTGGTCGGGATCAGCGGCTGGAAGAGATCTGGGGAGAGAAGGCGACGCACTGAGCCGTTATCGAAGTCGGACTGACGATCAAAGGGGCCCTTTCTGGGGCCCCTTTTGCTTGAAAGTTTGACAATTTTCCTTCGGCAGGAGCTTTAAGACTTCGGGTTGCAGGTGTGCGAATGAAGCGTCACGTCGAACCGGACGCCTGCTGCACCAGGTGCACGTCCCGCTGCGGGAACGGGATGTTGATTCCTGCCTGCGCGAATCGTTGGTGGATCTGCAGATTGACCAGGTAGAGCAGCTCGAAGTAGCGACGGGTGGGAATCCAGTAGCGGATGCCGATGTTGATCGATGAATCGGCGAACTCCTCGATGCCGATCTGCGGTCCCGGCTCCTGCCGTACCTCTGGGATCCCCCGCAGTATCTCCTCGACCACGCCGATCGCCTGCTGCGGGTCATCGCCGTAGGAGATGCCGACGCAAGTCTCGACAATCTTGTTCTCGAATGAGTTCTGCAGGATTTCGCCGACGATGTGTTTGTTCGGGATGGTGATCATCTCGCCATCCTCGGTGGTCAGCACAGTGGAGGAGAGTCTGATCTCCTCGACGATGCCACTGACTCCCTTGACCAGGATGGTGTTACCGACAACGAACGGCCGCGACAGGATGATGGTCAGCCCGGCGCCGTAGTTCGACAACGGTCCCTGGATCGCCAAGCTGCTGCCGAAGGCGACGGCGCCGAGGGCGGCAATAAACGGGGCGATGGAGATGCCGAATTTGCCGATCGCCATGATGAAGACGAAAGCGAGCACCAGAACCTTGACCACGTTGCCGAGGAAATGGGCGAGGGTGACGTCGACGCCCTTTTTTTCGCACAGGTTGCCGACCGATCGTCCGAACCAGCTCGCCAGCTTCGCCCCGATGACGAGGATGATGAGGGCGCCGAGAATCTGGAAGCTGTAATTGATGATGAATTCGACCACGACATCGTAGATTTTCTGAATGGTTGCGAGTTCCTGTTCCATGATCAACCTCCCGCCGGAAAGAGGGAACCGGGCGGATGTTTCCCGGTTGCGGTGTTTTGGAAGCGTTGTTTTGACTTTAGCAGATCTGTAGCAGGTTGCTTGAAAAGGGTGGTACGATTGAGCAAAGGATCGTGTCTTGACCTTTGAGTTCCGAATCAGGTTTACTGCGGCGTTGGATCGGCCAGGCATGGTTAAAATAAGGGAAGAGAAAACAGGACAATATGAATCTGAACAACCTCCACTGCATTGATCTCGACATGACGGCGGTCGAAGGCTTCCGCAAGTTCGTCAGCTGCTGGCTTTATCACTCCGCTGAATGCACCTTCGTGGTCGACCCCGGCCCGCTCTCGACCATGCCACACCTGTTGGCCGAGTTGAACCGCTACGGCGTTGAGACGCTCGACTATATCCTTTTGACCCACATCCACATCGACCACGCCGGCGGGACCGGGGCGCTGGTCAAGCAGTTCCCGTCCGCCCGTGTCATCTGTCATCCCAAGGGTATTAGCCACATGGTCGACCCGGAGCAGCTCTGGCAAGGCTCGCAGAAGGTGCTCGGTGAGCTGGCCGCGGTCTACGGCGAGATCATGCCGGTGCCGCAGGAGAACATTGGCTACGCCGACCGGCTCGACAAGTGTGGTGTCAGGGTGTTTCAGACCCCGGGGCACGCCGTGCACCATTGCTGCTATCTGTTCGACGACCTGCTGTTCGGCGGCGAGGTTGCCGGGGTCCATGCGCCGATCGAGGATGGAATCTACATGCGCCCGGCCACGCCGCCACGCTTCCTCCTTGAGGTCGCCCTCGACTCGCTGCAGCGGATGATCGACCTGCAGCCGCGCTACCTGGTTATCGCCCACTACGGCCTGGTCGAGCCGGCGGCCGACTACCTCCGGATCGCCAGCGGCCAGTTGCAGCTCTGGGTCAGGGGGATTGCGCAGCTCAGTCGCGGTGGCGAGAGTCCGGACCTGGCGAAGGTGCTGGCGTGGTTGCTGGAGCATGACGCGTATTACCGCAACCAGGATCGGCTCGACCCTGACCTTGTCGCCCGCGAACTCTACTTCATCGGCAATTCGATCAAGGGGATGAGCGAGTATGTCAACCACCTCCCGGAGGACGAGCGGCAAGCGCTGGTCCGGGGTGAGGGAGAGCGGACACCACGATGAACCGTGTGAACAAAACCGAGCTGCTGCAGCAGATCATCGCCACGCTGGTGGCCGATCTCGACGTGTTGACGCGGGGGGCGAAGGCGGCCCACCTCGCCGCCACCCACGAGGAGTGCGTCCCCGACAACAAGTACGACACCACTGCCCTCGAGGCGTCGTATATCGCGCAGGGCCAGGCCAACCGCGCCCAACAGATTCGCGAGGCCCTGGCGAGCTATCAGGGGTTGACCCTGCGGGGCTTCGGAGACGAAACGCCGGTTCGACTGACCGCTCTTGTCACACTTGAAGCGGAAGACGGAAGCTCCAAACAGGTTTTCCTCGGGCCGGCAGCGGGCGGCCTCAAGATCGTCGCCGACAGCGGCGACTGTCTGGTTATCACGCCGGAGTCGCCGTTGGGACGGGGGCTGCTCGGCAAATGCTGCGGGGACGAGATCGAGCTGGGCCGCGGCGCCGGCCAAACCAGCATGACCATCGTCGAGGTCGCCTGAGACGGGCGCCCGGGAGGAAACCGTATGGAACATCCCGAACCGCCGCGTTACACGGACCGCCCCTTCCCCGCCTACCGCTTCCTGCCGTTCCAGGATGACCCCGAGCGCCCCCATCCGCGCAACGATCCGGCCGGGCATTCCTACCAGGAGAAAGACGAACACCTCCCGCCTTTCGTGGCCGACGCCTGGCGTGAATGCGGGCCCTACCTTTACGGAGTCGACCTGTTCAACTACGGCTACTGGTGGGAGGCACACGAAGCGTTCGAGGCGGTCTGGATGGTGGCGGGGCAGAAGGCGACACGGCAGGGGCGGTTTCTGCAGGGGTTGATCCAACTCGCCGCGGCCCAGCTCAAACGCGTGATGGGCGCGCAGCGCGGAGCGGAGTTTTTGACCGGCGCCGGCTGTGAGAAACTGTCGGAGGTCGACGGGGTTTACCTGGGGATCGACGTTGCCGCGCTGGTTGGGGATGCGAAGCTGTGTTTTGCGGAGGATTGTGGTGAATTCCCCAGCATCGAGTTGCGGTTTTAGGATGCAACCGGGAGAGGTAAACGGGGTTCATCCGAGGGAGGTGCATTATTGTCAGAGTGCTTGCTTGTTCGAGTTTCAGCCATGCAGACCATGAACGAATATTGGAAGAAGAGAAAACCACGACAAATAAAGTGCTTGCAATTTAGTTTTGAACTGTGCTAGCGTCGGGCAAGTTAAACGTTTGTGCAGCAGTTTGCCGGACACGATTATTTAGGTTAATCAGTCAGGAAAAACCACACAGACCTCTTGGGCTGGGTGGTTTTTTAGTTTGTGACAACAGGCGAAAATTGCGCACCGAAAATGGGTACTAGGAAGTACCCCAGGAGAATCAAAATGGCAGAAGGTACAGTGAAGTGGTTCAACGACGCGAAGGGTTTTGGATTTATCGAGCAGGACAACGGTCCTGACGTCTTCGTCCACTTCTCCCAAATCCAGGGTGACGGTTTCAAATCCCTTGCCGAAGGTGATCGCGTTCGCTTTGATGTCACCGAGGGCGCTAAAGGCCCCCAATCGTCTAACGTGCAACGGATCTAATCATTTATTTCCAGCACTATCGTCGAGTAAACAGCCCCGCGGGATTCCCGCGGGGCTGTTTTATAGGTTGCGACGGTAAGGTGAACCCGCCACAGAAAACTTCAGGAACCGTGGGAGGACATCATGGGGCGAAAACCTAATTACGGTTACGAGAAACGTCAGAAGGAACTTGCGCGCAAAGCCAAAAAAGAAGAGAAGAGAAAGCGCAAGGTCGAAGAAGATCAAGACAATGAACAGGACGAAGGCAAGACAGAGTCGAATAACCCGAGTCCTCTAGCAAGCCCCCCCGAAGAGAGTAGTTAGCCAACAGAATCCGGGGCAGGTTTCCCAATAAAGGCAAATATGGATTTCAAGCAGTTCAAGTTTCACTCCAAAATCGAGGCCGGGGTTATCGCCGCTGGCTTTCAGCAACCGACGCCGATTCAGGCGCAAGCAATTCCGCAAATCATGCAGCAACGCGACGTCATGGGCCTGGCCCAGACCGGCACCGGGAAAACGGCGGCCTTCGGCCTGCCGATCCTGCATCGCCTGATGACGGGAGAACGCGGCTTTGTCCGCGCCCTGATTATCGCACCCACACGCGAACTCGCCGAACAGATCAACGAAAGTTTACAGCTTCTTGGCAAGCAGAGCGGTCTGCGCTGCCTGACGCTCTACGGCGGGGTCAATATCAAACCGCAAATCACGGCACTTCGTCGCGGGGCCGAGATCGTCGTCGCCTGTCCGGGACGCCTGCTCGACCACCTCAGCCAGGGGACCATCAGCCTCAAGCGGCTGGAGGTCCTGGTCCTCGATGAAGCCGATCGGATGTTCGATATGGGATTTCTCCCTGAAATCCGCCGGGTCATTAAACATCTGCCGGTTGAACGCCAGAACCTGTTGTTCTCGGCGACCATGCCGCAGGAGGTGCGTCACCTGACCCGCGAGATCCTCCGTGACCCGACGACCGTGCAGGTCGATACCGTGGCCCCGGCGCAGACTGTCAGCCATGCGCTCTACCCGGTCTCACAGCACCTCAAGACCGACTTGCTGCTCAAGCTGTTACGTCAGACCGACACCGAATCGGTGCTGGTCTTCACCCGGACCAAACACCGGGCCAAGCGTCTCGGCGAGAAGCTGGACAAGGCCGGTTTCCGGGCCGCTTCCCTGCAGGGGAACCTCTCTCAGCCGAAGCGCCAGGCTGCGCTGAAAGGTTTTCGAAGCGGCACCTTCCAGGTCCTCGTCGCGACCGATATCGCAGCGCGCGGCATCGACGTGTCGCAGGTCTCGCATGTGATCAACTTCGATATCCCCGACTGCGCCGACACCTATATTCACCGGATCGGAAGAACCGGCAGGGCGGCGCGTAGCGGCGATGCCTTCACCATGATCACCGATGATGATCGTTCGGTGGTTCGCGCCATCGAGCGGGTCCTCGGCGCGCCAATTGATCGGCGCCGCCTGGAGGATTTCGACTACGCTGTGTCCGCCCCGGTGCAGGCAAAGCCTGGACCCCGAGGGGCGCGGCCCAAGACGTCGGCGCCCAGGGCGAAGCCGGTTTCGAGAAATCGGGGAGGACGTCCCGGCGGGTATGGGAAGCGCCCGGCCGCGCAGGCGGCTCGCCCCTGATTTAGCATCTCTGCAAAGAGGGTTGTCGATTTTATGATTCAAGGAGGGCCTGTGGTTAACACCGCAGGCCCTTTTTCTGTTGAAACATCCTGTGCATATCCCGGCGCGATAAGGGCGAAAATCAGGCCGGGTCTTTTCCTGGAGACCTTGACCACTCCCGAATCTTTTGCGTTTCGTTCTCCGGAATCCCGAGAGACAGCAGGAACTCGTGGTGCGCCACCGGGGCACGACGCTCGAACTCAGTGTGCCAGGCTCGCATCGCCGCTTCGTCCATACCGGCCGACGCCAGCATCTCGACCCAGATCCTCTTGTCGATGACCGGGGCGAAGCGGCCGCTGGTCATGCTCTTGAGCATGGCGGTGATGGTGTGCTGCTGAGCGCGCAGTGCGAGGATCTCTTCACCGAGTTGCTGCAACCTTTTCTCCAGAATCGAGACGCTCGGGCCGGACTCGCCGGCCAGCATCTGCTTGACATCGGCCAGGGAGAGCCCCGCCTGCCGCAGACGGACGATCCGCTCCAGGGTGTCGCGGTCTTCCTCCGAGTAGTGTCGGTAGCCTGCGGGGGAACGGCTGGCGGCCTGCAACAGGCCGATGCGGTCATAGTAGAGCAGGGTGCTGCGCGACAGGTCGAACATTTTGCCGAGCTTTGAAATGGAATAGGTCTTCATCGGCGTTTCGTATCGTCCGGCGACTGCCGAGGCAGCCGCCGGACGATCTCCTAGAGTTTTCGAATACGGGCGACCTCGTCGGGGGCGATGTCGAGCCATCCCAGAAAATCCGCATGCGCCTGCGGGTGGCGTTGTTCGAACAGGCGATGCCACCTGCGCATCGTTTCCTCGTCCAGTCCGATGTCCCTGAACATGGCGACCCACTCTTCTTTGCTGACACGATTTTGCATTATCACTCTCCTTGAAAGAATTGGACTTTCCGTCACGGCCATGACAATGCCTTTGTAAAGTGTGAATCTATAGACGGGTCAACAGGAAAACAATAGAAAATTGGTGCAAGGAACGGACATCTTTAGGCGAAACGAATTCGGCACCATTTCTTTGTACCGCTATCGCCAGGAATGGGGGCGAAGTGTTCTTCGATTTAATCTGACGTTACAAAACGACGGGAGGGGTGAGGCGAACAGGAAAGTTTGGCCGCCCCCCCTGCGGGTGCCGTATTCGGTGACGAACGGGGCTTGGGCTGGACGCGTTCAGTCGTCGGTTAGTTGGCCGGGAAACCGAATATCTGCGGGAAGACAACCAGGACGGCCAGAACAATCGCCTGCAGGATAATGAACGGTATCACCCCGGCATAGATGTCGGTCGTCCTGACCTCTGGGGGAGCGACTCCCTTCAGATAGAACAGACTGAAACCGAACGGCGGTGTTAAAAAGGAGGTCTGCAGGTTCATGGCGACCAGGATGGCGTACCAGATCGGATCGATTCCGAGGTTGGCGGCGATCGGGGCGAGAATCGGCACGACGATGTAAGAAATCTCGACGAAGTCAATGAAGAACCCAAGGACCATAATGACCAGCATCGAGAGGATCAGGAACCCCCATTTTTCTCCTGGCAGGGACATCATAAAGTCCTCTACGATCCAGTCGCCACCGGTATAGGTGAAGACCATCGAGAAGGCCGTGGCGCCGATCAGGATGGCGAACACCATGGAGCTGATCTTGATCGTCTCGAGAGTACTCTCCCAGACCATCTTGACGGAGAGCTGACGGTACATTGCGGCGAGTACAATTGCGCCGAGGCCGCCGACCGAGGAGGACTCGGTTGGAGTGGCGACCCCGGTTAGGATTGAGCCGAGCACCAGGATGATCAGCACCAGCGGCGGGACGATCGCCTTGAGGGCACGGAGAATCTGCTGCTTTTTTCTGCCTTGCATCTCATCAAGGCGGACCGGAGGGGCCAGGTCCTTCTTGATCCAGGTGATGATAACGATATAGGTGACATAAAACAGAACCAGCGACAGGCCAGGCCAGAAAGCCGCCTTGAACAGGTCACCAACCGGTTCTTGGAAGACGTCGCCGAGGATTATCAGGATGATCGACGGCGGGATGATCTGGCCTAGGGTGCCGGCACCGCAGATCGCACCGGCTGCCAGTTTCTTGTTGTAATTGTATTTCAGCATCACCGGCAGGGAGATGACGCCCATGGCGACGACGCTCGCACCCACGACTCCTGTTGACGCCGCCAGCAGGGCGCCGACCAGGACGGTCGAGATGGCAATCCCGCCCCGGACTTCTCCAAACAGAAACCCCATCGATTCGAGCAGTCGTTCCGCCAGCTTAGATTTCTGCAGAACAATCCCCATGAAGATAAAGAGGGGAATGGCCATGAGGATGGTATTGTTCATGATCGACCAGATGCGGTGTGGCATCAGGGCGAAGATCTGTGTGCCCTCGGCGAACAGGCCGAAAAAGACCGCGACACCACCGAAGGTGAAAGCGACCGGGAAGCCGATCAGGAGCATCACCAGTGCGACACCGAACATGACGAGGCCGATCATGATTGAGCGCCTTTTTTTATTTCAACATTTTTCATGGTCCTCATAGGACATCATCTTCTATGTGATGCTCCGGCGGCGCTTCGACGCCGCGGAATATATTGATGTTGCGAACGATGAAGCCGCATGCCGAGACGGTCAGGAAGATGAAAGAAGCCGGAATCACCGCCTTGATCAACCAGCGATGGGTCAAGCCTCCCGGGTCTCCGCTCACCTCATGAACTTCATATGCTTCCTTGACGAACCAGATCGAACCGTTGATGATCAGGACGGCGAGGGGGATCAGGAAAATCAGGGTGCCGGCAATGTTGACGGTTGCTTTCCACTTCGGCGAGAACTGGTCGTAGAGGATATCAACCCGGACATGCCCGTCCTCCTTGAGCGTAAAGGCCATGCCGAACAGGAAGACAATGGCGAACAGGTGCCACTCCATCTCCTGCAGAGCGATCGAACCACTTTTGAAGAAGTAGCGCATGATCGCGTCGTAAAAGACATTGGCCAGCATCACCAGGTTGAGGACCCCGGCGATCCAGCCCATGATGTCCGAGAAGCGGTCGAAGAATCGTTCCAGTTTCAGCAACATCAGATCGTCTTTCAATCGGGTAGATTTAAGAAGCACTCAATCGAATTAACATAAAGACAGCGAAAATCCGGTCAAGGTAGAACTTTCATGCTGACTCGGTGTCCTTTTGTCGACCCGTCTGGTCGATAAAAAGGGCTCCCGGGAATCACCGGGAGCCCTTTTCGTCTTATCAGAGATTGTCTTTCAGGTAGGTATAATCCGAAATTTCGGTCCACTTGCGGACCTTCTTCATATAGTCCTTCTGCGAATCGTAGATTTTCTTGAAGGTCGCATCCTTGGCGGCCGTCGCCTCGAGAAGCTCATTGTTGACCTTCTTCATGGCGGCGATAACCTCCTTCGGGAAGGTCCGGATCTTGATGTGTGGGAATTCTTTCTCGATCTTCGCCCAGTTGACGGCGCTGTCGTTGTAGGAACGGGCGTACATGTCGTAGGCCGCGAACTTCATGGCGGTCTCGACAATCGCCTGCAGGTGCTTGGGCAGGGCGTCAAACTTCTTCTGGTTGACTAGGAACTGTAGCTCAGTCGCAGGTTCATGCCAGCCGGTGTAGTAGTTCGGTGCGATTTTGTGGAAGCCCATGTTCAGGTCGAGAGACGGGCCGACCCACTCAAGGGCGTCAATGGTGCCACGGTCGAGGGCGGTGTAAAGCTCGCCGGCCGGGATGTTGGTGACGACGACACCGAGCTTGGAGAGGACTTCGCCGGCAAAGCCGGGAATTCTCATTTTCAAGCCTTTGAGGTCAGCAAGAGATTTGATCTCCTTCTGGAACCAGCCGCCCATCTGGTTGCTGGTGTTGCCACCCGGAAAGGAGTAGACGCCGTGTTTGTCGTAGACCTCCCTCATCAGTTCCATGCCACCGCCGTAGTAGAACCAGGCGTACTGCTCGGGAGCGATCATGCCGAACGGCATGGTGGTGAACGGCATGGTGTTGATATCTTTCCCCTTCCAGTAGTACGAGGCGGAGTGCCCCATTTCGTACTGGCCCGCCTTGACCATGTCGAGGACCCCAAACGGAGCTTTGTGCTTGTTCTTGGAGTCGATGCGGATTTCCATTTCGCCGCCCGACATTTCCTTGACCATGTCGGCCATTTTGACGACCGCATCGCCGAAGATTGGGAAGTTGGTCGGCCAGGTCATGGCCAGTTTCCAACGGTACTTCGGTGCGGCATCGGCCGGTGTCACCAGGAATCCTGTGCCGACAAGCGAAAACGCTACCAGCAAGCAAACGAGCAAACGACTAACTTTTCTCATCATCATTCCTCCTTTTCAGCTGATATGAAGTGCATCTGGTTTGGGGCTTGGAGACAACCCGGGTTGCCTACGGTCAAAAGGTTAAAACGTTCTATTATAATTGCCTTTTTATTTGGCCCTGTCAAACTGACGTTCTGTTTTTTCGGCCTCTTGACGGGAAAATTGTTCGCGATAAGGTTTCTGAGTCGGAATATTCACATTAGTCACGGGGAGTTGGCCATGGCAAAAGCGATTCGGATTCACCAAACAGGCGGCCCGGAAGTTCTGCAGTGGGAAGAGGTCTCGGTCAATAATCCCGGACCGGGTGAAGTCAAGATCAGGCAGTTGGCGGTCGGCCTCAACTTTATCGATGTCTATCACCGGACCGGGCTTTACACTCTCAACGAATTGCCGGCAACACCGGGAATGGAAGGCGCCGGTATTGTCGAGGCGGTCGGGGAAGGTGTCGGCGAGGTGTCAATCGGCGACCGGGTCGCTTACGCTGGGCTCCCAACCGGTGCCTACGCGGAAGAGCGCCTGATCCCGGCCCATCGCCTGGTCAGGATACCGGAGGGAATCAGCGATATCCAGGCGGCCGGCATGATGCTGCAAGGGATGACCGTCCAGTACCTGCTCCGCTCAACCTATCGTGTGAAAAAAGGAGAGACGATCCTCTTCCACGCCGCCGCCGGGGGTGTTGGCCTTCTTGCCTGCCAGTGGGCAAAGCACCTCGGTGCCACGGTGATCGGGACGGTCGGCAACAGTGAGAAGGCGGCCCTGGCGAGAGCGCATGGTTGTAACCACACCATCCTCTACGACCAGGAGGACTGGGTGGCTCGGGTCAAGGAGCTGACGGACGGGGCGGGGGTCTCGGTCGTCTACGACTCGGTTGGGCAGGCGACCTTCATGAAGTCGCTCGATTGTTTGCGGCCGATGGGTATGCTGGTCAGCTTTGGGCAGTCCTCGGGGCCGGTCTCGGCTTTCGACCCCGGAGTCCTCGCCGCCAAGGGGTCTCTGTATCTGACCCGCCCGACCCTGATGACCTACACCGCCAAAAGGGAGGATCTGCTCGCCAGCGCCAACGAGCTGTTCAATGTGGTCGGCTCCGGAGCGGTCAAGGTTGAGGTCAAACAGTCCTACCCACTGGCCGAAGCCGCGCAGGCGCATCGTGACCTGGAGGCGCGCAAGACCTCCGGCTCGACGGTCCTGCTGCCATAGACAACTCTTTGCTCAAGTCGGCAACAGGCGGGACAATAGCACCGGCACGGCGGTCTCGACGCGCAGGATTCTTTCGCCGAGGGACGCGGTGGAAAACCCCGCCTCCTGAAGCTTCTCCAGCTCGTAGGGGATAAAGCCCCCTTCGGGACCAATCGCCAGGGTGGTCGGCTCGGCGATCTCCCGCGGGAAGCCTTGTGTTGCTGCCGGGTGGGCAACCAGCCCCTTTGTTCCTGCTGTCAGGCCCGGCAGTTCATCCTCGACAAATGGCTTGAAGCGCTGACGCAGGTGTACCTCCGGTAGCAAAGTGTCGCAGGCTTGCTCAAGACCGAGCAGCAAATGTTCTCTCAGCTTTTCCGGCTGCAGCAACGGGCTGCCCCAGAAACTCTTCTCCACCCGGTAGCTGTTGATCAGGTAGATCTGCTTGACACCGAGCGAAGTGACGCTCTGCAGAACCCGTTTCAACATTTTCGGGCGTGGGAGCGCCAGCAGCAGGTTGCAGGAGAGCGGGGTCGGCGGCGGCTGGTGCAGCCGGGTTTCCATCTCCAGTCTTTCGCCGTCGATCACGCTGACGGTCCCTTCGCCCAGCAGGCCGTTCACCAGCCCGATCCGCAGCTTGTCACCGGGCTGTGCCTGGTGTACCTCGAGGATATGCTGCAGACGCCGGCCGCAGAGGCGGACGCTATGCTCACTGACAAAATCATTTTCGGACAGCAGAATCAGGTTCATGGGGCAGGCTCCGGGGAATGGAGTCATAGGCAAGGACTCACCCTTTTGTGTGGTTTTGTAGGGTCGAGCTGAATCCCGGCGATGGTAGCACTAAAGTCGTGTCAGATGAATAATTAAGGCAAGAAGGGCCTGCGATCAAATCCGCAGGCCCTTCTTGTTTGTCGTCCCTATCCAGGATGATTCGGTGCTGGCTTGAAGTGCTTATCCCTGCTTGAGGGATGCCATATCAATCGAGAAGCGGTACTTCACGTCCGACTTGACCATCCGTTCATAGGCCTCGTTGACCTGCTGGATCGGAATAACCTCGACGTCGGCGGTGATGTTGTGTTTACCGCAAAAGTCGAGCATCTCCTGGGTCTCCTTAATGCCGCCGATCAGAGAACCGGCAAGGCTCTTACGACCGAACAGCAGGGCGAAAGCGGAAACCTGCAGCGGGGTCTCAGGCGCACCGACCAGGGTCATGTTCCCGTCGAGGCCGAGCATCTGCAGGTAGGCGTTGACGTCATGCTCGGCAGCGACGGTATCGAGGATGAAGTGGAAGCTGGCGGCATGGGCTTTCATCTGGACCGGATCGGTGGAGATGATTACCTCGTCGGCACCCAGGCGGAGTGCGTCTTCTTTCTTGCTCGGCGAGGTGGTAAAGACCGCCACGTGTGCTCCGAACGCCTTGGCGAACTTGACTCCCATGTGCCCGAGACCGCCGAGGCCGACCACACCGACCTTCTTCCCCTTGATGTCGCCCCAGCGGCGGATCGGCGAATAGGTGGTGATCCCGGCACAGAGCAGCGGCGCCACCCCGGCAAGCTCAAGATTGTCAGGGACCTGCAGGACGAAGTGCTCATCGACGACGATGCTCTCCGAGTAACCACCGTAGGTGACCGGAGCCGTGCTGTGCTTGTCCGGCGAGTTGTAAGTGAAGGTTGCGTTGCTGCAGAACTGTTCGACGTGCTTGTCGCAGCTCGGGCAGGCCTGGTCCGAATCGACCATGCAGCCGACCCCGACCAGATCGCCCGGTTTCACCTTGGTCACCTGGCTGCCGACATCAATCACCCGCCCGACAATTTCATGCCCCGGCACGCAGGGATAGGTGGTCGGCATGACGCTGTTCCACTCGTCGCGCACCTGGTGAAGATCGGAGTGGCAGATCCCGCAGAAGAGGATGTCGATTTTCACGTCGTTTTCCGTGGCGGTGCGACGCGGAATGTTGTCGGGGGCGAGTGGGGCGGTGGCACTGGCTGCGGAATAGGCCTTGGCGTTGCTCATGGGAATATCCTCCTTTATCACTGTTTGTTTTTGCCGATGATGTCCTGGATTTAGATCAAAGAAAGTATAGAGCGTAAGATCGATCCTGTCAGAACAATGCCTGTTTCTTTTTTAAATCGAAAATCTCTTGCTGGCGACACTGTGGCGTTCCCGGTCGGCTACGAGAGTTTGTCGCGGTTCGGTCGTGCAATCAGCCGCAGCTTCGGCACGCCAGCACTGATTTCATCGTGGATGAGATTGGGGCCAGCAGGGTAACCTTTGTCCCGTTGAATATTGCGTCAACGGGGAAGTCCACTTCGTCAAATGTCTCAACCAAAAACCATGCCCCTACCAGAGTACATTTGGCAATGGCTTCATTTGCCTCTGTCCGGTCCGCAAAGAAATTTATAACAAACACGGAAAATAGACCGCCTCACTCCTGGGGCGAAGCGCCTATGAGCCGTCCGCCGCCGTTGGAGCACCCCTCTTCCCCATTAACCGCAACAATCCTTTTCGGAGCAACAATCATCCATCGACGACCCATGCCGTTCACAGGTCGACTTCTTCCCAACCAACAGGTTCCAACGCATCAAAATAAAGAAGTTGTCTTTTTATCTTGACAATAAAGGTAGACTTTTGATAGAAACTGATAATCGTTTTCATTTTACCCCCCCGAGGAGCTTACATCATGCGCACAAAACTTTTTTCGCTGCTTTTGGCAGCACTGCTTTCCTTCGTCTTTGTCGGGAGCACCTTTGCCGCTGAACTGACGGTCTACTCGGCTCGCAAAGAGCACCTGATCAAGCCCCTGTTCGAGGCCTATACCGCCCAGACCGGAGTCGAGATCCGCTACATCACGGACAAGGCCGGCCCGCTGCTGCAAAGGCTCAAGGCCGAAGGGAAAAACACCAAGGCCGACCTGTTGATTACGGTCGATGCCGGCAACCTGTGGCATGCCGGCAACGAAGGGATATTGCAACCAGTTCAATCCGAGGTGCTGACAGCCAACATCCCGGCCAACCTGCGTGACAAGGACAATCAGTGGTTCGGCCTCTCTCTGCGTGCCCGCACCATTGTTTACAACACCAACAAGGTCAAGCCTGGCGAACTCTCCACTTACGCAGCCCTTGGGGAACCCGCGTGGAAGGGACGCCTGTTGTTGCGCACCTCGAAAAAGGTCTACAACCAGTCGCTGGTGGCGATGATGATCGCTGAATATGGTGAGACACAAACCGAACAGATCGTCAAGGGGTGGGTTGCCAACCTGGCCGCGGCCCCGTTCTCGAACGACACCAAGACCATGCAGGCCATTGCCGCCGGCCAGGGGGATGTCGGTATCGTCAACACCTACTATTTCGCTCGGCTGAAAAAGAAAGACCCCTCGGTTCCGCTGGCGCTTTTCTGGCCGAATCAAACGGTTGACGGAAGCGGCGTTCATGTCAATGTCTCCGGGGCCGGAGTCACCAAACATGCCAAGCACCCCGAGGCCGCCATCAAGTTTATCGAGTGGCTCTCCAGCGACAAAGCCCAGAACCTGTTTGCCGACGTCAACCAGGAATATCCGGTCAACCCGGCGGTCAAGCCGAGTGACGAGGTCGCCTCATGGGGAACCTTCACAGCCAGCCCCTTCGACTTGACGAAAGCGGGTGAACTGCAGACAGATGCCATCAAACTGATGGACCGCGTCGGATACCGGTAATCAATCAAAACCTCCGAGGGACAACACATTGTCTAATCCCCTCCCAAACGGGACGGCTCTGACCACCAGAGCCGTCCCTTCGTTCCTGCGTCTCCAATTTTATGATGGCTGGCGTTTGATGACGATTGTCGTTGCGGCAATGGTCATTACCCCTCTGTCGGTGGTGCTGTTGTCGTGGCTGAATCCGGCCGGGGAGATTTGGGGGCATCTCTCGGAGACACTATTAGCCGACCTGCTCATCAACACCTTTTGGTTGGTGACCGGGGTCTCGACCGGCACCGTCATTCTCGGTGTGAGCCTCGCCTGGTTGACCGCAGTCTGCGATTTCCCAGGCCGCAAGTTCTTTTCGTGGAGCCTCCTGCTGCCGTTGGCTATGCCAGCCTATGTGCTTGCTTTCGTCAGCCTTGGGATTTTCGATTTTTCCGGTCCGGTGCAGTCCCTCCTGCGCCACTGGTTTGGCAGCAGTCACTGGTTTCCCGACATCCGCTCCACTGCGGGAGTCATTACCGTTTTGACCCTGGCCCTCTACCCCTACGTCTACCTGCTGACGCGCAACGCCTTTCAAACCCAGGGGAAAAGAATGCTTGAAGCGGCCGAATCGCTCGGATGCAGTCCCCGCCGTGCCTTTTTTCGCGTGGTTCTTCCGATGGCCCGCCCCTGGATTGCCGGTGGCACTCTGTTGGTAATCATGGAGTCCCTGGCCGACTTCGGGGCCGTCTCGATCTTCAACTACGACACTTTCACCACCGCCATCTACAAAGCGTGGTTCGGGTTTTTCTCACTTTCGGCTGCCGCGCAGTTGGCGTCATGCCTGATCGTGCTGGTCTTTGTCATCATCGTAGCCGAGCAACGGATGCGATCGCGGATGCGTTTCAGCGAAGCCCGCCAGATGACCCGGGGCGACCGGATTCAGCTTCATGGACTCTGGCGTTTCCTGGCAACCGGTTATGCGCTTGCCATCCTTTCAGTCGCATTCATTTTCCCGTTGTTGCAATTGTTGTACTGGAGCCTGGAGATTTTCCACGAAGAGTTCACGGTCCGCTACTGGCAACTGGTGTGGCACTCCCTGACCCTTGGCGTGACCGCTGCATTGCTGATCTGTGGTGTCGCCTTGTTGCTCGCCTACACCGCACGCCGGCACCCGGACCTGCCGACGACAGGATTGGTGCGCATCGCCAATCTCGGCTATGCCCTGCCGGGCACCGTTTTAGCCGTCGGCATCTTTATTCCGGTCGCCGCCATCGACAACTTCATTATCGATCTCGGTGAAACACTCTTTGGTGTCGAGCTTGGCCAACTGTTGCAGGGCACGCTGTTGATCATGTTGCTCGCCTACCTGGTACGCTTCATGGCAGCGGGGTTCAAGGCGATTGACGGGGCAATGCACCGGGTCACTCCGAGCATCGATGAAGCGGCTCGCCTCGCAGGCTTGCGTGGACTTCGCCTGCTTGTCACCGTTCACCTGCCCATGCTTCGCAGCGGCCTGCTGACAGCCTTGACCCTCGTTTTTGTCGATGTCATGAAGGAGATGCCGATCACCTTGATGACCCGTCCGTTTGGCTGGGACACCCTGGCCGTTAAGATTTTCGAATTAACATCAGAGGGGGAGTGGGAGCGGGCGGCCCTGCCTGCGATCACCCTGCTGTTCAGCGGTCTTTTGCCGATTGTTGTCCTGATGCGCAAGAGCGAACGAGACTAGGAGTGAACTATGGGCAGGAACGTCTTGGAATTGAAAAATATCAGCCAGGCCTACGGTCGGCAGCTTGTCGTGAAAAACCTCTCGCTGACTCTCGAAAAAGGGGAGATCGGCTGCCTGCTCGGCGCCAGCGGATGCGGCAAGACCACGGTTTTGAGAACGATTGCCGGCTTCGAACCGTTGCTGCAAGGTGAAATCCACCTGAATGAAAAGATCGTCAGTCAACCGGGATATTCAATGCCTCCGGCCAAACGCGCCATCGGTATGGTTTTTCAGGACTACGCCCTCTTCCCTCACCTGACCCTGTTCGACAATGTCGCTTTCGGCCTGCGTGGCCTGAAGAAAAGCGAGCGGATCTTGCGGGTCAATGAGATGCTCGAATTGGTCGGCCTGGCGCACGACTACGCGAAGTACCCCCATGAGATCTCCGGCGGGCAGCAGCAGCGCGTGGCCCTGGCGCGTGCCCTGGCACCGAAACCCGCCCTTTTGCTGATGGATGAGCCATTTTCCAATCTCGATGTGACGCTGCGCGAGCGGCTCTCCAACGAGGTGCGTGACATTCTGAAAGCCTACGAAGCGACTGCGCTGTTCGTGACTCACAATCAACATGAGGCCTTCGCCGTGGCCGACCGCATCGGGGTGATGGATGACGGGAATATGCTGCAGTGGGCCAACGCCCACCAGCTCTACCACTGCCCGCACAATCGCCGCGTCGCGTCGTTCGTCGGGGAAGGATTGCTTCTCCCCGGGGTGGTGCGGGAAGGGCGTCGTATTGAGACGGGCCTCGGCTTGCTCGCCGGCATCCCGACCTGCGATTGCTCTCCGGATCAGGCCGTCGATATCCTGATCCGACCGGAGGATGTCATCCATGATGATGACTCTCCGGTCAAGGCCGAAGTGATACGGCGTAATTTTCGAGGCGCCAACGTCCTTTACACCCTCCGTCTGAGTAGCGGTGACCTGGTGCAGGCGCTGGTTCCGAGCCACTGTGACCACGCTCCCGGGGAACACATCGGTATCAAAACCGATGTGCGTCATTTGGTGGTTTTTGACAAACGCGACCCCAGCGAACTGCCCAAAACAGCCTAGCACCTATTCGGCCGATTAAGAGATAACCATTCTACAAACTCCATATCGATCTTGAACTGGTCACCCGGTATGGACGGTATGATTACCGGTTTTTCGTTTGAAACAGGGAATTTCAAGACAAAATCAAAGGCCGATTTCTTGATTGAAATCGGCCTTTGATTTTGTCAGGTCCCTCGAACCGGGCTATGTTAGGCAACGGGAGGACAGGTTCGAATCGGGATGCTTTTTTCGAATCGGCAAAGTTCGATCAACTCGCAATTTTCAGATCGTGAGGCAATTGAATCTGACCGTCGCGAACATGCACGAGGTTGTCGGCCCTTGCCGCTATTTCGTGACTGTGGGTGACAAAAACAACGGTTTTCCCTTGCTGCTTGAGATTCTCAAGGACTTTCATGACCTCGGCCTCTGCCTCAGAATCAAGGTTGCCAGTCGGTTCATCCATGAGAAGCACCGGCGGGTCGTTCGCCAAGGCTCGGGCGATGGCGACCCTTTGTTGCTGACCGCCGGATAGTTGGCCCGGCTTGGCATCAGCCTTCTCTCCGAGGCCAACAATGTCGAGCAGATCTTTGGCGCGGGTTTTCTGCTCTTTCTCCGAGACGCCGGCCAGCATGAGCGCCGTTTCGATATTTTCCCTGGCTGTCAAACTTTGCAACAGGTTGAAGAATTGAAAGACAAAGCCGATTTTGTTCGCCCGCAAGGCGGCCAATTCCTTATTCCCGAGACGAAACATCTCCTGGCCGTCAATGATGACCGTGCCGCTGGTCGGATGATCGAGACCGCCCAACAGGTGCATCAGGGTTGACTTGCCGTGTCCTGACGGCCCGACGATGCAGGTGAAACTCCCCCGGGGAATATCCAGGTCGACGCCACGCAGCGCCTTCACCAGGGTCGCTCCTTTCCCATATTCCTTTACGAGCCCTTTTGCTGTCATGACAGGATCACTCATAGCTGATAGCCTCCACCGGCGAGAGTTTCGACGCTTTGATGGCCGGATACAACCCGGCGACCATGGCGACCAATGTGGAAAACAGGATGGCCCCGGCAAACATGATCGGGTCAAGACTGCTTTGGGAACCTTTGACAAACGATGTCGCGGCATTCTGACTGATATAGGGGGTGGCGAATACGGCGGCCAGACCGCCCAGGACCGCCCCGCCGATACCGCCGATCAAGCCGTAGATACCGGATTCGATCAGAAACAACCTGAAAACGCCGTACCGGGTAGCACCCATGGCCTGAAGAATGCCTATTTCCCGTTTGCGCTCGTAAGTCGCTGTCATCATGGTGTTGACGATGCCGAAGGCGGCGGCCAGGATGGCGACTGCCGCGATCAGCTGAAGGGTCATATTGACCGTGCCGACAATCGCCAGGACCGAACTGCGCATCTGCTTGTCGGACACCACCCCGAGACTGACCTTGTCCTTGATCTTGTTGGCGTATAATTCGACCTCGTCCAGACGATCAACCCGTACGGCCACGTAGGAGACCAGGTCTATCTGTTCATAGAGGTTTTGCGCAACCGGAAGGCTCAGAAAAACCGTCAGGTCATCCTTGCCGCCAGTCTCTTCCAGGATCCCCAAAACCTTGAGGTTGGCACCACGAATTCGCACATCCGAGCCAGGAAGCAAACCGAACTGCTCAGCCAAGACCGCACCCAATACGACACCTTCGGAGTCTTCAGCGGGGAAATACCCACCTTGAGCCAAGTTCCACTTTTTAAAGACCCTGGTCTCTTCCGGCAGGATCCCCATGACCGAAACGGGACGGTTGTCGATGGCTGAACGTTCGGCCAAATAAGGAATCGCCTGCATCCCGTCGATCGAGCGGATCGCGGCAACCTCATCCCTGGTGATATTGGTCGGTAGTTGTTCACCCGTCAGGATGGAGACCTGCTCGTAAGCACAGCTCCCTTTCGGTGTGACGACAAGGTTTGCCCCTAGCGCGGCAGACTCCTTTTCGATCTGCGATTTCAGACTGCCGCCAAGCGCCATGAACGTTACAAACGAAGCCATCCCTATCATGATGCCCAGCAAGGTGAAAAGGAATCGTCCCTTTCTCCTTGTCAGGTTTTTAAATACCAGTTTCGACGGTGTCATTTTATGCCCCCAGTTTGTGCCTGGCGACGACCTTGACGTCCTCAGCCTTCAAAACATAACCCCAGCTTTCCTTGATGATGGAACCTGACGCTTCAATTTCATCACCGACGGAAAGTTCTGCTCCAGGCGACTTGACGGCCAGCAAAGCCTTCTTGCAGTTCGGTGTTGTGCACTGCAACTCCTTTTTGTCCATCACGCCAACAATCGATGCATCACCCTTTGAGTAGGCATAGACAATCCCTTCAAGAGTTAACGGTTTGCTGAAGGCACCCGGGTCTGACACGACATCGTTAACTTGAAAAACGGATGTCTGATCTTTACATCCGGCTGCTACACTCATAAAAATGAGGACCGACAAGCACACCAAAACCTTCAATACCGAATTTTTCATAGTTATTTATCCTTATGTTTTCCGAAACAATGGGGCCAATAGCGTAAAAAGACGCAGCGAGGCACACCACCGCCAGTGATCAGGTTTAAAATTTGAATTGCGATTGGAATTGAACGTCAGGCGAATTCTGGTGGGTAGTCAATCGTACGAATAAACTCTGATGGGACTATTCCTGAAACCAACCAGGAACAGGTTGTTTCTGTTGAACTGTATGCTTTTGGATCATCGGTCCGGGCATTTATTACAAATTGGCATGCAGGGCCATTGCACTCGGAGCACTCTGCTGCTTCACCAGGTACCGCAGGCACAGCATCCTTGTCACAACACTGCTCGTTTTGAATCTGACCTGCAAATAGGACCGGCGCAAAAGCGATGCCCGCAGCAAAGGAGAGCGCCAGCAAAAAGGCCAAAGGGATCAAATGCTTTCTAAACACCAGCACCATGATCAACATTATAATTCAACACCCCACCCCAAAGTCAACCTTTCCAGTAAGGTTTTCCCGGTTGTCTCAACCCAAAAACAATGGAAGCCGATCTTGGGAGTCCACATCGAACAAAAAGAAGCCCCACAGCTCAGGAGGTAGTAAGCTGTGGGGCCAGATCTTGCTGTCAGGAGGTTTTGAAGAAGGTTTGTCTCCAGGTTGCCTGCCACAACAACCTTTCGATGGTCGCTATTATACAAGGCCTTTGAAAGAAAAATACGGCAGACCGCGCAAAAACGGACTCGGTTTGTCACGAATTTCGACTGTGCGGATGCACAGTGCCGGGGCTTCGCTCAAATGGGAACGGCCAACCCGGATATCGGTGTTGACCGTTCCCGTCCCTAACACATCGTTACTTGGCCGTCATCGGCTGTTTTGCCATTAACCAGGCATCCAACCCGCCTTTCAGTGGGTAAACATCTTTGTATCCTGCCTTGATTAACTTGAGCGCCAAACTGGCGCTCGATTGTTCAGCCTGTCACGTACAGTAGGGGACAACGTAGCTGTCCTTCGGTAAGGTTTTGACCAAGCTCGCTAATTGATCATCGTTGCCAACCCTGATAGCGCCGGGAATTTTTGTCTCCGCCAGGCCCCAGTCGACACTGTTGCGACTGTCGATAAACACGACCTTGTCGCCCCGCTCCAGTTTCTCAAGCACCTGGGTTATGCCAATCCGCTCGGGTTCGATGGTGGTGCCATTCATCTGGCTGGAGTGGTCGTGTCCGGCATGCGGTGCAGCGCACGCCATCAAGGAAATAGCCGCGATGAATAATACGAC
Source organism: Desulfuromonas sp. (assembly GCA_002868905.1). GTDB lineage: Bacteria > Desulfobacterota > Desulfuromonadia > Desulfuromonadales > Geothermobacteraceae > BM304. Next base: position 73,500 of record PKUA01000076.1, read on the forward strand.
AAAATTATATGCATATGCTTTCATGTTTCTGGATCCTTTCCACCCGTTTGTCCTATGCCTTCGTGCTGTTGTGAAATGTTGCCGTCTTAATAGCCTACCACGTTTAATCTTATGTATTTGCCGGGCGCTGGGTTGGCAGAACCAACAACACCGATATGGTACCGCCATCAAACCCTTCAACCGGGGAACTGACCTCATCTGAATCATCCAGCAGCCCTGCCAGGTAGGTCAGAGGCAGGTAGTGGTCGGGACTGGGAGTCGATAACCTGGCCATGTCCCCTTTGTTATTCAACTCCGACGAGTCTCCATGCATGAGGTTGTGACGATTCCAATCTTCAAACTCGGTCGCCCATTCAGGACTTTTTGAGAATTCCCTGAATCTCCAATTTGATCGTGACATCGTCGCCAACGACAAAGCCACCTGTTTCCAGCGCCTTGTTCCAATTGAGGCCAAAGTCATGGCGATTGATCACGGTGCTGGCGGCAAATCCGGCCCGAACATTACCCCACGGGTCGGTGTTTTCGCCGCGGAAGTTCCCCGTCAAGGCGACCTCTTTGGTGGTCCCGCGAATGGAAAGGTCACCAATAACGATGATATCGTTTCCTCTGCCTTCAACGCGCTTGCTGGTAAAAGTCATGAGGGGGTGATTCTCCGCGTCGAAGAAGTCGGCACTGCGCAAATGAGCGTCACGTTTCGGTTCACGCGTATCAACTGAAGCGACCTTGATTTCGGCTTGCGCGGATGTGAGGGTTTTGTTGGCCGGGTCTGCTTCAATTACTCCTTGATAGTCATTGAATGCACCATTGACTTTGAACACAACGAGGTGGTCAACGGTGAATTCAACCTGGGAATGAACGGGGTCCACCTGGTAAGTCGCTGCAGAAGCGATCTGGGTTGTAAAAATCGTGGCGGCAAAAATGATGAATAATTTTTTGAACATCTGTTATCTCCTTTTCGTTTATGTCCTGGGTTTCGTTTTAGCTTCTCTTGTTTCAGCGGCCTTAGCCGTTGACCGCTCTTTGCGGCTGCCAGGCAGCCTTGTTCTGTTGCGCAAACTCTTCGAATGATACGGGCGGGCGGCCCAAAACCTGTTCGACATCAGGGGTTGTTGCCGCCAAATGCCCTGCCCGGGTCGCTTGATACAAAACAGCAAGATAGTCGACGTTCGGTTCAGGGAGGCCATTTTTAATCGCTCCCTGACGCAAGGCGCTTTCCGGGATCGACTGATAAACGACGTCACGCCCGGCAGTTTCTGAAATGATAGCAGCAATCACGGCATGATCGAGTCCTTGCGGACCTGTCAGGTTGAAGGCTTTGCCAAGATGGCCATCTTCGGTCATGCAGACAACCGCCACGGCGGCGATGTCGGTCGTGGCAATGAAGCTGGTTTTGGCACTCTCGGCAGCGACGAAAATCCCATCGGCATCTTGAATCATCGGCGCGATGAAGCCGCTGGAAAAATTGTCCATAAAGAAGTTCGGGCGCAAGACGGTATGGCCGATACCCGATGCTTCGAGCTGTCTTTCAACTCTCCTCAATGGAGCGTCTTCATTCTGGTCGACGCCCAGAGCGCTGGTGAACACGATCTGCTCCACGCCGGCCTGTTTTGCCGCCTGAATCAATGGTGCCAGCACCATGGGAGCTTCCGGGTCCAGCGGCGGAGCGATTAAGAAAAGCTTCTCGATGCTGTCGAGGGCCGGACAAAAAGAGGTAGGGTCATCGAAGTCGAAACGAACGGCTTCAACCCGGGATGAAGGTGCCAGGTATTGATCCGGCTTGCGAACTCCCACCCGAACCTTGAGCTCTTTGGCTACCAGTTGAAGGGTGACTTCCCTGCCGAGATTCCCTGTTGCACCTATGACGAAAATGGTTGGGTCCATCTGCTTTCTCCTTGTTGTGATGTTGATTCAAGGATAGACCTGTTTCTACATGTTGATAATCCATCGATTTCTGATATTACCTTTTAGCAAATCTAACAAGTGAGGCAGATATGGATAACTATCGTGCTATGGCCATTTTCGCTCAGGTCATCGAATATGGAAGCTTCTCTGCAGCGGCCCGGAAGCTGGGGATAACAGCCTCGGCGGTGAGCCAACAGATCAATCAGTTGGAGGATGTCCTGGGGACGCGGCTGCTCCACCGGACCACGCGGCAGCTCAACCTGACCGAAGAGGGTAAAATCTACCTGGATGGATGCCGGCAGATGCTGGATGCTGCGGATCTGGCCAATCAGAGAATTGGTCAATTCAGTAAGGAACCGAGCGGAACATTAAAAATCAGCTGCAGTCATGACTTCTCGGCAAGCCATCTGGTTCCACTGCTCGGTCCTTTTATGGACAGGCACCCGAAACTGTCCCTTGATGTTGACGGAAGCGATGAGGTCGTCAACCTGGTCGAAGAACAAGTCGACTTGGCTCTTCGCATCGGCCACCTCGAAGAATCCGGCTGGATCTCACGAAAAATAGGCGAACTTCAGGAAATTATCGTTGCCGCACCAAGCTACCTTGATCGCCAAGGAACACCCGGTGAGCCTGCCGATTTGGCACATCATCAATGGGTGGCTTTCACCCGGAAACGACAACCCTATCAACTGCGGCTGTCTGGACCGAATGGGGACCAATACAAGGTGCGACTTTACGGCAGGGCACACTCCAACAGTGCGCCGTCGATGCAGGAGATGATAAAGGCTGGGCTAGGGGTCGGTCAGACATTGCGATTGAACGTCATGGACGAGCTTGAAAATGGCGAACTGATCCAGGTCCTCAGCGACTACCGCTCGGAACCGGTCGGAATCTATGCGGTTTACCCCCAGCGAGCATTTCTGCCACTCAAAGTTCGGGCGGTTATTGACTATCTCATTGAGAACAAAAAGAGTCTGGGGGTTTAGCCCTGAATGTTGAGCGTCGGCAAAACCGGCTTTTGAATTTCATGGAAAAAGGCCAATATCAATTAAAGGTAACGTCCTTGGATTCGATGTCTCCCCGGTGAGACCGGAACTGGGCATTGGGAGAATTCACTAGATATATAGCATCTTAAATGTCCTTAGATGATCTGGCCCCCCCATAGGGGACAGAATTGTATCCTGCCCCATTGAGCACCATAGCATTCGTTACTCTGCGTCACCCTGCAACACCGCCTCGATCCTCTCCCAGACTTCGTCCAGCCCTTCCCTGTCGAGGGCCGAGGCGAGGGTGAACGCGTCCCGGGGCAGACCGGTTGCCTCGAGAATCGGGCGGAGCTGCTTACCACGCTGATTCCGTTTGACCTTGTCCGCCTTGGTGATGACCGGGATGGTCGGGATCTCGAATTCTTCGAGCCAGTCGAGCAGCTGCAAGTCTTCTTCGTTGGGCACACGGCGGATGTCGAGCAACAGGACGACGCAGCGCAGCGACGACCGGCTCGACAGGTAGGTCCGGATCATCGGCCCCCACTCTTTTTTCACCGCGACCGGAACTTTTGCGAAACCGTAACCGGGCAGGTCGACCAGGGTGAAGGCGTCGTTCACCCGGAAAAAATTAAGCAACTGGGTCCGCCCGGGAGTCCGGGAGGTCCGGACCAGCTTGCGGCGTCCGACCAGGACGTTGATCAGGCTGCTCTTACCGACATTGGAACGCCCGGCAAACGCAATCTCCGGCAGTTCGGTCGGCGGATAGTTGTTCGGGCGGGTCGCGCTCTGGATAAATTCAGCGGATATGATTTTCACGAAAAACCCCTTTCACCCGAAGCATCTTAACACACCCTTTCGTGTGAGACGCGAGCGTTTTCACCCTTGATCAAGCCATCGGCTCAGTTGTAGGGTCCACTCGCCTGTGTTATACATACGGGAACAGCAATACTGCTTTATTCAACTCAAATTTCACTGGAGGAATACCATGCTCAGCGCGAAATTGCAGGACGCCTTGAATGAACAGATGAAAAACGAATTCTTCTCGGCCTACCTTTATATGGCCATGGCCGGATATTTCGAAGCGGAAGACCTCCCGGGTATCGCCTCATGGATGCGGGTGCAGGCCCTGGAAGAAATGACCCACGGTGAAAAGTTTTTCAACTTCATAACCGAAGCGGCCGGCCGGACCGACTTCCGCGGTTTCGACTCCCCGCAGAACGATTTCGACTCCCCGCTTGGCGTCTTTCAGGTGAGCCTGGAGCACGAGAAATTCGTCACCGCCAGCATCAACAAGCTGATGGACCTCGCCAAGGATGAGGGGAACCACGCCGCACAGATTTTCCTGCAGTGGTTCGTCACCGAACAGGTCGAGGAAGAGGCGAGCTTCGGCCTGATCCTGCGCAAGTTGGAGCGGATCGGCGACGACGGCAACGGGCTGCTCCGCCTTGATGAAGAGCTTGGTGGACGAGGCTTCGTACCGCCGGCAGCCGAATAACAACCCCTCTCATCCCTCGACGGGGGCGCTCGCTTGGCGAGCGCCCCCGTTTCCATTCGTTGGAACTTCGGTTCTGCGACCGACATCGAGGCGGCTTGGCTATTCGATGAAGTCTAATGTCCTTTGGAACCGCGTCCGGAGATTCACCCCCGGGCAGACCATAATCGGTTGACCAAGCTACTACGACCCGGTTTTCAACTGTCAAGCTTTGCCGCCGAAGCCATTCTGCAAAGAACACGGGGAGCCGGCCAGTAAGCCAACTCCCCGTGTTTTTCCATAACTCCCTTTGAAAATTACTTCTTCTTGGCCCGCTTGGCCCGTGCCTTTGCCAATCCGGCCCCGAGATCTTTATCAATCGCCATCTGGCGACGGCTCTCCGAATAAGCCTTCGCGGCCAAAACGGTGCCGGCAGGAATATCGAATTTGTCCCTGTATTCCCGCGGTGTCATTTCATGGGCTGTCGAGAGATGCCGCTTCAACGTGGTAAAACCCTTACCGCAGACCATGCAGTAAATCTTGTTTTTTCCAAAAGCTTTCCGCTTGGAAACGACCGGTGCATCAGCATCCTCGGCAGTGGCAACTTCGACTGCTTCACCACTCTCCAGAGCGGTAAGAGCCGCATAGACCTCATTGATTTCCGCAACAAGGTCTTCTTTGGACATAGGCGTCATCGAAGCGTGAGAAGAAACGAGGTCGGTTGCAAGTTCCAGAAGTTTGGACATGGTCATCTCCTTTGTCAATAAGTTACGTACTCAAAATGCAATCTTCAAAACATGCATTTAACCAACGGCTAGAAAATCATCCAAAGGACCTTAAGCAGTAATAAGTTAACCAGTCCAAAACAAATGTCAACACAAATTATCTGTATTTTTTCACATTTTAATCATAAACCTAAACAAAAACCAAAAATAATCAGAATAACTAACATGACTTATCTTACCGCTTCCATAATCAATTCAACGAATAATTTTCTAACTAAATCCGTCACTGCTGCCAGGGGAAATTGAACCCCAAACCACCATGGACTTGAGCCCGGAAATGAAAGAAATGATTTTTTCAATGTTCGGAACTAAATCATATGAAATTCCCACATCCAGACATCACCCTCCTGAAATCTTTACATTTGAACAGGACCCGCTAACACCTGGTTCTTTGGCGGATAAATCGTTTGACAGGCCATGGAAGCTTCGGGCAAGAACAAGCGTGAACATCCTCAACCAAAACTTTCACAGTATTTAAGAACAAATTGATCTGCAAAAATGACTAAAGTCGCGTTGATATTCACGGTAAAAGGACCCACGAATGAAATATTGATGTTCGTCCACTATCATCTGAATTCCGGCCTGGATGAGATCATCCTTTTTTTTGACGACCCGATTTAGCAATAGACTTGGCAATGATTTGAGCAGGTCAACCTGTTGCAAGGACATACGGCAGCAACCTCAGATATCGATATTTAAATTTACAAAATTCCTCCCACTGCTCCTTCACTTCTGTGTATGATTTGTCTATGCGAAGACATCAGTGTGGAATATGTCACAACACGGTCGGCAACAAAAGTTACCGTGTCCGTGAAATGTTATTTGGCACCAGGGAAAATTTCGATTATTTCCAGTGTTCATCATGCCAATGCTTACAAATATCAACCCCTCCCGAGAACCTGGACGCTTACTATCCCGAAAACTATTATTCCTTCCACCGGGAAGTTCTCCCACAGCCGAGATCGTGGAAGCGCTATTTGAAGCGAAAGAGAACTCAATATTTCCTTGGTGATACAAGTTTGATTGGCAAAATCCTGACGGTGATACATGGTGAGCCGTTGCTTGACGCGTGGGCCAAAAACGCCCGACTTAGAATCGATAGTCACATTCTCGATGTCGGTTGCGGTAACGGGCACCTCCTCTCCAGACTCGCCAATGAAGGGTTCACCCGCCTGACAGGGATTGACCCTTTTTTCACTCGGGAAGTAAACACTCCCTGTGGGTTTCAAACCCACAAGAGAACGATAGAGGAAGAATCCGATTGCTTTGACTTTGTCATGCTTCACCACACGTTTGAACACGTCACCAACCCTGAAGCGACCCTCCGGGCCATTCACAAAGCTACCAAACCGGATGGCAGGGTCTTGATTCGAATTCCGGTTATATCCTGGGCCTGGGAACATTATGGTGTTCACTGGGTCGGGATCGATGCCCCGCGCCATTTCTGGATACATTCTTTAAAGAGCATGGAATTGCTCTGCGAATCCTGTGGCTTTGCTGTCGAATCTATTCAATACGATTCAACCGGTTTTCAATTCTGGGGCAGTGAGCAATACATGAAAAACATCCCGCTTGAGAACGAACTCTCAGCCTGGACCGGAAGATCACAAATAATTTTTTCAGAACGGCAGATGCAAACATGGGAACAGGCGGCCCAATCCCTCAACGAGGAAAAACGTGGTGATCAAGCCTGCTTTTTCCTGATCAAAAAGTGACTCGGGCAAAACATTGCAAAACAACTTGAAGATGAGCAAAAAGGACGAGATCAGCAAGGAACAAACTTCGTAAAATCAACCCCTTGACCTTAAGAGCCGCGCCATGAAAAACCTGCCCAAATTTGCCATCATCTCCACGGTCAAGGCACCCGGAAACGAACTGGCAATGTTCGTCAATTACCACCTGAATATCGGAATCGACGAAATTATTTTATTTTTCGACGATCCGGACGATCCGTACATCTCACAGTTTTCTGCCGACCCCAACGTTACCGGCATCCCCTGCACATCCGACTACTGGGAAGAGAGAGGGTTTGCCAGACCCGGTCGCATTGCCAACAGGCAGATGGTCAATGTGAACCATGGGGCCACAATTGCAAGAAGCAAGGGCTGCAACTGGGCAATACACATTGACAGCGATGAGTTGATTTATCCGAACGACCCGGAGTACTCCAGCCTGAAAGCGTATCCTGATTGGAGCGAAGCAGATGCGATCAAATTCAGTCTCAAGGAAGCGATCGTCGAGAGGTGCGATTACGAGCATATTTTTTTGCCACAACTGTTCAAACACCAGTGCGGTCGTCTCAAAATAGCCCTGGCTAGGCTGCTTGGATGTTCTCGGGCCATTATCGACCAAAACTACTTCAGGGGGCACCTCGCGTCAAAAATGGCCATAAAGCTTAATGATAAGACAACGGAAATTGGTATTCATGGGCCCTCAAAACATTGCCCCGACCTAAAAACACACCTCTCGAAAACGTTGCTATTGCTTCATTATGACTGCATCGGCTTCAAAAACTGGTCGTCAAAATGGGGCATGAGAACAAAAAGTATCGGAGAAGGTCACGTCATGAGGAAGCATCGACTCGAACAATTCAATGATTTTATTCTTTCTCAAAAGCAAGGCGATGAAGCTCCCAGAGCTCTCTACGAAAGACTCCATGTTATTCCTCAGAGAGAAATCATTATTTTATCCTTGCTTGGCATGACCAAGCAGATCGTCATTCATGACAGTCTTTTTTCTTCGCGGAATGACGCCTGAGAATCGGAAGATGAAGCATGAGCCTCGCGCAAGAATCTCAGAACGTCTTCACTGTTCGGCGTGTCAAATCGATCTCCGTAGAAACCCTCCATGCCAAAGGCGCGCATAATTCTTGCGCAACTCCTCAAAGTTGCATTTTCAATCCCCGGCCGAAAACTCAAATTTTTCTGGCTGGAAAAAAATTGCCGCGACCTTTCCGTCATCCGACTTGGCACATCGACCACATTCAAAATCCGGTCATCAACAGGGACAACGTTCTCACCCAGAAATCGATTGATACGTAGCAACTCCTTGATCGGGTCCGCAAAAAGCTCCTCATACAAAACAACATGGAGAAGGTTCGGACCGAGAACCCTTAGCGGGACATAATGGACGACGCACCATATCATGACTTGCTTCTGAAAATAATCGTCTTCCAGAGACCTGATCATATCTGCAAATGGTTCAAGATGGTCTTTGACCAGAGCATCATCTGTCAGGAAATCCACGGGATTATTAATCCAGTGTCCCATGGGCCGTTTCTGTTTTGACAAAGCAACAGCGATGGGATTTCTCAATATCAATATCTTTCTTACTTTGTCGAAATTCTTACTCATGTATGGCAATAGCAAGTTGGCATAAACATCTTTTATGACTAATCCGCTATGAAATAATCTGTAATTCCGATAAGCATCGACTCTGCCATTAAACAGCTTCCCCTGAAACACATTGGCACAAAAATCACGGAAGTCCATCTCATCATGATCTGTCGGGACGTAATTGTGCAGAGGTGTCAATTTCAACGTATGGTTAAATTTGGGATGAAAGGGTTCAAACAACACCCTCCTTTTTCCATCAGACCCAAGAAGCTCCATCAACCAGGTTGTCCCACTCCGAGCTTCGCCAACCACCCAAACAGGGCTTTCATAGTTCCGCAGTAGAATATTCACCCAGGCCGTCAAAAAGGTCCAGGCTGACACGCAAGACCCGAAGATTCTGGTTATAAAGCGCCACAAATTTACCATCACCGTTTTCCGCCCCGAAGAGTCGGGCAAAGATCCGGATGACATGCCATCACGTCATCCTATTGAGTACCAACAAAACCGAGATGCAGGGCAACCGACTTCTGGACCAACCTTTTTTCCTTTTAAAGACTCCCCAGCCAGACGATCATTGACTACAACCATCTTAAGACATAAAAATGGCCTGAGGGAAATGACTTTTCACTCTTACCCTGATTATTCATGATGATTATTGCGGCCAAACGTCGGGCCAAACAATAACCCCACCGGGAGCTGACACGATTTCCCGGGAAGGGAGCTACAATGCAACCGGATGTGCTTTTTTGGTTTTATAAAGAGTTCACCTTTTGTCGTAAACGCCTGATCCATCTCCGCAAAAAGAATCCGGAAGTGAAAATTTATGCCCTGTACGGAGGCCCGCTATCCAAGTCCTCCTTGGCCCGGTCTCAAATCGAGGAACTTGTCGATGATTTCTATGCCTATCCCGGGCCTCAAGCGCCTGAATGGAAGTGGCAATACGGTGACCACCTGATCGCCTCATGGCACCGGGAGAGGGGTCGGCACCTGCCCTGGGAGACCATTTTCGTAATGCAATGGGACATGCTTGTTCTGGATCGGCTTGACCAAATTTTCGTTGACTTAAAACCGGGCCAAATTTTATTGTCAGGATTTGATCGATTTGACGCCGTTTCTGATTGGTGGCCTTGGGCCAAACAGGTTGAAACCGTAGGCGAATTCAGACAATTGCTGCAGGAGGATTTCAACTTCCACGAGGAGTTGCTTGTCTGCCTTTTCATTGTTGCATGCCTGCCAAGGGAGTTCCTGAATCGTTATGTTGCGACGGGTCCCCCCGTGAGGGGTTTCTTGGAATACAGGGTCCCGACCATGGCCAAACTGTTCGGAATTCCGTTCTGCAACAGCGAGAGCTTTCAACCATGGTGGGCCGCCAACCCCGCCACCCCCCAACCTCCATCCGACAGGTGGTGCTTGAATGCGGTCGGGAAAAACATTCCCCTCGCCGTAATTTTAGCAGAACTGGGGTTAACAAACGGTCGAAGGATTTTCCATCCTTACGAAAAAGCATTTCCGCCATGGTTAGAATCCTTCGGAAAATCCAAGCTGAGCTCCTGGCTATTCAAAGCTGCCGGGATTTCACATAAACAAAAAACGTCATAGCATATGAAGATTGCCATAGTTGTCAAAATACTTGATCATGAACGATTGCAGTGCATTCTTCTTCTCGAAAAGCAGATAAAAGAGGGACGACCATCCCCCCCCCCTATTACCGTTTTTTATTCATCAGCACTGACGGCTGCCATTCCCGACGCCAAAACCTTCTCCACAGTCCGCATCGCCACCGACTTCAGGTTCCTCGGACCAGAGGACAAGGCCCTTTCGCATGCCGTCCTGGAGGCTCTGAAAAACACCCATTTCGACCATGCCATCTTTATCGATGCGCCGGAGTTGGCCCACTATAGCGTGATGTGCAAAAGGATCGGGCGGGGGCTGCACAATACCAAGCTGACTGCTATCAACGACAATGCAGATTTTCGTTTCGAGGCCCTTGGCATTGCAGAGCACCTGACGCAGCTTACCCGCGTCGAAATGGCCAACACTTGCCAGCATGCTGATCTGACCCTGGACAAGAGCACCCTGGGCCAGGAGGAGTTCGCTTCGAACTTGATTCGGGAAACACCCGTTCCCAGCGTAAAACAGGAACCCCATTCTACAGATGGCACCAAGCCGCTTGTTTCTGTCTGCATCGTCCACCACAACCGCCATGAGTACCTTCCAGGCTTGCTGGAATGCTTTGAATCCCAAACTTATGACAATTTTGAAATCATCCTGGTCGATGATGGCAGTGACCGTGCGGACTCTATCGCCTACCTCAAGGCCCAGCAAAAAAAGTTCGACGAGAAAAACTGGCAGATCATAAAACAAGACAACAAATACCTGGGAGCGGCAAGAAATACTGCCGCCTCTGCCGCAAGAGGCAAATACCTGGTTTTTTCCGATGACGACAATTATCCCCAAGACAATGAACTGGAGGCTTTCGTGTCGGCCATGGAGTTATCAGGGGCCGACATCGTAACGTGCGGTGCTAACCTTTTTTTCGGCAGTGAGATAACCAGTCGACCCACATTTCAGGAATTTTATGCGGTCCCTTACGGTGATCTTCCACAATCCGCTTTTTTTGAAAATGTCTTCGGAGATGCAAACTGCTGCGTCAGAGTATCCACCTACAAAACCCTCGGGGGCTTTACGGAAGACTATGGCATTGGCTATGAGGACTGGGAATTTTTCCTGAAAGCTTCCATGCATGGTTATAAAATCCTCGTGATCCCGGAGATCCTCTTCTGGTATAGAATCCATCCGAGTTCCATGGTCAACGTCACCGATGCGACAAAAAACAGGCAGAGAGTGCTTCGTAACATATTTGACGTCAATGATTACCCGGCGGTCCTGCAAATGGCCAACAACGAATTCATCAAACTCAACACGAGGAGCACTCCCCTGAACCTGCCCCTGCTTGGCGGACTCCTTCAATTCATCCAATCCCCATACAAATCACACCTGATAAAGCGATTTCTTTATTCAGCCCGGCATTTCGGAATCCGGCAAGCGCTAAAACGGCTGAATTATTACGGCAAAAGCAACCTTTAAGATGTCAATTCAAAGCAAGCAAATCAGACTTGCCTATTTGATTTTGGCCCACGAAAACCCCGGTCAACTCAAGAGACTGGTGTCCACCTTAAGCACCAGGGACACGGCTTTTTTCATCCATATCGATCGAAAAACAGACATCAAAACATTCGACATCTTAACGGGGCCTGAAAATGTTGAATTGATTCAGGACCGTCACTATGTCAACTGGGGAGGTTTCAGCCTTGTCGAGGCAACACTTACCCTTTTGCAAAAAGCATTTTCGGATCCGCGGAAATTTGATCGCTTCCTTCTTTTAAGTGGCGCCGACTATCCGGTAAAAAGCAATTGTTATATCAAACAGTTTTTTTTGGGAAATCACCATGAATATATAAGTTTGGCCCCCATGCCCATTCTCAGAGAAAATGAGAACAAAGCACTTGAAAGACTTGAAAAAATCCACATCGAGGCACTTTTCCATCCACAATCAAAGCCATTGACTGTTTTCCACAACCTGGCAACCTACTATGTGAATATAGCCTTGGACCTCCTCTACAAAAGAAACTACCAGAAAAAGCTCAAAGGAATAAAACCGTATGCCGGACATCAATGGTGGGCCTTCAGCAGGGAGGCGGTCTCCTATATCTTTGATTTTCTTGAAAAGAACGTATCCTACCTCTCTTTTTTCAAATATTGCAAAGTGCCAGATGAGATATTTTTTCATACGATCATTGCCAACTCCAAATATGTAAAACAGACCGCACCGAGTTTGACCTATGTCGACTGGAGAGGGCTCAACTACCATCCGGAGATCATCTCACAGGACCATTTTCTAACGATCAAGCAGCATGGAAACTTATTCGACGATGCCGTCTACGGAAAGGGGGAGTTCCTTTTTGTCCGAAAAATCGACCCCGAGAACAAAGAGTTACTCGACAGAATCGACCGTGAATTGAGAAGGGTCTAGAACAAATGGAAATTCTACTCCATTTCGGTGCCCACAAAACTGCCACCACCCACCTTCAGACCGTCCTGCTGGGATCAAAACCAGCAATTGAGAAGAAGGGAATTCATTACTGGGAAAACCAGGAATTTCGAGAAAATGTCATGCGGGAAGTTGTTGTCTGGCACCGTCACTTAACGCCAGTTTTCCTTCTGAAAAAACTCTTCTCCCCGGGGAAATATACGAACCGGACGGCTCGTTCAATCATTCGCCGGAAGATTGAACCGTTACAACCCCGCTACGAAAAGCTGATCATTTCTGAAGAGAATCTTCTTGGGCCAACCGGGGTACTTTATCAGGACAGAGAGATATATGGTTCCGCCATTGAGCGACTTCACCATATCAAGGGATTGTTCCAAGACCTGGAGTGCTCACCATGCCTGGCGATCCGAAATCCGGCCACCTTTCTCCCGTCAATATATTCGGAGGCTCTCTACCTTCATCCCTTTCGCCCATTTAAGGACATTTATCAGGGGAGAAGACCCGAAGAACTCAGCTGGGTCCCTCTCATCACTGCCATAAACAAGGTATTTTCCACCAGGCCACTGACTGTTTGGACCTTTGAAGATTACCAAAAAGACAATCGTTTTGTTATCGATTGGCTGACAAATCAATCAACTGACAAAACAGATCTCCTTCAGGACAAAATTCACAGGCAAGGGTTCTCGGCCAGGGCAATCGAAATTATCACGGCCAACCCACCCAGAGGTCTCTTCTATAAAAAACAACAGGAAGCAATCATACAAATTAAAACCAGATATCCCATCACGAACGATTCCCCAAAATTCGCTCCTTTCAGCCCGGAAACTGTCACAAAGTTAACAGAAAGATACCAAAAGGACCTGGAGGAAATAGACAGAATCTCCGGGGTGAAGCGACTGAAAATTTCGACATAGATCCTGCCAGAAAAACTGAGCGGGGGGGGGCTCAGGAAAACGAGCAGGGTTTTGAACTATCCACTTCGACAGGGAATTGGACGGGCTGCTTTCTCCGATGAAGGCGGCTCGTTTTGTTTTTGGCAATAGATTTGGCAATTACAGAATACATGGGAATTATTCAAACAATTTAACCGTTCATGATTAATGTTTATCCTCATCGAACGAGGCATCTGCTCAATAATAGATTCCCTCCCCAATTTCATTTGAGTTATACAGCTTTGACATGCGGGATAATTTTTGCATCATTGCAAATGCCACTGTAGTATTTTAATGTTTTTTATTTGTTTTTCATATTAAACATGGCTGTTTTAAATACTAACTATCCCAATCGCATCTAATTTCTATGGAATATAATGCTGCGACTATCCGGTCACAAAGGGCATCAACGCAGACTACTTTCGTATCTGGCAAGGCAGCCGATTGTCGAACATTGTCGAGAGTTTGCGACGTCGAACCTATCTTGCTACCGACAAAAAAAATCTCGTCAAGAAATAAGAGCACCGAACCCTCAAGATCGGATATAGTTTAAGGGAACCATTTAGCCTCGTCGCTTGCGACCATTTCAGGACATGGGACAAAACCGACAACCAGAGGTCGCCTTTAGATCCCCCTTGACCGCCCGGACAATATATTGTCCCACCTGAACCCAAAGGGAATGCCTCAATGACCAAGTTGTTTTTAGCATGTATGACATTACTGCTTCTCCTGCCAAACCCCGCCCCGGCACTGGTCTCCGAAGGACGCCCCGGCGTTCCCTATTTCGATCATGTCCTGTTTCTGCAGAGCAAGGTGGTTCAAGACGACAAGGTGGTCGCGGTTTCGCTGGCGTTTGCAGACCCCCGCAAGGAAACCGATCTTTGCCGCAACAGCATCGATGTTTTCGGTGGCATGGAGAAATTCCGTGACATTCCGGTACGCAGTTGGGTGATGGTCGATTACGAGTTGCAAAGCATCCTGGTGCAGGATGGATTCGTCGGTGACGCCGACGTCAGCCACGTCACCACCTGCCCGGACGCCGAAACCTGCCTGGAGTTAAGCGAACAACGCCAGTCGGACCCCGATATCCGCCAAAGCCGCGCCAACAAACCACGCTCCGAAACGACTTCGGCCAGCAGCGTCGAATCGATTGAGCAGCGCCTCGATACGGGGAGAAAACTTGTCAGGGCAGCTCGCTGCCGCGGCTGTCACAGCATTGAGGGGTTTGGAGCGTCCCATGCTCCCAGCCTGACCTGGAAACGCTTTAAATACGAAGAGGGCTGGCTGCAGGATTACCTTGGTAATTCGTACCGCATGCGCCCGGCGATGGCAGAGCTGATGATGCCCAACTTCACCTCGACTAACGCGAAACCACACCTGCAATCGGAAGAGGTCAAACTGGTCGCCATCTACCTCACCAACGCGGCCACCGCCAGTGCGCCGAACGATCGCTACCAGTACGAGCCGTGGCAGGACTATGACTGCTATCAGTGTCATACCCGACTATACAGAGAGAAACCGCTGGTATTCAAACCGACACCCATGTCCGACGACCTGAAATCGGCGGCAAAGAACAACACGACCTTGCAAACCTGCCTCTCCTGCCATCCGATGGGGGATCTAAACACGAAACAGGTCGTTTCGAGCGACAACCCGAATCGGTTGGCATCCGACCTCCTCCTGGCATTTGAAAAGCTGACCCTCAACTACCTGGCCGCCTTTCTGGAGAACCCTGCTTATCTCGAACCACAAACCAGGATGCCGAACCTGGCCTTGAGCGAGGAACAAATCCGTGAGATCCTCGACTATGCCCGCAGCATCAAGGCAGCGATTGACGCAGGAGACCTGAAACCGGTTCACACCCCTTACTGGATGGAGAAAAGGTCCCCCTCCGACCGGATGGAACAATAATTCCGCCCGCGTACGGTTCGGACGGCAGATTTCAGGACAAATCATCACTAGCCACTGGTCGCCTTCCTCCACCTGGGCTAAAATGACCTACCATGTCGTCCCTTGGAAACATCGCCGAAATCGCCGTGGCGGCTCCGCTGCCCAAGACCCTCTCCTATTCGGTTCCCGAATCGCTGCAGGGCAGTCTTTGCATAGGCTCGCGCGTCAAGATCCCCCTTGGTCGCCGCACCGTTGTCGGATTTGTCCTCGACCGGAGTGACGGTGATAAAAACGGGCTGAAACCGATCAGGGAGATTCTCGACGACGACCCGCTGTTCCCCGCCACTCTCGTACCCCTTTTCCGTCGCGTCGCCGACTATTACTGCCACCCCCTCGGCCAGG
The DNA here is from genome assembly GCA_002868905.1 of Desulfuromonas sp. Taxonomy (GTDB): domain Bacteria; phylum Desulfobacterota; class Desulfuromonadia; order Desulfuromonadales; family Geothermobacteraceae; genus BM304. The sequence goes on from PKUA01000076.1 coordinate 89,254, forward strand.
TCATCGCCACCGCCTTGCCGGCCGGACTCGCCGGTCGCGGCGAGCCACCGCCGATCTTGTGGGAAACGTTTGTCCGCCCCGGTGAAAACCGAGAACAGCCACGCGGTCAGCAGCAACGCAACATCCTCGCCCTCGTACGGAAACATGAAGAGGTCACGTTAAGTGAACTTCGCCAGCAGTTTTCCCATGTTCATGCCCCATTGAAGCGACTGGTCGAACTCGGCATGCTGCAAACCCGTAAGGCGGAGAAGATCCGAGACCCTTTCCTGGACTGGCCGACCCGGGGGGACACTCCCCCCTCCCTGACTCAGGATCAGCAACAGACGATGGAACAGCTGGCGCCACTCCTGACGGATGGCGGTTTCCACGCCTGCCTTTTGCATGGTGTCACCGGCAGCGGTAAAACCGAAATTTACCTGCAAAGCATCGCGCAAATCATTGCCGATGACAGACAGGCTCTGGTCCTGGTTCCGGAAATCGCCCTCACGCCGCAGCTCGTCAGCCGTTTCCGCGCCCGGTTCGCACCAAAGCCTGAAGAGTTAAAGGAAAATACCGCACGGATCGCCGTCCTTCATTCAGGGCTCTCCGATGGGGAACGCTTCGACACCTGGCGCCGCATCGCCCGGCAGGAGGTCGACATCGTCATCGGAGCCCGCTCGGCGGTCTTTGCTCCCCTGAGCCGGCTCGGCATCATCATCGTCGACGAGGAACACGAGGCAAGCTACAAGCAGGGCGAAGGATTACGCTACCACGCGCGGGATACGGCGCTGCTGCGGGGGCAGATGGAGCAATCCGTTGTCCTCTGCGGGAGCGCCACCCCGGCCCTGACCAGCTGGCAACTTGCGGCCGGCGGGAAAGCACGACTGTTCGAGCTGCCGAACCGGGTCGCTGGCCGCCCCCTCCCCGAAGTTGAATTGCTCGACATGAAACAGGAGCCGTTCGGGACCCAGCTGTCCCAGCCGTTGTCGCTGGCCCTGGAGCAGACTCTGGAGAAAGGGGAGCAGGCGCTGCTGCTGCTCAACCGTCGCGGCTTCGCGCCGTTCATGCTTTGCGCCGACTGCGGCAAAACCTTCCGCTGCCCCAACTGCGACATCACCCTGACCTTTCACCGTCAGGAGAGGAAGCTGCGCTGTCACTACTGTGATTTCATCATGAAGCCGCCCGACACCTGCCCCGGCTGCTCCGGCTGCAACCTCGAGCCCGAAGGGATCGGCACGGAAAGACTCGAAATGGAATTGCAGGAGTTGCTCCCTGATGCACGGATTGCCCGCATGGATCGCGACACCATGGCCGCCAAGGGGGCGCATCGCAAACTACTCGAGCAGGTCGGTCGCAGGGAAATCGACATCCTGATCGGAACCCAGATGGTCGCCAAAGGGCACGATTTCCCCGATGTCACGCTGGTCGGCGTTCTCAACGCCGACGCCAGCCTCAACTTCCCCGATTTCCGGGCCGGTGAACGGACCTTCGCCCTGCTGGCCCAGGTCGCCGGGCGTGCAGGCCGCGGAGAGCGGGCCGGCAAGGTGATCATCCAGACCTACGAACCTGATCACTATGCACTCGACTGCGCTGCCCGGCACGACTACCAGGGATTCGTGACCCAGGAACTTACTTTGCGCCAGGCACTCGGCTACCCCCCCTTCGGCTACCTGGTCAACCTGGTCCTCTCCGGCAACCAGGCCGACCGGACCAGGGATGCGGCAACAAACCTCGCCCAAAGGTTGCTGGAGGGGACGAAAGTCGAACTGCTCGGCCCCGCGCCGTGTATTCTGGCCCGGCTACGCGGCAAGTCACGCTACCAGATTCTGCTCAAGGCCACGACCCGCCAGCCATTACGCCAGGCCCTGCATCACCTTGAAAACATGCGCCAACCGGTGCCGAGCGGGGTATCCCTGCATGTCGATGTCGACCCTGTCGACATGTTTTAGGAGAATGGATTGTTTGCTATGAAGAGTCTACTCAGGTCCCATTGCCCTCTCTTCGTGTTCCTCATGGTCCTTCTGGCATCCGCTGGCTGCATCAAGGAACCGACCCCGCAGCCGACCGTCGTCATGGCCGACTGGAAGGACATACCGGGTTGGGAGGACGACAACCATGCGCAGGCCCTGGCAGCGTTCCGCGCCAGCTGCCAGGTCTTGCAGCGCCGTGCCGGATGGCAGGTCCCCTGCTGGGTCGCGCAGGTCATTAACGAAGACAACCCGGAACAGGTGAGCACCTTCTTCGAAGCCTACTTCAACCCCTACCGCCTTCAGGATGTAACAGGTGACGACGAAGGGCTGATCACCGGCTATTACGTCCCGGACCTGCGCGGTTCGCGCAACCGAACCGAGGCTTACCCCTACCCGGTTTACGGCCGGCCGGATGACCTGCTTGTCATCGACCTCGACGATGTCTACCCGGACCTGGGCAATTACCGTCTGCGTGGCCGCCTTCAAGGGAACCGTGTCGTTCCGTACTGGGATCGCCGCGGCATCGACAGCGGTGAGGGCGACCTGGCCGGCAATGAGCTGTTCTGGGTCGCCGACCCGGTGGAACTCTTCTTTCTGCACATTCAAGGTTCCGGACAAATCGTCCTGCCGGATGGGAACCGGGTCATGCTCAACTATGCTGACCAGAACGGACACCCCTACCGTTCAATCGGCAAACTCCTGCTCGATAGAGGCTTCATGACCCGCTCAGAAATGTCGATGCAGAACATCCAGCGCTGGGCCATGAACAACCCAGACCTGGCCCCCGACCTCCTGGCGGAAAACCCAAGCTACGTCTTTTTTCGAGAACTTGACGGCCGCTACCAGTCTCCTCCGGGTGCCCTCGGCGTACCGCTGACGCCCGAGCGGAGCATCGCGGTCGATCCGAGGCGCATCCCCCTCGGCGCACCGGTCTACCTCTCCACCACTCGTCCTGGCAACAGTGGTGAACCCTATCAGCGACTGATGGTGGCCCAGGATACCGGCGGCGCCATCAAAGGGCCGGTCAGGGCGGATCTTTTCTGGGGGATGGGAGATGCTGCGGGCGAACTGGCGGGACGGATGAAACATCCGGGACGTCTCTGGCTGCTCCTCCCGGAGGGCGTCTCCCCTCCAGGTACCTGACTGCACCCGGATTCTAATTCACGACAGCTGTGCTAAAGTTGAAGTATGAAACGAATAACGGTCGTCTTCACTCTCTGTCTGTTTTTCCTGCTCTCCAGCATGTCCGCTTCCGGGGTAACCAGCCTCAGTCCGGCCCCGGGGCGCCTGCTGATCGCCAGCGACCAAATCCGGGACGAGCGATTTCATCATGCCGTGATCCTGCTGCTGCGGCACGACGCTCACGGGAGCGTCGGCCTGATCCTCAACAAGCCGACCGATTTCACTATCGACTCCCTGCTCCCCGAAAACGAGAAGAAGGGGGCTGGCACCACGCCAATCTATTCGGGCGGCCCGCTCAACCCGTCAACCATTTCGGTACTTTGGGGAGGGATGAGCCCTCCTTCCGGTTCGGCCGATATCATTCCGGGACTCGCCATTTCGGGGGTGGAGGAGATGCTGCTGGGACTGGCGATGGATGAGCTGGGGGCCTATTCCTACCGGGTGCTATCAGGCTATTGCGGCTGGGCGCCGGGGCAGCTGGAGCATGAACTCCGCCGCCGGGACTGGCAGGTCAGGGGGTCGGGTAAACTTCCGCTACTCGAAATCGATCCCGGGCAAATGTGGCGACGCCTGCGACTCGAATCAGGCGGCACCCTGATCTGACGACCCCGGCAGGTCGCCGGAACCGTTCACTCCAACCTTCGTCTTACGCTTCCACAAAACCACCTTACCCATACCGAGAAGCCCCACGCAGAAGAAAAAGAAACCGCGCCAGAATGGAGGCTCCTTCCCTTCACTGATGAAGACCACCTCGTCCGGCACTTCAACGCCGAACTCCTTGGTGAGGCGCTGCAGACGCTGTTTGTTGTTGTTCCGGATCAATCCTCCGATCACCGTCCCCGTCACCGGCCGATGCAGCTCGAACGCCCCCGGATGCTGCTGCCGATAGTCAGCCTGTTCCCGCGCCGAATCGAGTTTGAAATGATACGTGGTCAGGGTATCAACGATCGCCGGATCACGGGTTTCGACCATGACCCGGTAATCATCACCCGCGAACTGGCGATACGGGACGAGAAACGCCTCCACTTCAATGGTGCCGGAGGTGGAAATTGCCTCTAAGAGGTCAAGGTACCCTCCCTCCAGCACGAGCCATTCCTGGGGAGGGGGGGCCGTCGCGAGGGCCTCGACCCGGACGGTGACCGGCTGTTGGTTGCATCCCCAAAACAGCAGGTCGTTCCCTCCGAGATAAAGCAGGACCAGGCAGATAACGGCTACGGTAAAACGGAAGCGTCGCATAATGACTCATACTCAAGGAAGAGGTTGGAAAAATTGCCGGGACTCAAGGTAACGCAAACTTTCAACCGAGACAAGGCTGGAAACGGAACTTCTGGCGAGGGTGACATGAACTCGCTACGAAAAACCTGTTAAAAAAACGGGGCCGCTGTTGCGGCCCCGTCTTGGCTCATCAGGCGTTGGCTGATTCGCTCGCAGCGTCAAGCTCCGGCTGCTTGCGGGTCATCAACGAGACCAGTATCAACGTCAGAAAACTGGCCGGGATGGAAATCAGGGCCGGGCTATTGAACGCGATCGGCGCCTCGCTCGGCAGCAGGCCATAGCGGACATACATGTCAGGCGAGATCAGGATCAGGCCGAGGGCCGACACCAGGCCGACGATGATCGAGGCGGCCACGCCCTTGGCCGTGGTCTGTTTCCAGAACAGGATCATCAAAATCGCCGGCAGGTTGGCGCTGGCGGCGACGGCGAAAGCCCAGCCGACCAGGAACGAAACGTTCATCCCTTCGAACACAATCCCGAGATAAATCGCGATCGCCCCGACGACGCAGGCGGTGATCTTGCCCGCCATGACCTTCCCGGAGTCGGTCATCTTCATGCCGAGGAAGTTGTCCATCAGGTCGTGGGCGACCGCCCCGCTCGCCGCCACGATCAGACCGGAGACGGTGCCGAGAACGGTGGCGAACGCGATGGAGGAGATGATGGAGAACAACACCACGCCGAAGGAGAGAGCCAGCAGCGGGGCCGACATATTGTTGTCGGTCAGATTGATAACGCCGCTGGTCATGGCCCCGATCCCGAGGAACAGGGTCAGGATGTAGAAGAAGCCGATCGCGGCGATCCCGACGATGGTCGACTTACGTGCAGCAGCCTGACTCGGCACGGTGTAGTAGCGGATCAGGATGTGCGGCAGGGCCGCGGTACCACAGAACAGGGCCAGCATCAAAGAGATGAAGTTGAACTTATCGGTGCCGGAAGCGTTGTCGACTTTGAATTTCAGACCGGGGCGCAACATGCGCGAGCCGGGGGTCGGTTTCTGGTAGTAGACAACCGTCTTGGCATCCCCTTCCATGACATATTTCTTGCCCCACAGGACGATGGTGGACTCCTGCAGTGCGGAAAGGTAGGCGAGCGGACCGACGGCTCCGGTCTGGGCGACCTCCTTGCCGTCCATCTTCAGCTCCTTGATGTGACCGACCGGGAAGAACTGCCCTTCCTCCTTTGTCGACCCGTTGTAAAGCTTGGTGCCGTCATGCATGGTCTTGACGTAGAGGGTCTCCTCCAGGGTCACGCCGCTGGCGGACTGCTCGACCTTCCAGATTTTATCAACGCCATCCTGGCTCAGCTTGACAAAACCAGCTTCGCCGTAAGGGCCACTCTGCCAGTCACGCACCGGGGCATAACCCGGAACCTGGAGGGTACCGTCGCCGCTGATGGTCGCCTGCAGGCTCTGGAACTGGTGGTAGTCCTTGGTGCCACCCTGGTCCGGCGCCGTGGAGAGACCGCGACTCAACACACCGATGACCACGATGGTGGTGAAAATCAGCAGCAGCGCCCCCTTGAAGAACTGCACGTAGGTGGTCGAGGCCATCCCGGCGGTGGCGACGATGATGGTAACGACGATGCCGACGATCACAACACCAACCCAGTGTGGCATGCCGAGCAGCGGCTGCACCAGGACACCGGCACCGACCATCTGCGGGATCAGGTAGAAAACCGATACGATCAGAGTCGAGAGAGCGGCAGCTAGCTGGATCCCCTTGGAGTTGAACTTGGAATCGAGGGCATCGGTAAAGGTGAACTTTCCAAGACGCTTCATCGGCTCGGCGACCAGGAACAGGGCCACCATCCAACCGGCGAGGTAACCGATAGAGTACATCCAACCATCGTAACCGGCGGTTGCGATCATGCCGCAGATTCCGAGGAACGATGCAGCGGAGAGATAATCACCGGCAAATGCGATGCCGTTGGTGAACCAGTGGATGTTACCGCCGGCGGCGTAGTAACCTTCAGCTGACTTGGTGCGGCGGGCAAGATAGAACGAGAGGCCGAGAACGAACAGGACAAAACTGACGAACAGGGCGATAGCCAACGGAGATTGAGTATAAATCATGACCGCTCCCCCTTAGCTATTCATACGCCGCTCAGCGGCGTTGCAGAGTTGATTGTAGACGATCGCCAACACGAAGGCGAACACGATCAGGAAAAAGCCGTAGACCACGGCCAGGGTCTGGCCGAGTACCACGTTCTGCATCAATGATGGGTTGACGGCATTGATCGTCACAAACCCAGCGTAGACACAAGTGTAGAGGATAAACATGTAAATCCCCAGCCTGGTCTTATAGCTGGCAGCATTGTCCTTCCCAAGTTTTACTGCGGGTCCATGTCCCATAACAAGTGCTCCTTTCAGCGCTTTTCTCTCTAAAAATCACTCATTTCGAATTTACACCACAAAAAAAATTTACCTATTCCTCAGCACCCTTTCAAAACCTTCCCAGTCACCTCCCCACGCTCATTTGCCAGCGGTTGGCGCAACCCTCCGGCAAGAACCAGTTTTGATTTTATTAAGAATTCACCAATGTTTAGTTGGTAAAATTTACCCTTTTTGGATTTAATAATTTCGCAATATAATACGTTGTTTGATTTATGTGTCAATCGAAAAATTTATTGAAACAGGCGTTTCGACAGGTAAATCTTTTGCGGCATGCGCCAACATGTGTAAATTTCTGCGCTATTTCCATTATAATAAAATTGTGTTTTCTTTATAGGGGATTTATTATTTGATATGAGACCCAGCAAACAAACGGGTCCGGTGCGATCCCGCCTCAAATCGACCTCACACCCCTTTGGCGGTATGAAAATCGGTGTTCACTTCTGGTGGTCTCGCAACGGATAGGCTATGCTTTGAAGGGAAAAATCGGGTCGGGGACAGTCCGATCTTATACGGGGATGCGCCTCTTTCTACAGAAAGCACGGATGATGACTTCGGCCTGGTTGAGGCGGGAGAGGCGCAGGTTTTTCATCTTGATAGCCATGACCTCTTCCAGCGGAATCTGCTCCGAACGGATTTCGCGGGTGACCATGGCAAGATTGACCAGGATGGTCTTGATATCGGTCGGGGTGTAGGGTCGCAGATTGGACTGATTGAAGGAGATGTAGCCTTCAGCCACATCCTGAGCAAGTTTTTTAGGAGAACCCGATATCGGCATGACGAATCCTATGGATAGAGAGAGCATCCAACATGACATACAAAGTTGTCGAACTTACAACCGTTACCGATGAATGCATCGAGGAGACCCTCAACACCTGGTGCCGCGAAGGGTGGCAGTTCGAATCCATTCAATTCGTCGTTCGTGATTCAAGCAAACGACCGTCCATGGCATTCATCTTCTTCACCCGCTCTGCCGAAGACCAGTAGGCGGTCAATCGTCCCAGCTCTCCTGGTCCCGGTAACGAACCGTATGTCGTGGATCGCTCGACGGCGTCGCGCCGCACTTGGGGCAGGTCGGCTCATCGGTCTCATCCTCGATCATGGTCACCGGAACCAACTCCTTCTCGACCCCGGAACAGTTGCAGTACCATTTCCGAAAAACCGTCATGACGCACCTCCTCGTCACCATCTCAATCCGTCTCGCCACAGTTCAACTATGACAGAACGTAAGCCATGCGCAAGGTACGCCGTTCTGGCTTCACGGCCATAGAGACTAGTAGGCGAGGCCGGTTTTTTTTCGGACCTTGCCGAGAGTACGGTTGGCAACACCGCGCGCCCGGTCCGACCCTTCGGCGAGAATTGAGCGCAACCCCTCCAGGTCTCCGAGCAGCTCGTTGCGCCTTACGGCGAAAGGTGCAAAAGTATCCCTGATGGTCTCGAACAGCTCCTGTTTCACTTCACCGAAACCGAGTCCGCCAGCCTGGTAGCGTTTGCGCAACTCCTGGTCGGCCGACTTGTCGAGAAACAGCCGGTAAATCTTGTAGACATTGCACTGGTCGGGATCTTTTGGCTCCTCAACCGGGATCGGTGCCGTGACAATCCTCATCACCTGCTTGCGTAGCGCTTTTTCATCCTGGAACAGGTCAATGGTGTTGCCGTAGCTCTTGCTCATTTTCTGCCCGTCGAGCCCGGGAATGGTGGCGACCTCATCATCGATTTCCGCTTCGGGAACGACGAAAATATCGCCGTATTCGTTGTTGAACTTGATCGCGATATCCCGGGCGACTTCGAGGTGCTGTTTCTGATCTTTCCCGACCGGGACCCGGTCGCTTTTGAACAGGAGGATATCTGCCGTCATCAGAACCGGGTAAGCAAACAGTCCATGATTCGGCTTGATTCCCTGCGCGACCTTGTCTTTATAGCTGTGACAGCGCTCAAGCAGTCCCATCGGGGTGAAATTGGAGAGGAGCCAGGCCAACTCCTGCACCTCGGGGACATCGGACTGGACCCAGAAGATCGACTTCTCCGGATCAAGCCCGAGCGCCAGGAAATTGGCTGCCGCTTCCAGGGTGCCACGCGCCAGCACTTTGCCGTCACTGACAGAGGTCTGGGCATGGTAATTGGCGATAAAGCAGAACAGTTCCTCATGTTCCTGATAGTCGATCATCTTCGACATCATGCCGAAGTAGTTACCGAGATGCAAAGAACCTGACGGTTGGATACCGGACAAAACACGCATGGGAAACCTCA
>PKUA01000060.1 GCA_002868905.1 Desulfuromonas sp.
CGCCATGACCCTGATCGGAGCGGTCCTGGTCGTGATAGCGGTCAATACCGACCGCAAACAGGCCATCCTGAACCAGCATGAAGAAGCTCTCCTCGAGACGGGGAACCGGCTGTTGGATGCCTGGCAGAGCAAAGGCTCCGGAGGCCTGGCACAAGCGGAAATCGAACTCGAAACAGCGTCCGGACATCCGTCCTGGCTATTGAACAACCAGGGAGCTCCCGTCTCGGGACGCCACATCCCGCAACGCGCTCGCCGCCTGGCGCACCGCGCCGCCGATCTTGACCAGGTTGAAATTCGTCCATCTCCGCGCGGCATCTGGTTCGCCATTCCCCTGTCCGAATCGAACCTGGTGCTGACCCGAGTTCCACCCCCTTCACGGTTCGAGCGTTTCCTGAACCCGCACCAGCTCGGTATTCGCCTCCTGGTCACCTTCGTCATCGCCGGACTGGTCTGCTACTTCCTCGCCCGATCCCTCGCTGCTCCCCTCAGTGAACTGCGCAAGGCGACGAGTCGCCTTGCCGACGGTGATCTCGGCAGCAGGGTCGCTGACAAGTTTGCCAATCGCCGTGACGAGACAGCCGAACTCGCCCGCGACTTCAACCGGATGGCCGGACGGATCGACTCCCTGGTCCAAAGTCAAAAGCGCCTTCTGGTTGACATCTCTCATGAGCTCCGCACTCCGCTGACCCGGCTCCAGCTCGCCCTCGAACTCGCCCGTCACCAGCAGGGAACTGAGCAGGAAGGGAACCTTGACCGCATTGCCAAGGAAGCCGACAGGCTCAACGACCTGATCGGCCAGCTCCGCACCCTCACCCTGCTGGAGAGCGGCGAAAACTCCCTGCAGCGCGAACAACTGAAGTTGCACGAACTGTTGCAGGAAATCGTCAAGGATGCCGACATCGAAGCACGGCAACGCGATTGCAGGGTCGAGGTGCTGTCGCTACCACAGATCGAACTCATGGGGTCCGGGGAGCTGTTACGCCGGACCTTCGAAAACGTGGTGCGCAACGCTCTGCGCTACGCACCAGGGGGATCTTCGATCGCACTTTCCCTGGCGCTTGAAGATGATGTCGCAGTGACCACCGTCCGTGACCAAGGACCGGGTGTCCCCGAAAAGGATCTCCCTCACCTGTTTGAGCCGTTTTACCGCGTGGCGGAATCGCGCGACCGCGAGTGTGGCGGAACCGGGCTCGGACTTGCCATCGCCGCCCGTTCCGTACGATTACACGGTGGCAGTATCGCAGCGGAAAACCCGACCAATGGCGGATTATTGGTTCGCATCGGGCTCCCGCTCTGAACCTCCGTCCCCCTGACCCGGCGACCGGGCAACCCTTCTGCAACAAGAAGGCTCGAATCGAACAATTCAGCTGAGTTTTCTGCTTGACCAGGATATTGGCATCCACTAAACTTCGACCTTGGTCAATTTCGACCACGGTCGAGATTTTTTCGCTTTTGTAGAGACGCGCCGGTGGGGCGTCTCGTTTGTGACACAAATATCCCGGAGAAGCGCCAGCGGCGCGTCTCTACACATCGCAAAGCCACCGACGGTGAGAGAACCATGCCGGGAATCCGCGCTCAGAAAAAACGTCAGACCCGCAAGGCGATCCTGCAGGCCGCCGTTCAATTGTTCTCCGAGAAGGGGTTCGACGGGACCAGTATCGCCGAATTGGCCCGGGCCGCCAAAATCGGCAAGGGGACCATCTACAGCTACTTCCAGACGAAACAGGAGATCTTTCTCGCCTTCTGCGAGGAGGAAATCGACTTCGTTTTCAACCGCCTCGCTGAGCAGACCGACCCCGACGCCCCGCTGCTCGAACAGATCATGGCCCTCTCCATGGCCCAGTTCGACTTTGTGACCCGAAACCGCGAATTCGGCCGCATCTACGCCCGGGAGACCACCTTTCCCAAGGAACAGACCGCCGAAAAGTGCCGGGATCTCGACAGCAGTTATCTCAGTCGCGTCACCAGTATCCTCGAAAGAGCACGGCAAAAAGGGGAACTACGCGGCGATTCTCACCTGCTGTTGGCCGTGGCCCACTTTCACGCCCTCTATCTTCTTGCCCTTTCCGCCTGGTATTCGGGTTATGCCGAGTCCCGGGAAGAGATGGAGGGGTTCCTGCGCGAACTCTGCCTGCAAGCCCTGAACGGACTTGCGGACCGACCACTTGACTATGAACCGGACCGGGAACTGCTGGAAAAATTCACCCGTCTGTTCCAGGACACGGAGGATGACACCCCATGACCCACAAAACGCCCCTCCCACAGGATCAAGCTGGCTGCCACCGGAATATTTTGGCCGTGGCAACCCATCTCTTTGTCGCCCTGGCAGCCTTCTTCGCTTTGTCCGCCTGTGGCAACGACACGGCGGCCGATCCGAAAGCGGCAGAGAAACCGGCGGAAAAAACCACCCAGGTGGAGGTCATGGAGGTCGTCCCGAGAAACATCCAGGAGACCTTTACCCTGCCCGGAACCCTGGAAGCGTGGGAGAACATCTCCCTGGCCGCCGAGTTGGCAGGACCGATCCGCTGGATCGGCCCCGAGGAAGGGGATGTCCTGGAGCAGAACGAGCCGATCCTGCGCATCGACACCGATACGGTCAAGGCAAACCTGAAGCGTGACAGGACCAATTTCGAAATTCAGCAACGCGAACTCGACCGTTATCAGCAACTGCTCGATCAACAACTGGTCAGTCAACAGGAGTACGACCTGCAGCGCAATGCGCTGGAAGCGTCACGGGCCAACCTCGTCCAGGCGGAGCTCACCCTGACAAAGAGCACGGTCAAGACACCGGTCCATGGCGTCCTCGATCGTCTCCTGGTCGATATCGGCGAATACGTCGCCATCGGCGACCCCCTCGCCCAGGTGGTCCAGGTCGATCGTCTCAAGGTCCTGGTCGACGCGCCGGAGAAAGAAGTCCAGTTCCTGCAGCCGGGACAGCAAGTCGATATCCTGACCGCCTCCATCCATGCCGAGAAAGAGGAGAGGTTTCCCGGCCACATCCTGCATGTCGGTTACCAGGCCGACCCCGCCAGCCGGACCTACCGGGTCAAGATCGCCATCGGCAATGCCGACGGGTTTTTCCGTCCCGGCATGATCCTGCGTGCCCGATTTCAGCGCCGCCAGCATCAAGCTGCCATCGCCATCCCCCTCTACGCCCTGGTCGATCTCGACGGGCGCAAAGTCGTCTATCTCGAAAAAGACGGGGTCGCCCACCTGCGCGAAGTGGAGACCGGGGCAACCGTCGGCCGCGAAATCATCCTCCGCGAAGGGATCGCACCCGCTGACCGCCTGATCGTCAAGGGGCAGCACCTGCTGACGGATGGCGCCAGGGTGACGGTCCAGGGGGAGTGACATGCTGATCTCCAACGCATCCATCAATCGACGCAGCACCGTCTTCGCCCTGATGCTGATCATCCTGATCGTCGGCATCTACAGCTATATCGTCCTTCCGCGAGAATCGACCCCGGACATCACCATCCCGTATGTTCTGGTGGTAACCCCGCACGAAGGGGTCGCATCCTCGGACGTCGAAAGCCTGATCACCCGACCGATCGAACGGAAACTCCAGGGGCTCAAGGAGGTGGAGGAGGTCCGCTCGGTCAGCGCCGAAGGCTCGTCGATGATCACGGTTGAATTCCAGCCGCACGTCAACATCGACAACGCCCTGCAGTGGGTACGGGACAAGGTCGACCAGGCGAAAGGAGACCTGCCGGACGACCTGGAGAACGACCCGCAGATCCTCGAGGTCAACCTGAGCGAATTCCCGATCCTGATGGTCGCCCTCTCCGGTCCGCTGCCGGAGACGGTGTTGAAGAAGATCGGAGAAAAACTGGAAGAGGAGATCGAGGCCCTCCCCGGGGTTCTCGACGTGGTGCTGACCGGTGGCCAGGAACGGGAAATCCGGGTCGAGTTCGATCCCGAGCGGCTCGCCGCCTATCAACTCTCATTCGCCGAGATCGTCACCTCCATCAGCCGTGAGAACGTCAACATCCCCGGCGGCAGCATCGATATCGGCAGCGCCAAATACCTGTTGAGAATCCCGGGAGAGTTCACCGACCCCGAAGAGATCGACCGGCTGGTGATGACGGTTCGTGACGGCAAACCGATCTACTTCAAGGATGTCGCCACGGTCCACGACAGTTTTGAAGACCGGATCAGCTATGCCCGGCTTAACGGTAAACAGAGCGTCACCCTCGCCATCAAGAAACGGACCGGCGAGAATATCATCGGCGTGGCCGACCGGGTCTTCGCCCTGCTCTCCGAAGCCGACCGCCTGATGCCGGAAGGGGTCCAGCTCGACGTCACCCTGAACCAGGCCAAAGACATCCGCCGCATGGTGGCCGAACTGGAAAACACCATCATCTCGGGGTTGATCCTGGTCGTCAGCGTGCTGTTTCTCTTCCTCGGCCTGCGCAACTCGATTTTCGTCGCCCTGGCCATCCCGTTCTCCATGCTGCTCGCCTTCACCGTGCTGCAGGCGGTCGGCATCACCCTTAACATGGTGGTTCTGTTCAGCCTGATTCTCGCCCTCGGCATGCTGGTCGACAACGCCATTGTCATCGTCGAGAATATCTACCGCCACCGCCAGGAGGGGAAAAGACGGATCGAGGCGGCCAAGATCGGGACAGGCGAGGTCGCCTGGCCGGTGATCAGCTCAACCCTGACCACCCTCTGCGCCTTTTTCCCGATGACCTTCTGGCCCGGGATCATGGGGGAGTTCATGAGCTACCTTCCCCTGACACTGATCATCACCCTGACCGCCTCCCTGTTCGTCGCCCTGGTGATCAATCCGACCATCTGCGCCAGCTTCCTCACCGTCGCCAAGGGGCAGGAGCAACGTCCGGAATCCCGCGTCCTCGCCTTCTACCGGCGCAGCCTCGGATGGGCGCTCGACTGGCCCAAGACGGTCATCCTGCTCTCTTTCCTGTTGCTGATAGGAATTGTCGCGGCCTACGGGGTCTTCGGCCACGGCATCGAACTTTTCCCCGAGATTGAACCGAATCGCGCCATCGTCGACATCAAGGCGCCGGAGGGGACCAGCCTCGACGCTTCGGACGCCTTCGCCCGCAGAGTCGAGACCATCGTCGCCCCGGAGCAGGACATCCGCTATGTAATCTCCGAAGTCGGCGTCGCCAGCACCGGCGAGGACGGTGGTGGCGATGGTGGCGCCCAGTCGAACCACGCCAAGATATCCCTCGACTTCGTCGACCGAACCGACAGGCAGGAGAACTCCGAAGACGTGCTCGCCCGCATCCGCCAAGCCCTGCAGAGCTTCGCCGGCGCGGAGATCAAGGTCGAGAAACAGAAAGAGGGACCACCGACCGGCGCACCGGTATCGGTTGAGGTCAGCGGCGAGGACGTTGACATTCTCGTGGGACTTGTGGCGTCGATACGCGAGACGATCAAGGACACTCCCGGCCTGGTCGACCTGAAGGACGACCTCGCCAAGGGGAAACCGGAGGTTCGGGTCGACGTCGACCGGGAGAAGGCGACCCTGCTCGGCATTTCAACCGCCGACGTCGCCAACACGGTCAAAGCGGCGATCAGCGGCCGCAAGCTCGGCGTCTACCGGGAAGGGAAGGATGAATACGACATTATGATCCGGTTGCCGGAGGAAAGGCGCCGGACCATTGACGACATCAAGAGCCTGCTGGTTCCGAACGCCATCGGACGTCCGGTTCCCCTCTCGACCCTGGCAGACATCCGCATCAGCTCCGGCTACGGCTCCATCCGCCATCTCAACCAGAAGCGGGTCGCGACCATCTCCGCCAACACCTACGGCCGTGGCAGCAACGAGGTCCTGCTCGATGTGCAAAAAGAGCTGGCCGACCACCGGTTGCCGGACGGCTACCAGATCCGCTATTCCGGTGAACAGGAAGAGCAGCAGAAAGCCTCGGCCTTCCTGAGCAAGGCATTCATCGGTGCGGTCCTGCTGATCAGCCTGGTGCTGATCACCCAGTTCAACTCGGTCCGCCAGACCTTCATCGTCATGACCTCGGTGCTGCTGTCGCTGACCGGAGTCTTTCTCGGCCTGATGCTGGCGAATATGCGCTTCGGCATCATCATGACCGGCATCGGCGTCATCTCCCTGGCCGGCGTGGTGGTCAACAACGCCATCGTATTGATCGACTACATCAACCAGCAGCGTAGAGACGGGATGGAACTGCGTGAAGCCCTACTTCACGCCGGCACCGTCCGCTTCCGCCCGGTGCTGCTCACAGCCGTCACCACCATCCTCGGCCTACTGCCGATGGCGGTCGGCATCAGCTTCGACTTCCGCAGCTTCGCCTGGGAGGTCGGCGCCGAATCGGCCGACTGGTGGGGCCCGATGGCGGTCGCGGTCATCTTCGGCCTCGCCTTTGCCACCATCCTCACCCTGGTGGTGGTTCCGGTCCTCTACCTGCTGCTGGCCCGAATCAAAATACCGAGCTTCGGCCTGCCGAAACCGGACCCTGAAGACAAATAGGGTTGCGTTCAGGCCCCGGAGCATATATATTGATATTCATATTTAAGGATATGACTTAAACAACGGAGTGCTTTATGGATATCTGGCTGCTGCTTGGCGTTGTCGCCGTCTGGTTCATTCTCAACAAGTGGATTCTGCCGAAACTCGGCGTCCCGACGTGAATGTCCAACTCCTGTGACCTTCCGGTTCGGAAGGACGAGAAAAAAGACGAGGACAAATCCTAGCAGACAAACCCTCGCATAAAAAAAACGGCCGGAAGCAACTGCTTCCGGCCGTTCCTGTTTTACGTTGAAAAGTTATGCTACATTGCCGCCTTGCGGGCCGCATCAAGCCAACCGTCCCAGGTCGCGCGATTTTCTGCGATCCACTCCTGGGCGTGACGCTCGATGTCATTCTGAGACTTCTCGCCATCTTCCATCTTCGTGTTTTGAACGTTGATATCACTCAATGGTAGCTTGAAGAGTTCGAAGAACTTCTTCGCCGCCGGGTTCTTCTCGAGGAACTGCTTGTTGGCAACGACCTGGATGTCGCTGACGACAAAACCGGCCTTGAGTGGATCGGTCACGGCCCCCTCGATTCCACTGACCGTCATCCGGTCCTCTCCGGCTTTCTGGGATTCCTTCGGCATGATCTTCGGCACGTTGATCCACATAACGTCTTTGCCCGGCTTCAGCTTGCCGATGGTCCAGTTCGGTGCCCAGGTGTAAAAGAAGATTGGCTCACCGGCCTGGTAACGGGCCATGGTGTCAGCCATACTCGCCGAATAGCCGGCCTTAATCGGGTTGATGTAATCGTCGAGGTCATAGACATCGAAATGGTGCTTAATGACCTTTTCGCAACCCCATCCCGGAGGGCAAGCGGTCAAATCGGCCTTGCCGTCGCCGTTGGAATCGAATGCCTTCATGACTTCGGGACGCTTAAAGTCGTCAAGAGACTTGATATTGTACTTTTCGACATCCCGTTTGGAGACAAGGTACCCCTGCAGGCCACCCGCCTTGACCACGTAACCGAGGACCTCGACCCTTTTTTCAGAGTTCTTTGGCATCTGACTGACGTGATTGGGAAACCAGCCGTTGGTCCAGTAATCGACATCCCCGAGCATGACCGACTGGTAAAAGATCGGATTCTGCAACTCCTTCGGCTTGTCGACCTCGTAGCCGAGTTCCTCAAGACCGGCGCGAACCAGGGCTTCCTGAAAATATCCGGTGTTCCAGGTTGCGCGGGCAGGTTGAACCTCGACACCGGCTCCCGGCTTCATGTTGACCGCAAAGGCTGGGGCGGCTAGAGCGAGCAACAGGGTGACAATCAGGACACGTTTCATTCTCTCCTCCTTGTTTCGTTAGGGTCGTAACCGACAGGTGACATGGTTAGCGCTTTGCGAGTCCCTGGGTAATCCGGTCCAGCACCATCGCGAGCAGCACGATCGCCAGTCCGCCAATGGTCGCAAGACCTATTTCAAGTGTATTGAGACCCTGCACCACCGGGTTGCCGAGGCCGCCGGCCCCGATCAGGGCGGCGATGACCACCATCGACAAGGCCATCATCAGGGTCTGGTTGAGGCCGGCCATGATCGACGGCAGCGCCAGGGGAAACTGAACCTTGCGCAGAACCTGCCACGGCGTCGCGCCGAAGGCGAGGGCCGCTTCGATCAGCTCCGGGTGAACCTGGCGAATGCCGAGGCTGGTCAGGCGAACGATCGGCGGCAAGGCTAACACGATGGTCGCCAGGATGCCGGAGACGGTCCCGATGCTGAACAGCATGACGACCGGGACCAGGTAGACGAACGGGGGGATGGTCTGCATGGCGTCAAGAGCCGGGCGCAAAAACAGCTCGAAGCGGTCACTCCGCCCCGCCATGATCCCGAGAGGAATACCGGCCAGGGCGCAGAAGAAAACCGAGCTGATCACCATCGCCAGCGTGATCATGGTGTCTTCCCACAAGCCGAGATAGCCGATCAGAAAAAGAGTCACCAGGGTAAAGACCGTGACCCTTTTCCCGGCGAACTTCCAGGCTGCGAAAGCAAACAGAACAATAATCACCGCCGGGTGCAGCGAGGTAAAGACCCACTCGAACCCTTTCAGGCAGAGTTCGATCGGAGCCTTTATCGCCTGGAAAATATCCCGGTGATTGAAAACCAACCAGTCGACAAATTCCTGGACCCATTCATCCAGAGGAATCAGTTTCTCTTCGAAATTGAAAGGATTCATCGTTATTTCACTCCATCATCGGCCGGTGGGGCATCGGTCGACTCGTCAGGTTGGCTGCGATGCAGGGTGCGAAGGAACAGGTTCTTGGAGATCGCACCGAGATAGTTCCCCTGATCATCGAGGATCGGTAGCGGCCAGGGATGGCGAGTGACCTCAGGCAGGATGTCCTGCATCGAATCGGCGGCATTGGCCGTCACGGCATCGTCGAGATAGGCATCTTTGATCAGATGCTCGTCACCGGGGCGGTCGAGAAGCTCACGCAGTGCTTCAGTCGAGACGATCCCCTGGAACGTGTCATCGCTGGTGAGGACGTAACCGTAATCCCGGTCGTGCTTGATCAGACGCTGCAGGGCGGCACGCGGGTTCTTGCCATCGGTAATACGAATGGTGACCTGGGTATCGGCGGCGATATCGCCTGCGGAGAGGATGTTGGTCGGATCGACTCCGCGGAAAAAGGCGCGGACGTATTCATCGGCTGGATTCTGCAGGATCTCTTCCGGGGTCCCGACCTGTACCACCCGGCCCCCTTCCATGATCGCAATCCGGTCGCCGATCCGCATCGCCTCGTCGAGGTCGTGGGAGATAAAGACGATAGTCCGTTTGGATTTAGCCTGCAGCTTCAGCAGCTCGTCCTGCATCTCGGTCCGGATCAACGGATCGAGGGCTGAAAAGGCCTCGTCCATCAGCAGGATGTCGGGATCGACCGCCAGTCCACGGGCCAACCCGACCCGCTGCTGCATTCCACCGGAGAGTTCCCCCGGCATGCTCGCGGCCCAGGCATCCAGCCCGACCTGCTCCAGGGCCTGCAACGCCCGCTCCTCACGAACCGACCTGTCGACACCGTCCATCTCCAGGCCGAAAGCCGCATTCTGCAGCACGGTCATATGTGGCATCAGGGCGAAGGACTGGAACACCATACTCAGCTTGGCCCGCCGCAGCTTGACCAGCTGCTCGTCATTCATCACGACAATGTCTTCCCCGTCGATCAGGACCTGGCCGGCCGTCGGCTCAATCAGGCGGTTGAGCATCCTGACCATGGTCGACTTGCCGGAACCCGACAGTCCCATGATGACGAAGATCTCTCCCTGTCGAATGTTAAAATTCGCGTTCTGGACGCCAACGGTTGTCTCGGTCTTTGCAAAAATAGCTTCCTTGTCAAGCCCCTCGGCAAGCATCTTCATCGCCCGTTTAGGGTGAGGTCCGAAAATCTTGAACAGGTTTTTGACTTCGAGTTTGACCTCGTTTTGCATTGTAACTCCTCATTTCGACAGACCCTGGACGACCAAAACGGTCGACATGGGGCTATACCGGGAATCAAGACAGGGGACACGACCGAACGTCGGCTTCCGGACAGGGGGGGGCAGTTTGGGCACGCGCTCAGCGGTATCCCGAATCAAATGTTTTTGTTTTAACAGGACAGGGTGACCCGCGACCTGGAACCGAGATCAACCGGAACCGGGCGCCACCCAGGGAGAAAGAAGATCTGCGAACATCACTCAGGGCGACATTCTTAACGATCTCCTCGCGGGACAAGGCCGGAACACCCTGGCTGGGTGCCGCCTAGCCTTGTAACAATACAGGGAATTTTCGTAACGGTCAAATCTACCCGAACTTTCTGTCCGAGCAACGAAACGCCACAACAAGAAAAGCCCGCAAGGGTCGCTTGCGGGCTTGAATATGCGAAAGCCAGGTCCAACAAATGCGGTGACAGTTACCTCATTACATTTCCAACATCTTAAACAAGGTTACTGTCACCGAATTAATTTCTTATCCGTGTTCCCGGGTCTTGTTGAAAACGATATCCGGCCACTGTTCCTGGACGTATCCGAGTCGCCACTCGCTGGCGGCGAGATAGGTCAGGTTCCCCTCGGCGTCGTGGGCAAGGTTCCCCTGGTTCTTCTTCTCGAACTCCTCGAGTTTCTTCCGGTCGTCACACTCCACCCAGCGGGCGGTGGCAAAATCGATCCCCTCGTAAATGGCATCGACGCTGTATTCGTTCTTCAGCCGTTCCATGGTGACATCGAACTGCAAAACACCGACGGCGCCGAGAATCCAGTCGCTGCCAAAGACGGGTCGAAACACCTGCACCGCCCCCTCTTCGGCCAGCTGGGTCAGCCCCTTGTCGAGCTGCTTGACCTTCAGGGGGTTCTTCAATCGCACCCGCCGAAAATGTTCCGGGGCAAAACTCGGGATGCCGGTAAATTGCAACGGCTCCTTGTCGGTGAAGGTGTCGCCGACCTTGATGGTGCCGTGGTTGTGCAAGCCAATGATGTCGCCGGGAAAGGCCTCTTCCACGTGGGCGCGGTCCTGAGCCATGAAGATGATTGCATTGTGCAGAGAGATGTCCTTACCGATGCGGTGATGACGTACCTTCATCCCCCGCTCGAATTTTCCACTGCAGATGCGCATGAAGGCGATTCGGTCGCGGTGGGCCGGGTCCATGTTCGCCTGGATTTTAAAAACGAAGCCGGAGAATCCATCTTCGGACGGTTCCACAGTCCGCTCGGTGGTCGCGCGCGGACCGGGCGCCGGCGCCAGCTCGACAAAGGCATCCAGCAACTCGCGCACTCCGAAGTTGTTGATGGCACTACCGAAAAACACCGGCGTCTGGTTGGCCTTGAGGAAATCTTCCTTGGAGAACGGGTTGGCCGCTCCCTCGAGCAGTTCAATATCACCTCGCAACTCGTCGGCCTGACTGCCGAGCAGTTCGTCCAGACGGGGGTCGTCGATGTCGTCGATGGTGACCGTCTCCTGGTCGCGAGTATCGGCGCCGGGAGTGAAAAGATTGAGCTGCTTCCGGTAAAGGTCGTAGACCCCCTTGAACCGTTTGCCCATGCCGATCGGCCAGGCAAGGGGGGCACACTCGATCTGCAGCTTGTCCTCGATATCGGCCAGGATATCGAGCGGCTCAAGTCCTTCGCGGTCGAGCTTGTTGATAAAGGTGATGACCGGTGTGTTGCGCATCCGGCAGATCTCCATCAGCTTTTCGGTCTGGGTTTCAACCCCCTTGGCGCTGTCGATCACCATCAGGGCCGAATCGACCGCCGTCAACACGCGGTATGTATCCTCGGAAAAGTCCTGGTGACCCGGGGTGTCGAGCAGGTTGACCTCGAAATCCCGGTAATCGAACTTCATGACCGAGGTCGTTACCGAGATGCCACGCTCCTGCTCCATCTTCATCCAGTCGCTGGTGGCATGTCGAGCCGCCTTGCGGGCCTTGACCGCCCCGGCCAACTGGATGGCGCCGCCAAACATCAGCAGCTTCTCGGTCAGGGTGGTTTTCCCGGCATCCGGGTGACTGATGATCCCGAACGTCCTGCGTCGGGCGATTTCTTTTTCAACCTGCTTACTCACGCTCAACTCCTGGTGAATCACGGAAATCCGCTGCCCGGGGTTTGCAGCAACCCGGAGGCAACTCATTCGCATGTTCTTTGCCTACACAAAAAATCGGGCCTTAAGTGGCCCGATCGGGAAAATCATCATAACGGAAAAGGATAATTCGGGTCAAACGTTACCACCGACTGCGGCCGGGCAGAGATCAATTCGCTGGGTTAGACGTCGGCAACTGGTTGTTATAAACAGTGCGAAGAATCCGCCGGACCCGCGCCTGCAAACGGAGCTGGTTGATCGGCTTGGCCATATAGTCGGCATAGCCGAGATCAAGCACCCGCGCCTCCTCTTCGGGAGTTCCCTTGGAGGACATTCCGATAACAGGGATCTTCCGCGTCGCGGCGCTGCTTTGCAAGGAATGAAACAGTTCTTTTCCCGCGACACGTGTCGCCAAAGTATCAGTGACAATGACATGGGGGAGACGCTGCATCGCCAGCCTGACAGCCTCGGCCCCGTCATCCGTTTCCATGACAAAGAAACCTTCCTTGCGCAACGCCGCCACGGCAGTCGCACGGGTCAGCTCCTGTTCGTCCACGACCAGGACCGACCAGCTCCCGCCGCCGACGGTCTTCGCCTCTTCCTGACCGAGGTAGTGTTTGTTGACTGCGGCGAGGATCTCAACGCGCGTGGTAATGCACGGGGTGATGGCCATTCCGGTGTTGAAGGAGAGGGCGTCGATGGTATCCATGTCAAGAGGGTTGACCATCGCCACGGTCAGGCGCTTCTGCACCAGCCGTAAGGGAAAAACCAGTTTGTTCAGGGCGAAGTCTTTTTCAATCAGGCCGAGAACCTGCTTGGGGAATGAGTGCTTGGCGACATCCCGCACGGTCTGCAATCCGAACTGACGGGCCAGGACGACAGAGATATCACGCTCGGTGATAATCCCATGCTCCTCGAGAACCTGTCCGAGATGTTTGCCGGTCCCTTTCTGTTTCTGTAGGGCCGCCTGCAGGGTCTTCTCGTTCAAGACCCCGGCCTCGATCAGGATTTCACCAAACCGCTTGCGACGTGCCATGGATACAACCTTCCTGCCCCTCGATGAAATCAACTGCCTAAAATCACCGCACATTGTGCCACAGCCGCAATTATATGCAAGCAATTTGCCAGCTTAGGAGTCTTTTCCCCGCAAAAACCTGTTTATCATGAAATCACGCTCCTATTTTTAAGACCAATCCTTCCTCATTTCGGTCGATCACCACCCGGTCACCGTCATTAACCTCCCCGGAAATCAAGGCCCGACCGAGGCGGGTTTCGAGCTCGTGTTGCAGGTAGCGCTTCAACGGGCGGGCTCCGTAAACCGGGTCGTAACCCCGTTCGGCCACCAGGTCGCTGGCCGCGGCGGTGATCTGCAGGTCGATGCGTCGCTCGGCCAGACGCTGACGGAGCTGCTCGGTCAGCAGATCGATAATCTGTCGCAGTTCCTCTCTGGTCAACGGTTTGAACAACACCGTGTCATCGACCCGGTTGAGGAATTCCGGGCGGAAATGGGAACGCAGAGCCAGCATAACCTGCTCACGGGACGATTCCGAGATTTCCCCCTCGCCGCTCACCCCTTCGAGCAGGAACTCCGAACCGATGTTGGAGGTCATGATAACGACCGTGTTCTTGAAATCGACGGTGCGTCCCTGGCTGTCGGTCAAGCGACCGTCATCGAGCAGTTGCAGCAGAACGTTGAACACATCAGGATGGGCCTTCTCGACCTCGTCGAACAGCAGCACGCAATAGGGCCGGCGCCGCACGGTCTCGGTCAACTGCCCCCCCTCCTCGTATCCGACATAGCCGGGAGGAGCGCCGAGCAGACGGCTGACGGCATGCTTCTCCATGTATTCCGACATGTCGATCCGGACCAGGCTCTCCTCGCTGTCGAACAGAGCCTCGGCCAGGGTCCGGGCGAGCTCGGTCTTACCGACCCCGGTCGGCCCGAGGAAGATGAACGATCCGATGGGACGACGCGGGTCCTTGATCCCTGAACGGGCCCGGATCACGGCATCGGCGACCAGTTGGACCGCCTCATCCTGACCGACCACCCGCTGGTGCAGCACCTGGTCAAGCTTGAGCAGTTTCTCCCGCTCCCCCTCGACCAGGCGGGTCACCGGGATGCCGGTCCAGCGCGAGACAATATCGGCGATCTCCTCCTCGGTGACCGCCTCGCGCACCATGCGCGGCTCCTCGTCGCCGGTCTCCTTCTCGAGGTCCGCCAGCTGTTTCTCCAGCTGCGGGAGCTGACCATGTTTCAACTCGGCGGCACGGTTCAGATCGTATTCCCTTTCGGCTTTTTCGACGTCGAGACGCATCTGCTCGATCTGCTCACGCAGCGCCTGAACCTGCTTGATGCCCCCTTTCTCCAGGTCCCACTGGGCGCGTAGAGCATCGCCCCGGCTCTTCTGGTCCGCCAGGTCCTGGCGCAGCTGCTCCAGCCGCTTCCGGCTCGCGGCGTCCTTCTCCTTTTTCAGAGCCGCTTCCTCGATCTCGAGCTGCATGATCCGGCGCGTCACTTCGTCGAGTTCCTGCGGCATCGAGTCGATCTCGGTCCGGATCATGGCGCAAGCCTCGTCGACCAGGTCGATCGCCTTGTCCGGCAGGAAACGGTCGGAAATGTAACGGTTGGAGAGAGTCGCGGCCGCGACCAGGGCGTTGTCATGAATCCGTACCCCGTGGTGGACCTCGTACCGCTCCTTCAGCCCACGCAGAATACTGACCGTGTCCTCAACATCCGGCTCACTGACCAGCACCGGCTGAAAACGTCTCTCCAAAGCGGCGTCTTTCTCGATATGCTGGCGGTACTCATCCAGGGTGGTCGCGCCGATGCAGTGCAACTCACCGCGGGCCAGCAGCGGCTTGAGCATGTTGCCCGCATCCATTGACCCTTCCGCCTTGCCGGCGCCGACGATGGTATGCAGCTCGTCGATGAACAGCAGTATTTTCCCTTCGCTCTGGCGGATCTCCTGCAAGACCGCCTTGAGGCGCTCCTCGAATTCACCCCGGTACTTGGCTCCGGCCACCAGCGACCCCATATCGAGGGAGAAAACCGTCTTGTCCTTGAGCCCCTCGGGGACGTCTCCGCGCACGATGCGATGGGCCAGCCCCTCGACGATAGCGGTCTTGCCGACCCCCGGCTCTCCGATCAGGACCGGGTTGTTCTTGGTCTTGCGCGAGAGGATGCGGATCACCCGGCGGATTTCGGCGTCGCGACCGATGACCGGGTCGAGCTTCCCCTTGCGCACCTCGTCGACCAGGTCGCGGCCGTACTTCTCCAGCGCCTCGTAAGCCTGCTCCGGATCGGGGCTGGTCACCCGCTGATTGCCGCGGATCGAGGTCAGGATCTCGAGCAGACGATTCCGTTCGAGGTTGTGATGGCGAAAGAGTCGCCCGGCCGGGGTGCTGTCGCCCTCCCCGACCATAGCCAGCAACAGGTGTTCAACGCTGAGATAGTCATCCTTGAGCCGCTTTGCCTCCTCCTGTGCCTTGACCAGCAACCGGTTGAACCGCTGGGTGACGTAGATCTTGCCCGCCTCGACTCCCGGTCCCGAAACCCGCGGCAACTTGTCGACCAGCTGCTGGGCCTCCCGGGTGAAATTCCCGGCGTCAAGACCGGCCTTCTCCAAGAGCCGGGGCACCAGCCCTTCATCCTGCTGCATCAGGGCCAGCAGCAGATGCTCGCCGTCGACCTCGACGTGCCCGTACTGGACCGCCAGATCATGGGACGCCTGGATCGATTCCTGGCTCTTGTGGGTCATCTTGTTCAGGTCCATGGATTTCCTCGCAATTCTTTTAGCTCCAAGTATAGATGGTGATTCGCCGTTGGGTAGAGACGTAGCGTGCTACGTCTCTAAAAATGTCATTTTCCGGGCAGTAGAGACGCCCCGCCGGGGCGTCTTCGGTGAAGAATTAAACCCGGCTTCTGGAGACGTCCCAGCGGGACGTCTCTACATCAAACAATCGGAAAATCTGCATCACGTAGAGATACCTCGGTGGGGCGTCTTGCACTGGGACGTCTTTGGGTCAATCAATCAAATAATTCCCCGGAAAAAAGGGCCGGCAGCTTGCGGCTACCGGCCCTTTGGAATCGGTGCCTCAGTGCACCGTCTTGATCTCGATCCGTTTCGGCTTGGCCGCCTCCGCCTTGGGGAGGTGCAGGGTCAGCACCCCGTTCTTCAATTCAGCCTCGGCACTTCCGGCGTCGAGCTGCTCCGCGAGGCGGAACTGTCGGTAATAACCCGGCATGCTGAATTCACCGAACAGCGAGTCACCTTTCGCCTGGCGCCCCGGCACCCCGTGCAGGGTCAGGACCCCCTGGTCGATATCGATGTTCAGATCATCGTTGGTCATCCCCGGCAGATCGGCGACCAGGGTCAGGCCATTGTCGGTTTCGAAAATATCAACCGCCGGGGTGAGGAACCGCTCGCGGGACTGCAGGCTCTCGCGGCTCAACGGCTTTTCGTTCTGTACGGTCAGGTTCTTGTCGGTCATGGCTGTTCTCCTTGTTCGGTTCTTATAGTTTCAATGCCTTCGTTGCTTAGTTCGTAACGCTCGATTGTCACTTGACCTTGATGTCGATCCGTTTCGGCTTCGCTTCCTCCGCCTTCGGGATTACCACCTCGAGGACACCGTTGCGGAACTCGGCCTTGACACCCCTGGCGTCGACTTCCGCCGGCAGCTCGATGGTCCGGAGGAACTTGCCGGCGCCACGCTCGCGGCGGTGCCAGGTCCGCTTCTGCTCGGAGACCTCTTCCATCCGCTCACCTGAAAGGGTCAGGGTGTTGCCGACCATGTTCATGTCGAGGTGATCAGTATCGACTCCCGGCAGCAGGGCATACAGGTAATAGTGGTCTCCATCCTCACGCAGGTTCAGGCGTGGAAAACGTCGCGCGCCGGGTCCGGGCATAAAGGCGTTCTCGACCAGGTCGCCAGCACCGACCGAGCGAAAGATTTCATCCATTTCCCGACGCAGGCTGTCCATCTCGCGAAACAGGTTCCAGTTAATCATGACTCTATCCTCCTTTTGGGTTGTGGTTGATTCGGGACCGTCTGTGGTCCGTGTGTGCCCCATACAGACTTCAACCTACGTGCCAAAACTAAAACCATATGATTTCAACATGTTACGCAGAACACCTCCCGAGAGACATTCCCCTGCGACGTCGCAACCTGCGACAGTTGCGACAGAGTGCGACGTCGCAACCCGATCGCAAACCGCGCACTTTTCCCTTGACCCGCACCGGACCTGACTTTATTCTGGTGGCACGAATTTGATATTTGTGTTACCGGCGCCTGTGCCCGCATTTCAACGACCGATAAACGTCATGAACCGTATCTCTCTCCCGCTGATTATTCTCTGTGGCCTGCTCCTTTCACCCACCCTCGGCGCTGCGCACGGTGTCGGCCATCAGCAGCAGGAACCCGATCCGATCGTTCCGCAGGCGGAATCTGCCCCGGCAACAGACCTCGAGGCAGATTGTCAGTTGCTGCTGACCGAGCTGCGTGAAACCAACCGCAGCCTGCACCGGCAGTTGCGCGAGGCCAAAAGGGACATCGCCCTCACCAAAGCCGAAGCCGACAAACCGGGCTGGCCGGAAGTGGCCGGCGGCATCGGGATCATTTTCGGCCTGTTCGGCATCTTCGCGCTGATCAAAAGAGGACGGGACTAAGTCATGCACATCTCTGACGGGGTCCTTCCGACCATGGTCACCCTTGGCGGCTTAGCCGCCAGCGGCGGACTGCTCGCCCTGAGTCTGCGCAGGCTGAACCAGAAAGACCTGCCGAAAGTCGCGGTGGTCACCTCGGCGTTCTTCGTCGCATCCCTGGTGCATCTGCCGTTCGGACCGACCAGCGTCCACCTGATGCTCCCGGGGCTCGCCGGCGCCCTGCTCGGCCCGGCGGCGTTTCTCTCCATCACCCTCGGCCTGTTTCTCCAATCGATGCTGTTTCAATTCGGCGGTCTGACCGCCCTCGGCGCCAACGCCCTGATGATGGGACTACCCGCCCTGGTCTGCGGCTCCCTGTTTCAACGCCTGCGCGGGACAACCCGGAAAAGCCATCTGCTGGCCGGTGCGGTCAGCGGCGGGCTCGGTATCCTGCTGGCAGGCCTCGGGCTCGCACTGCTGTTGGCGAGCGGCGGCGAAGATTTTCTCGGCGTCGCCAAACTCGCCCTGGCAGCACACGTACCCGCCATGCTCATTGAGGCCGCCGTCACCGCGGCCACCGTCGGCTTCCTCTTCCGGGTCAAACCGGAGATGCTCGGCAAGATCCGTAACCCTTCGGAGCAGAGCGGATGACTGACCCTCAGATCATCCATCTCCCCGGCTGGTTACTCCCCGTCGGGCTGCTGGTTCCTCCCTTGCTCGCCCTGACCGCCGTCCGAATCCTGCGCCGCAGGGCGAGGCGGGCACAAAAAGAGGGAGAGACAGAGCCGGACTGGTCCGTTCCCCAGGTCGATATTCTGGCCGACGCCGACTCCCCCGTTCACCGCTGGGACGTACGCTGCAAGTGGCTCGGCCTGCTCGGCTACGCGTTCCTGCTCGTTTCCCTGCAGCAACTCCACTGGGTGCTGGCCGGACTGGTGGGTGCAATGGCCGCCGTGCCGCTGGCGCGACTCCCCTGGACCCGCACCCTGCTGCGCCTGCTCGCCATGAGCGGCTTTCTGGCCATGTTCCTGATCATCATGCCGCTGAGCGCCGCCGCGCGTCCGGGAGACACGGTGCTGCTGTTCGGCAGTGTCGACTGGCTCACCTTCAATCTGCGCGGCCTGGAACTCGCCCTGCTGATCATCGGCAAGGCGGTCGCGGTCGCCCTGTTGATGGAGCCGCTGCTGGCGACCGCCCCTCTGAACGTGACCCTGCAGGGACTGAACCGGCTCGGGGTACCCTCCGTGATGACGCAGATGGCGTCACTCTCGCATCGCTATATCCACGTCTTCCGCGAGGAAGCGAGCCGAATGGCGACCGGCATGCAGGTCCGGGGCTTCCGCAAACGAAGCGACCGCGCCACCGCCGCCGCCCTCGGGAACTTCCTCGGCATGCTGCTGGTCCGCAGCTTCGAGAGAACCGAACGGGTCCACGAGGCGATGCAGGCGCGCGGCTACACAGGACGACTCCCCGCCACCGCCCAACGCGCATTGAATCGACGGGATATCCTTTTCACCTGCGGCTGGCTTGGCCTGGGCCTCGCCCTGCTCGTCATCGACCGTCTCATCTGACAAGGGCAAAAGGCAGATGCACGATACCGCCAGGCCGACAACCGAACACTCCAGGGAACAGGCCCTGTTTACCCTCTCCGGGGTCGGATACCGTTACCCCAATGACGTCCCCGCTCTCTCCGGAATCGACCTTGCCATCCAGCGGGGCGACCGGCTCGCCCTGGTCGGCCAGAACGGTTCCGGCAAAACCACCCTGGTCAAACATCTCGCCGGGTTGCTGCAACCGGAGAAGGGGGAGGTTCATTTCAACGGGGACCCGCTGCGGGGCGAACACCTGCAAACATCCCGGCTGCGCATCGGCCTGCTGTTCCAGGACCCGGACGACCAGCTGTTCGGCAACTCGCTGCTGGAGGATGTCGCCTTCGGACCACGCAACCAGGGGCATGACCAGGCCTCGGCCGAAGAACTGGCTCGCCACGAACTGCAACAGGTCGGGCTGCTCCACTACGCCTACAAGGCCCCGCACCACCTGAGCTTCGGCCAGAGAAAGCGGGCCGCCCTCGCCGGGCTGCTCGCCATGCAGCCGGAGGTGCTGATCCTCGACGAGCCGACGGCGAACCTCGACCCCCGCCAGGAGGAATTACTGCTGCAGCGCCTGGAACAGTTCCATGGGACCCTGGTCTGCATCAGCCACGACCTGGTCTTCCTCTACCAGCTCTGCCAGCGCGCCGTCGTTCTCGACCGGGGACATATCCACCATAACTTTTCCATGCAGGAGCTGGTCTCCCACCGCCCCTCCCTGCGCGAGCATGGCCTCGACTTCTCCTTCCGTTTCGCCGGCAGCAGCCCGAACCCGAAACCGACCGAGGTTACTCCTGCCCGGCAACAGCCGGAACAGGTCGTCTCTGCCTCAGCCGAAACGCCCGAACTACTCGCCCTGAAGGATTATCGCTTCAGCTACCCGGACGGGACCCAGGCGCTGCGCAACCTCAACCTAGCTGTGCGAGCGGGGGAAAGAATTTCCGTGGTTGGCGAAAACGGGGCCGGCAAATCGACCTTGCTCGGCAGCCTGCTCGGCATCCTGCAGGGGACCGGGGACTTTTGTTTCGAGGGAGAGGTTGTCACCAGGCGACGCTGTCGCCAACTCTGGAGGAAAGTCGGCCTGGTCTTCCAGAACTGCGCCGACCAGCTGTTCTGTCCGAGCGTCAAGGCCGAGGTCGCGTTCGGTCCCCGCCAGCTTGGCTACTCGGCGCAAGAGGTGGGACGCAGAGTAAAGGAGGCACTCGGCCGGGTCCACCTCAGCGGGTTCGAGGAACGGGTTCCGCTGCATCTCTCCGGTGGCGAAAGGAAACGGTTGGCCCTCGCCTGCGTCCTCGCCATGTCGCCCGAGATCCTGATCCTCGACGAGCCGACCGCCGGGCTCGACCCGCAGGGGGAGGAGCTGCTGCTGGAGATTTTGAAGGAGATCGACCAGACCCTGATCCTGGTCAGCCACGACATGTTCTTCGTCGGCGAACTGACCGAACGGACCCTGGTCATGCACGAGGGGACGATTGTCCAGGAGATGGCGACCGCCGATTTCCTGCAGAACAGCGAGCTGTCATCCCTTAACGGACTCGACTTCACCTATCGTAACCGTTGCAGCGTCAAGATCCGCGACCTGCAGCATCAACACGAGCACCGCCATACGCATCACCACCTGCACGACCACCCGCACTACCACGGCGACCTGCTGCACAGCCATCCGCACGAGCACGTTCACGACCACCCGCACAGCTTCACCCACACCCACGACGAAACCGGCAAGCACAGCCACCCCTCCACAGAAACCGTGCATCAGCACGAACATCCGGGCCACGAGCACGAACCACACGAACATGAACACAAGGAATAAGAGTTAGGACCACTATTTATTTTGCAGCCCTTCTGAAAATCCCCTCTCCCCCAGGGAAAGGGTGGCGCGAAGCGTCGGGTGAGGGAAAGGAATGGCATATATGCCCCTCATCCGCCCTTGCGGGCACCTTCTCCCCCCCGGAGAAGGCAAATCTGCTGCACTTTTCAAATTGGGAGTGTCCATAAGAACCACCATCATCCAACCCATGCTTGACGCTTTCGGATCGAAGCGTCATAATGTCAATGACATTAACCTGAAGTACGGAGGAGTTCATGTCTCAGATAACAGCACGTCTCCCGGATGATGTCGTCGCAGAACTGGACAGGGCAGCCCAAACCCTGCACCGCTCTAGAGCTGACATTATCCGCCAGGCTATCGAAACCTACATTGAAGACTTCAACGACATCTCTGTCGCAATTGATCGGCTGAAAGACCCAACCGACGATACCATTGACTGGCAGGAGGCGAAGCGTGCCCTACTCGCTGAAGATTAAAAACAGCGCGCTTAAGGAGTTGACAAAGGTAGACAAGCCTTATCGCCTGCAAATCATCACTGCGATCGATAAACTTATCGAAAACCCATATGTCGGCAAATTACTGAAGGGTGAACTTTCCGGTCTGCGCCGGATACGCGTCGGGTCCTACCGGGTCATCTACGAGATCAACGAAGGTGAAGTTCTGATTCTTGTTCTGCACGTATCACACAGGAAAAACATATACCGCTGATCATTCACACCACCTGCCTCCCTCATTACCGGCGACCTGCGGACAACCACCCCCACGAGCATAACGATTCATTGATGACGCAATTCCCGCCTTGTGCCTGAACTCAAACAGCATTAAAATGTGACAAATATACTCTTTTCATTATTTTCCAAAGACCTCTCAAGGTGACGGATACCCATGTCTTCCCCACCCCGCCGCATCCTGCTCGGACTGATCCTACTCTCCGGTTTCAGCGCGTTGATTTACGAGATCACCTGGACCAGGCATCTGAGCCTGCTGTTCGGGTCCAACATGCTTGCCGTCGGCACGGTCGCCGCAACGTTCATGGCCGGATTGGCGATCGGCAGCCTGTTCTTCGGCACCCGGGCCGACCGGAGCCGTAACCCCCTGCGACTTTACGCCCTGCTTGAAGCGGGCATTGCCCTGACCGCTCTGCTGTTTCCTCTGGCCCTCAACCTGATCGGCTCGGTCTTCATCCCGCTGGCCAAATCTTCCCCGGATGGGGGAGGCATCATCACGATCAGCCGCATGGCTCTGGGCGCCCTGGCAGTGCTCCCCCCGACCATCTGCATGGGCGGCACCCTGCCGGTCATCTGTCGTTTTCTCGCGGGGCAACAACTCGGGCGACTGGTCGGCAAGCTCTATGCTTTGAACACCTTCGGCGCGGTCGCCGGTTGCCTGGTGGGGGGCTTCCTCCTGATACCCCATTTCGGCATGTTCACCACCCAGGCCATCGCGATCGGAGTCAACCTGATCATCGCTATCATTGCCTGGCGTCTCGGCACCACCCCAGGCGAAACAACTGTCTATGAGGATCAGCAGGAAGCGGCCTCGACTGCCGCCGCAACACCCGCACTGCTCCTGCTGTCCGGAACCGCCCTCCTCGGCCTCTCCGCCCTCGCCTTCGAGATGCTTTGGACCCGGCTGTTCCTGCTGTTCCTCGGCAATACCACCTACGCTTTCGCAACCATCCTCGGGGTGTTTCTCTGCGGTCTGACTCTCGGGGGAGCGATCTATGCCCGCTGGCTGGCCAACCGGGAGAACCCGACCAGGGTGTACGCCGCTCTGGTCAGCAGCATGCTGTTGTATATCCTGGCCACCCTGCCGTTCTACGATCGGTTCGGATTCCTCTTTGAAGCAATCCATCGCCAGGCCGAAACCGGATGGTGGCTCCTGGCGGGCAGCTCGTTCCTCGTCGTTTCCCTTGTCATGCTGGTTCCGGCTGCTTTTTCCGGAGCACTTTTCCCGGCAACCGTTGCCCTGCTAAACAGAGGAACGGAACGGATCGGTGTCATCGTCGGCAAAGTCCTGTTCTGGAACACTCTTGGCGCCATGCTCGGCAGCTTCCTCGGAGTTTATGCCGTACTTCTGTTCGGCCTGCAAGACAGCTTCAAAGCAATCGCCCTGATCAGTCTTGTTTACCTCGGCATTTTCCTCTGGAATGTCCGTACGCAGTTTCCGAGGCGGCACGGGATCGGGCTTGTCATGCTTCCCACGCTGCTCCTGCTTGTTCCCCTCAACTGGAACCAGGGATTGCTGAACAGCGGTATTTATGTTTATTCCGGCTACTATGAATCTATCGGCGGTCTGGAGAGGCTTTTGTCAGCCGGGCAACCGGACGACGTGGTGGAAGGGATCGAGACGACCGCCGCCTTCTACCGCACCTCCGAGGGGTACAAGGAATTCAGGGTCAACGGCAAGACCGACGGCGGCACCACTCCCGGCGACATGAAAACCCAGGTTCTGCTCGGCCAGCTGCCGATGCTGTTCCGCCCTGACGCAGACACTGCCCTGGTCATCGGCCTCGGCACCGGTGTCACTCTGCGCCAGGTTCTCGATTACCCCGTGAAGGACGTCGATTGCGCCGAGATCTCCCCGGCAGTGGTTGCTATTTCCAAGCATTTCTCAGATGAAAACGAAAATGTCCTCGGCTCCCCAAGAATCAACCTTATGGTCAGGGACGGTCGTAACCTGCTGCTGACCGGACAGAAAAAATACGACGTCATCATCTCGGAGCCCTCCAACCCGTGGCAAACCGGCAACGCCAACCTGTTCACCAGGGAATTCTACCGCCTGGCAGTTTCCAGGCTGGCCGAGAGGGGTATATTTTGCCAGTGGCTCCCCACGTACGACCTCCCGACTGCAAAACTGCAAATTGCGTTGCAGACCTTCGCCGACAGCTTTCAGCACATCCGGGTTTTCCTGCTGGGCGGGGACATGATCATGCTCGGCAGCCCATCCCCGATCAGCCTCGATATCGACCCGGTCGAGAGCCCCGAGAGCCGCTCCGCCATCCTGGAGCATCTCGCCCTGGCCGGGCTCGACTCCCCGCGACAGCTGTTCGAGCGGTATTATTTCGCCAACGAGACCTTCGTCGCCGCCGCTGCCGAAGATGCTCCGTTGAACACCGACAACCTCCCCCATCTCGAATTCACCCGACAGATGGGGATTAACAGGATGACCACCAACTTACGCTTCCTTGTCAATCACCGTCAGCAAGTAGGTTCGAAAGGGATTGAATAACAACGGCTTACTGCCATTCCGCCCCGTTCGTGGTATGATAGAACGCTGAAATTAACGTACACGCGCATCCTGGTCAGGAGAGAGCGTTTATTGCCCACCGAGGTCGCCATGACATCACGTATTCTGTTTTCTTTCTTCATCACCGTATGTTTGATCCTGCCCCCCTTCGCTGCGATCGCCAAAACAACTTACCAGGACCCCGTTACAGGCATTGAGTTCGTCCTGATTCCTGGTGGAACTTTTATCATGGGGGATGTTCACAACAAGGGTTACGATATCGAACGCCCGAAACACAAAGTTAGTCTCTCAGAATTTTACATGAGCACGACCGAAATCACTTTCGCTCAGTACGACATCTTTTGCGAGACAACGAATCGCGCCAAACCTGACGATAACGGCTGGGGCAGGGGCAACCGTCCCGTCGTCAATGTCTCCTGGACCGACGCTGTCGAATTCTCTATCTGGCTCAGCGAACAAACCGGGAAACGGATCCGTCCCCCATCAGAAGCCCAATGGGAATATGCAGCCCTTGGGGGGCGCAACACAGAATACTGGTGGGGTGACCAGGCGGGACAAAACAATGCTAATTGCAGAAATTGCGGCAGCAAGTGGTCAGGAAAAATGCCGGCGCCGGTCGGCTCCTTTGCCGCAAATCCCTATGGCCTCTTTGACATGCACGGCAACGTCTATGAGTGGTGCTTTGACGCACGCCACGACACCTATGAAGGGGCACCGGACGACGGGTCGCCCTGGTTTGGACAGCATACGACCGAAGAGAAGATCATTCGTAGCGGTTCCTACCTCTACAACGCCTTCGAAAGTCGGGCCCGAGCCCGTTCCTGGGATGCCACCGATTCCCGCAATCGTGATTATGGCATCCGGCTGGTCATGGAGCCGTAATTAATTCATCTATCGTATTGCAGGGGTAGATTTTTCATTGTGTCAGGCATCACCGTAGAGACACATTGCAATGTGTCCCTACAACATCCCACCATTATCGTAGAGGCGCGCCGTCGGCGCGTCTCCCGAATATCCGCAAACAACAAGACGCCCCGGCGGGGCGTCTCTACGAAACAATCTATCGTATTGCCATAGGGTGGTAGAGACGTAGCATGCTATGTATCTAAGGGAAATTCGGTGTTGCGTTAGGCATCACCGCATAGACACATGGCAATGTGTCTATGCAATCCTCCCACCAAAAACGAAAGGGCCGGGTGATCACCCGGCCCTTTCTACCTTCTTCATTTTGCTTCTACCATCAGCAGGTTAACCAGTGGCAGGCCCTGCTGAAGCCTCGTAAAGCCTCTCCATTCAGTCTTTGTCATGCTGTCTTTACCAAGGTGTCACCGAGTTACAGCCAGCCTCGG
Source organism: Desulfuromonas sp. (assembly GCA_002868905.1). Lineage (GTDB taxonomy): Bacteria > Desulfobacterota > Desulfuromonadia > Desulfuromonadales > Geothermobacteraceae > BM304. Next base: position 25,706 of record PKUA01000060.1, read on the forward strand.
CCCCAGCCTCTGCTTTAGCGTCGTTGACGTAGCGGTGACAGTTCTGTGCTGTCGGCGAGTAGGCGAGTTCGTCAGCCGTATAACCGTTCCA
>PKUA01000045.1 GCA_002868905.1 Desulfuromonas sp.
GGTCTATCCATGGCCCGCAAACCCCGCATCCATTATCCCGGAGCACATTACCATGTCATGCTGCGCGGCAACGGCGGCATGGAAATCTTCGGCGATGATAAAGATTGTTATCGGTTGTTTCTTATCCTCCAGGAAGGGATCGAACGCTTCGGCTACCGCGTCTACGCCCACTGTTTGATGAACAACCACATTCACCTGGTCATACAGGTTGGGGACGTGCCATTGTCGCGTGCTATGCAGAACCTCTCTTTTCGCTTTACCCGCTGGATGAACTGGCGCAACAAACGAACCGGTCATCTGTTTCAGGGACGCTACAAAGCAATCCTTGTGGAAGCGGATGAATATCTCTTGCAGTTGGCCGCCTACCTCCACCTGAATCCGGTACGGGCCGGCATGACCAATGATCCGCTCGACTATCGCTGGAGCAGCCATCGCGCTTACATGGGGAAAGAGTCTGTTCCCTGGCTCAGTTACGACGCCGTTTTGTCTCAACTTTCCAAAAGACGTACCGTCGCACGGACCCATTTTGCCAATTTTGTGGCAGAGCAGGCCGGCCTGGGGCACCGCAAGGAATTCCACGGCATCGGCAACCCGGACTCACGGATCATCGGCGACGATGATTTCCTTACAGACATTTTGGGGCGGGTGGACCAGCAATCTTTGACCCTCCCCGATTTGTCGACCTGCATCCGGCTGGTAACAAGTTACTTTAAAATCGATGCTGAGGCGCTCCGACAACCCGGCCGCAAGCGACGTGATAGTCGGGTTCGCGCATTTCTGGCCTGGGCCGTATTGGAGCACAGCTCGGCAAGTTTGACGGCACTGGCCCTTTGGTTGAACCGGGATGTGAGCACCTTGAGTTCCGGCATTCGCCGGCTGCAAGAAAAAGCAGGCAAGCAAGAAGACATCAGACAAGACATGAAGGGATTGAAATCCCAACTGCAGGACATTGCAATAATACAAGCCTGACCCCTTATAAATTCTAATTCCTTCACAAAAAACTGACAGTCCTTTTCATTTGTAAATTCCTGTGACAACCCTCCTCCTTTCGTGGAGTCATTGGGGACACCCCCGGGGGCGTCCCCCTGTCCCTCCCCGAAATGGCATCTGGCAGGGCAATGTCTTTAGGTATATAAAGGTGTTGCAAAAAAGGAGGCTTTGAACATGGGACTTGATAGAGACAGGGTGTCGAAACAGATCGATTTTCTTGAGCAACTGGACCGGCTTAAATTAGTCCTCAGGCAAAACCTTGTGATGGATGAATCTCGCAGGGAAAACAGTGCCGAACATTCCTGGCATATGGCCACCATGGCCATGGTGCTGTTTGAATATGCCCCTCAATCCATGGACCTGTTGAAAGTATTGAAAATGCTGCTCTTACACGATGTTGTTGAAATTGAAGCTGGCGATACTTTCTGCTTCGATGTGGAGGCAAACAAGGACAAAGAGGAACGAGAAAGAATGGCCGCCGATAAAATTTTCGGTTTACTGCCTCCTGACCTGAATGGAGAGTTCAGAGACGTTTGGAACGAATTTGAGGAGGGTGATACGCCTGAAGCCCTCTTTGCAAATTCCCTGGATCGCTTTCAAGTTTTGCTTCAGAATATCAACACGCGTGGTGGCACTTGGCGAATCCACAACATAGAGAAATCACGGGTCGTCCAGCGCATGTTACCAATCAAGACGGGAGTTCCATTGCTTTGGCCTGTTGTTTTAGACTATTTGGAAGAAGCCTGCGCCAATGGGCTACTCAGAGATGACGAAGGCATTACAGTGGACCACTCAAAAGGGACACCCTAAAATGGGTGTCCCCAATAAATCTTACGGCGTCACCTTCTTTTAAGGGAATTATGACTCACTGACTTTTGACGCTTGCTCCCCCGCTTTCGCCAGCGCAGTGAATACCTCTTTCATCCGAAGGATAAAGGCTGAAAGTTTCAACTGATTCAAATCAGAAAAAGTTTCAGCTTCTTCAACCCCGACCTTGAGAAGATTGCGCAATAATTGTTGCCGGTTGAGGTCAAACCTGTCGCTGAATTTGTCCAGCTGTCCAAGATTGTCCAAGTCCAGGCGAACCGTTAAGGGCACCTCTCCGAGGAACGAATTTCCTTCCAGGGGCTTTTGGATGTCTCGCAGGGCCAAGGCGATGCGTAAAAAACCGAGACGTTCGAAAGTCTTCACATCATCAAGGCCCGTTGTGATGAGGTTTTTTGCGACCTGATGCCGGGAAACTTCAAGGACATTGGCCAGATGGTCAATCCGGTCGAGTGCTTCCTGACTAATTTTGATCGTGACAGGTTTATCAAAGAGTGCCATATTTCCTCCCTTTCCGGGACACTCTGTGTTTTCGAGTACACATTTGTCAAGAAAATAATCTTTATTCCGCAAAAGCGGGGCACTCAAAAGGGCCTTCCTAAAATGGGGATTCCCAATTCCTTCCGCTCCCCTCAGCGCTGCAACGCTTTCAAAGCATTGATCAACACATTAATATCGTGGTCTCCGCGATAGATCAGTGAGACTTCACGCTCAAGGCCAAGCAGACCGAAAACCGCAATTTGCGCAGTGCGGACCGAATATTCCACTGTAAACACGCAATCATTCGGGACTTCGACAAACTGTCCCACAAAGGCGAAATTGGAAGCGCCTGGCGGAATCACATGCGGACGGTCGCCGATAGCGCGAGGCATAAACTGGCTGTCGATGTAGGGCATCATACAGGGCACGCAACTGACTTCTTTCATCAGGGGCTGCATCATCTCCAGAATGCCGAGATGTGAGAAAAGTTCGTGCAATATCTCTTCACCACTGCACATTGACATCGGTTTGTTCACAAAATTTCCCGGAGCGTCTGGCAGAAGACCATCCCCCCAGCAAACAAAGACATCGTTGGGTTGATTCCTGAAGTGTGGTTGGTGGGCGAGCACCACCGACATGAACCAATTGGAGTCGGTTATCGTTACCAGGCCACCGGTCCCCGCAGTGTTGCCGGTAAAATTCTCCATGTACTCGAAAAAGGTGGGGTCCTTCAACGTTACAGTGAACGACATCCACTTCGATTTTTCCGGGTCATTGCAGAAAGTTTGCGGACGCCCGAACGACGCATCCTTGACAGCGACCCGCTCCCACAAGGCCCATGCTCCTGCCTGGCTCTTCGGCACAAGGGGAGCCGGCGATGTCATACTGCCAGTTGCGGCGCTCTCCACCATCGAACCGAGGGTGACAAACAGGCAGTCGTCCTCGGCGAGCGAGAGCTTCTGCTCCCCTTCCGGGCTGATGATGTGAAGAGCCGTGGCACGCTTGTCGGTTTCGCAGATCTCAAAGTCGATATCGACGACGGATGTGTTCAACCTGAAGTTGACACCGCGCGCGCTCAACCAGGTTTCGATCGGCAGGACCACCGAATCATACTGGTTGTAGTAGGTGCGCATAATCCCCTTCAGCTGATTGAAACCGGACAATAGATGGATAAAGCGAACTGCGTAACGACGCATTTCGACAACGCTGCTCCAGCGCTGGAAAGCAAAGGTGGTGCTCCAGATCAACCAGAACACGGTATCGAAAAACCGGGCAGAGAACCATTCTTCAATGCTCTTCCCACCGATCGATTTTTCGGAACTCATCGTCAACCTGAGCAGATCGAAGATGTCATGCTTACTGAGTCCATAAGAGGAGACATCCATCTTCTCGCCGCCCTTGAGAAGCCGCGAGTGTGACCCCGAAACAACTTCCCGGTTGAAGGCGAAAATCTCGTCTTTGACTGAAATCTCCGGGTTGTCGAGAGACGGGATGGCAGAGAGCAGATCCCAGGTGCAGACGAAATGCTCCTCATGCATTCGCCCGCCGCGGATCAGATACCCCTCTTCAGCAGACCCGGACCCGTCAAGGGCTCCGCCACTGACGTCAGCGGCATCGAAAATGGTGATATTTTCTCCAGGGGCTCCCCCTTCACGGATCAGATAAACGGCGCAGGCCAGCCCCGCAATACCTCCACCCACGATCATGAACTTGCCGCCCGCTTCCGAAATCGAATTTTTCATTGGCAGGTCTCCTTGCTGGATGAAGGAATAGACTTTGACCGTCCCAAAGATTGGTCCAACAAACCTCTTTTCTCCGGTCCGGAATCAAACCGGGAACACACCGGAGTTTTAACAGCGTCGACTTCGATGGTGTTCCTTTATGATTATTTGTATCAGGCTGCAAGACAACTTCAATGGATGCAAATGGGGAAAGGCTAATCTCAGATGGTTTGGGATACTCAAAAGGGGCACCCGAAGACGGGTGTCCACAATGACCATTTCATCAAAAAGCCCACATCGCCCACCGAGACCCTGCTGCACTTGGCGTCCTGCTTTTATGGGAATGTCATCGTGGCCCACACGGCCGGACTCGATATCGGGATGCTCTACAAAAACAGCCTCGATTTGATGTTCTTGAACTGGGGAAAAAGGTGACAGTTACTTCTTTGGGGGATTACCGGTTGTAATGAGGTTACTGTCACCGATTTCTCCAGGGGAGAGATATCGTTCATAATTATCAATATAAGCCTGCTCGGAGAACAGGGTGCTTTGCCTCGACCTTCCTTGTTCGCCCAACCTTTTGATTAAATCTTCGCGACTCAATAATCTTATCAATTTTTCGGCGAGATCATCAGCGTTCCCAGGCTTAAACAGGAATCCGGTAAACCCATCAACAACCTGTTCCATGATGCCCCCCACAGCAGAACCCACTATCGGTTTGCCAAGAGCCATTGCCTCCAGGCCAATGCGAGGGAAAGGTTCAATCAACGAGGGGATAACGACAACATCGGCCTCGGCCAGGGAATCCCCTAAGTTGGAAATGAATCCTTTCAGCCGCACCCGGTCAGAAAGGCCATGTTTTTTGATAAAAAGATCCATTTCCGACTGCAAGATCCCATCACCAAAAATGTCCAACTCAAAATCACACTCTTTTTCCAGGGCAATTTTTGCACCCTGAAGCAAGGTATGCACCCCTTTATGGGTCACAAGGCTACCGGCAAAAAGGGCTTTTTTTCGCCCGGCCTTTCGGTGCTCCACCCTGCCCTCCTGACAAGGACTTTCCTCCCCCGACGCAATCCCGTTGACGACTGTTTTCAAGTGCATTTTTCTTTGGAGAACCGGGTATTGTGCAGCAATGTAATGGCAATTCGCCACGGCGAGGTCCGACAGAGATGCAACTGCCATGGAAACCAGTCCTCGCATCGGCGTTGTTTCTCTGAGGCTCCAGATTTTCCGAATTGGTAGCTGGCGCAATGCTATTGCAGGAGAAAGGCAGGCCACGGTGTTAAAGATAATGACGTCCGGTTGAAAAGATTCGGTTGCCAAAAGAATCGTTTTCGAACTGCGATAGGTTAATGCGCTGAATTCCAGAATATTTTTCGAGCCCAGTTTCGGCAGGGGGAAATGCACAATCGCCGTCTCCAGGCCCCTGGCCTTGGCATCCTGCACAGCTGGACCGTCTGTCGGCGACAAGATCATGATATGATGCCCGCGCCCCTTTAATCCGCCCAGCAGGGTCAAGAGGGATTTTTGAGCCCCGTACAGGCTGGCACTATGGTTAAAGGCTAAAATTCTCATCCGTGAGTCAAGAATGAAACTTTCAATATTGACTGAAAAAAAGGGTTGGATTCTTCACCGCAAGGCAGAGGAAATAGCCCAACGGGTTCCCGGTGCCAGGATCAATCGTGGCGTCAAATCCGCACAAATAGTTTACTTCATCAACTACGGATATTACCGCCAAGTGGGCAAGGAGACAATCACCATTGCCAACTTCACTCACTTCAATCCAAATTTCCTGGCAAAGGAGTTTGAAGAGGTGGCCAGGAAGGTTGATCATTGTGTTGCCGTATCAAACGGGACGGCCAAGGTTCTTTATGAACTGGGAATCCCGAAAGAGAAAGTTTCGGTCATTATTGTAGGTGCAGACGAATCTTTTCGACCGAAGGTGACCCTGGGGATTGTTGGAAGAGTTTATCCTGACGGGCGCAAGGGCGAGCACCTATTGAGGCAACTGCTTGAAGATAAAGAGGTCATGAGTGATCTCCAAATTGTGTCTGCCAATAGCGGTTGGGGCGTCCCGGTCTGGAATCTCCCCTCCCTGGGAGACTTTTATCGGAGTATTGATTACTTGTTGATCCCCAGCCTTATTGAAGGGGGGCCCGTACCGTTTATGGAGGCGCTGGCATGTGGGACCTTGTCAATCACTCCGGCCATTGGAGTTGTTCCTGGTTTTTCGCATATCGAGTATCAGGTCGGTGATTTTCAATCACTGAAAGAGGTGGTTCTGCGGGAGAAGGAAAGTCTGCTTGAGCAACGCACGGCCTACAATAGCGAGATAAAGAATAACAACTGGGCGACGTGGGCCGAGGAGCATGTAAGGTTGTTTGAGAGGTTGTTGAAAGAAAAAAAAGGGGTTGCGTGAGAACATGGCTAGCAGGCAGGACAAGGAAAGGGTCATGACCATGAATGGGAACAGAAGTCAGGGGTGACGATGGTTATTTTGACGGCAGCGACATCTGAAGTGGATGGAAAACAGATTTCTGGCAAGCAGCATACATCCTTTTCCTTCAAGTCGGTCATTCAAAGTACGGTTAAAAATGCAGAAACCTATGGGTACAAGACTGTTGTTTACGACCTTAACAATCTTGGCATCGGACAATATTATGATGTTAAAAATGAATATTTTCTTTCAAATGGGCACTACAAAAGGGAGGTGGTTACAGGTCATAAGACAAGGGCTCTGTTCAAGCCTGAAATTGTTAAAAAGTGTCTGACAGAAAATAATGACCTCGTAGTTTACCTTGATGGAGATGCGCAGCTTAATGGCAATATCGACGATATTAATTCCGGGGACTATGATATAGGAGTAACTCTAAGGGAACCAATAGAAATTTTTTATCAAAAAAAACATGGATTTGAATCTGTAAACGGGTTTGTCAATGCCGGAGTCTTGTTTTTTAACAACACTGAGAACAGCATGAAATTTGTTGACAAGTGGATTCTACTGACAAGGGAGTTAGGTAATGATCAGCTAGCACTTAATCAACTCCTCCCACGTAAAACTTACCCCAAGAAATTCTCTACAATAAAAATTGACGGTATAAAAATAAAATATTTTCCAGCCAGAACATACAATTATTACTATTTTAAAAATATACCTTACTTTGGTGCAAAGATTTTTCACTTCAAAAGTGATGTCAGGACTTTTTATCCTTTTAATTTTTGGAAAAAATTTAAAAATCTATTTTTCCATACCCCAGTGGGCATCGTTATCAAACTATTGAGGCCGCCGCGGCAGCTGCCTTAGCCAACGGCAGCCATCGCCCTGTCCCGGCGAAACGTTCCCTGCCCCCGATACAATTGAGCAGGCTCACGGCCATTACCACCCGGCCTTATCCCCTAAATATTTGTCAATGGCAGCCAAAACATGCGGGGGCAAGTTTAAACCATACTGCTCCCGCCAACTTTCGATTTTGTAGTCCTGGCTGGAAATCGTTCCGCGACAATTTTGAGCGCCGCAGGCGCACTTCATCTCAAAGGCGAGGTCAACGTCACAGCTGGAATAGTCGTAGGTGATCTCTTCGCCGACCTCGATGTTACGCCTGGCCACAAGGGTGTCACTACCAGACCACCAGGCATTGGGATCGCAAGAGTGGTTCATCTCACGGGACAGCCCCTCGGGAAGAGAGTAGCGATCGACTCCACACTGAAAGCCGTATCGCCTGAAATCCCGATATTCGTCTTCCCCCCAGGCCTTGATCTCATCCCATCCGAATGTCGGCTCGTCCAGCGCCCAAACAAGCTCCCCTTGGGCAATAAGCCGGACGGCAAACAGGCCGTGTCCCTGGATAGTCCCCTTGCTGCGCATTACAATGGCTGGGTGTAACAATGGCGTGAAATCCTTGGCTGGAGAGGGCTTCCTACCACAGACGGAGCCGAGGCGGCAGCACCTGGCTCGCATGGTGGATATCGTGGGACCAGTGTTGAGTGGCCACTCCACGCTCGGCCTGGATTTCTGCCAGCCTGGCCGGGGTCGGCCCGGTCGGTTCATGCTTTTTGGAGGCGACCATGAACGCATATTCCCCGCAGTGATAACTCGGCATGGTCAACCTGAAACCTGTTGTCTGGCCCAGCTGACGCGTTATGTTGTGGTGTGTCTGCCGAAGGAGCTCTTCATCCAACAAAGATCCGGCCTGAACCGCACACAGGCCATCTTCTGTCAGCGCGCGTGAGACCGTGGCGTGAAACTTCTCCTCAAACAGTGCTTCGGACGGTCCAACGTTGCCGTTGCAGTCGATTATGGCGACATCAAACGCCCCCTCATAACGCAACAGGGCCTCGCTTGCATCCTCGAACAGCAATGTCACGCGCGGATCTTCGAACGCACCGGCATTCAGGCTTGGCAGGTGTGCGGCGGCAGTGCGGACGAACTGCTCGTCGATATCGATCATGACCACCTCCTCGGGGTCATGCTTCAGGACCTCCCGTAGCGCACCACCGTCGCCTCCGCCGGCGATGACAACCCGCCGAGGGTCTGGATGGGCAAACATGGCCGGGTGAATGAGCATCTCATGATAAATGAACTCATCCGATGTTGAGAACTGAACGATGCCGTCAAGCACCAGCACGCGACCGTAAACCGGGTTATCAAAAATCAGGTACTTCTGGAAGCGCGAACGGCCCTCATAAACAAGCTTGGCAATTTTGAAACCGTGGCTGACGTTGCCGTGCCTGCAACCGGGAACCGTCTCCTCGCGAAACCACGAAGCATCAGTGTCGGGTCCCGTGAAATCCATAGAAGGTGCAGAATGATTGTCCATAAAAAAATTGCCTCCCTGGACGCCCGCTGGTGTCCTACATGGTGAAACTTACCAGGCGGCGTCAATCTGTTACGGTAGCTTATCTGCACAGGCACTCTACTATCCGCAGAGAGTTAGACAAAAGAAAATAATGTGGTGATTTTTTGCAGGCCGCATAGCTTGAAGTTGTCATCCCGGGGCACTTTGTGTAGCTTGTGTTTTACGGCAACAACCCCGTGAAGGAAAATGAGCTTATGCAAGCACATACCTCCTGCGAAACCCTGGATGAAAACGAAGATGTTGCAGCATTGCGTTCAGCCTGGTTCCAACGCATCGATCACTTGCAGCAAATTGTCACTGAGAATGCCGGGCTGGAATGCGCAACTCGTTGCACCGCGCGCTGCTGCCCCAAATCGACGGCCATCCAGGATCCAGCGCAGGCGGTTGGCCATGTCGCCATAATGTTGCCGTTTGAGAGGGAATACCTTTTGGCAAAAACCGGTATTCCACAAGAGAAATTGCAGTATGCCCCGCTCGAGCTGTCGCCGGACGTCAACATAGGCGTAGGCTTCATCACCAGCGCCAAGCCATGCCCCTTTCTGACTGCCGACCATGGGTGCAGCATACACGCTATACGACCACTGGACTGTCGGAGTTTTCCCCTCATCCCCTTCTTCTGCTCGGATGGTTCCATCGCCTTTCGAGTTGACATTGAATGCCCCTCCGCAAAGACAATTTCAGCTGCCTTTCAAGCGCGACTGATGGAAATCTGGAGGAATCTGTTGCCGGACATGCCGATGAGCTATCGCATGCTGTACAATAAACTTTGACCTCATCCAAGCATCCTATTCCACTGTCTTTATTACCCAAAATACCATGGCGCAATTCCTCAAAATCCTTCTGGCTCGCTTCAACATCAAAATAAGGTGCAAAAGAAATCTTGGCTATTTCCCCAACCTGAAAAATCCTCAAACTTACTGTGAGAAGGTTCAGTGGCTGAAACTGAACGAGCACCTGCATGATGAAAATGTGATCTTAAAATCAGATAAATTTGCCGTCAGAAAATTTCTTGAGGGAAAAGGCCTGTCTGAGCATCTTGTCAAGTTGTATGGCTGCTTTAACCGCCCAGACGATATAGACTTTGAAGAACTTCCACAGAGATTTGTTCTTAAGCTGAATAACGCCTCCGGCCCAGAGAATCGATGGTTTGTGAAAAACAAAACAAGCTTCGATATCGCAAGATTTAAGGAGGAGGCAAAAGAAAGAATGCTGAGACAATACGGCCTTAGATATGGTGAATTTCACTATGGGAAAATCCCACCCAAGATCATATGTGAAGAATATTTAGTTGACCCAGAAAAATCATTCAGGGATTACAAGTTTTACTGTTTCAACGGGAGAATCGAGTTCCTATCTGTCGAGGAAGGAAAAGCTGAAGGTCATAATTTTATTGAATACTATGACAAAAACTACAACCATTACCCAGTAAATTTCTTCAATGATTACCAGCGCCCCGCAACACCCTTCAACAAGCCTGACAATTTTAACCGCATGGTATCAATCGCCGAAAGATTAAGTCAGGGCTACCCACATGTGCGAATTGACTTATACAATGTCAAAGGTCAAATCTATTTTGGCGAGATGACCTATGCTCCTGAGTCTGGGTTTATTCAGTGGAAGCCAAGATCCTTGGATTTAAAATTTGGCCGGCTTATAGACTTAGACCCATAAGGACACGTAATGAGTCAGATGTGGATATTGGGCAATTGGTGCAAGGGGGACACTCCCGGAGACGGACGAAAAGAGAAGGGGAGCCGTCCTGGTTGGACAGCCCCCCTTCTCCGAGCATTCGAGACACCTTGTCATGACCTGTTATGGGGGAAGGATTGGTCCGTTGCAGGTGACCTTGACAAAACTGTTGCCACTGCAATGGTAGAGGCCGATTCCTGTTGGCAGAGCATTGTTGACGAGTTGGATATGACCGCAGGTCTCTTCTCCGCTAACCAAGAATACATTTCTGCCCTCGGAGGGGAGATCGGAGACCATGACCGCTCCGCCAAACATTGAGTTCTCGACTCTGCCAAAGGAGAGGATGCGACTGCCGTAGTCCGCTAAAAGGGCTTTTTGAGTATCCCAGTTGTTTCCGCCGATCCACCATTTGTTTTCAGCGGGTGAATACCTGTATTCGGTTGGTCCGAGGGTAACAGTCTCTGTGGAGGTTTCAAAGCTCTCCCAGGCAAGTTGCACCTCTACCGAAAGGTTAGCCGTACAGGTCACCCACGTGTTTGCATCGGGTGGCCAGGAGATGGAGCTCGTGTCTTCGACGCATTCACCGTCCTGCAGAATTTCGTTGTCACCACACTTGTAGTAGAAAAAATCGCTGACGATCGATTTGTATTCCGTTCCATCGACCAGGACCTTGGCATAGGGGTAGAGGTGAGAGGTCTCGTCAATCGTAACCGGCCCGGTGTACGTTTTTTCGCTCCCGTTGTTGATGCTGTAGAAAATGTCGACCCCTTCTTCCTGCATGAATTCGACTGTGAGGGTTTCGTCGAATTCGGTTCCGTCGGGGGTATCAGCCAAGACCGGCCTGGGATGAAGTGAAAGCGGAAACTCGTTGCTCACACTACCGTCGTTAGCCAGTTCGACTTCGACGCTCAGAGGACCGAATTCCAAACCCTCGGGAACGGCCACCTCGAGACTTGTGCTGCTCCCCGAATAGACATCGGCTTGAGCATAAGACCCGGTATGGTCGGTAAAGTAGACCAGGTTGTTCGAACTGGGGAGATCGAACCCTTGGCCGAAAAGATCAATAATCTGGTCGCTGAACGGTTCCGAATCAGAAACATTGGTAATGACGACGGTCGAGCCGAAGTCGAGCTTGAACAATTCTTCATGCGCCTGGTGAGGGAGTTCCAGGTAGATCAGTTCGTCAGCCCCGTGTTCGTCGACAAAGCGATGTCGGGCATTAACATAAATGGGCCCGACAATGTCGCTACCGACCTCGGCCCACTCTCTTGGCAGTTCGAACCAAAGGTAAGAGCCGTCCGATGCAGGGTGAATGTCCTCATCCGGAATGGTGATGGTTCGTGCTTTGCCCTTGGAATTTTCCGCTTCGAGATAGATTGATGGCGAATAGGTGCTCCCCCCGTAAAAAACATCGGACAATCCCCGGCCGGTCACAGTGATGCGCGGGAGAGGGTCGCTGGCCGGAACTTTGCTCAAGGGGTTCGGCCCGACATTGGTCAGGTTGTAGGGAAACTCAACCCGGCTGAAGCCGATGATTCCCGGGGTCGTTGCCACATCATCGAGAAGCTTGGCTAAATCGACGGCGAGGCCGATCTTGGCAATCGGCACCTGTTTCATGGCGAAGTTGAACTTGGTCGCGAACTGCCCGAAGATTTTGTCCGAGTCGAGGGAGTTGGCTATGTATTTTGCCAGGTAGTACTTGATGACCTTCTCCATCACGGTCCCGTCGCAGAAGGTCCAGAAAAGAACTTCCAGCCCTCCCTGGAAATCGCCGTAAGCAAATTTATCATAAGCGGCATTGAGCAGCCCCCGGTCGTTCATTTCGACGAACCAGTGCTTGTAACCGTCCTCGGGAACCGGGACAAATGAGGAGACCACGGTCATGATGGCGGTGGCGCTGGTGCGGAAGGCGAGGGCATTGCCGATCTGTCTGTCTGACGTGCTCTGCTCCTGCAGTCCGACCAGACCGGGGGTAAAAATTGTGACGCCTGTCGACTTGTAATCGACATCGGTTTTCCCTGTTCCGGCCCACCAGAGTCGATTCCATCCCTTTTGTGGCCCAATGATATCGGGATGAAAGGCCAGACCCAGCATCCCACTCACTCCGGACCCAACCGTCGGCACGGCCATGACCCCGCTCGTGAGCAGGTCGGTCACCTTGAAATGCGCGAACATCATGGTGTCGTTTTCAATCTGCAGTTTGCCGGTCATGGTCCCGCCGACATTTTCCAGATCGGCCCAGTCGTCGAGCCCCAACAGCCCTGTGGTGTCTTCATAAATCGAAAAATCATACTGGTCCGCGGACGGAAGAACATAGAGCTGCGATCCCGGAAGTGCACTAAGCTGGCTTGGGGAATACATCTTCGCCCTGTTTGGCGAGACGGACATGAACGGTGTCGACATGGAAACAATGGATTCCCGACATGCATTCGCCGCACTGTTGTAAACCGGATTATAGACGTTGGTCAGGTTCGATGTGCGGAGGGTATAGGGATCCTGGTTGATCTTGGCGACGAAGGCGTCGATAAATGGTTTGCCGCTTTGAGCGATGATTTGCCGAACAAAGTCAGGATTGTCAACGGCCAGGAGATGTTCCTGACTGATGCGGTTCATCAACAGGGAAATCGCAGTATTTTCCGGGCTGAAGGTTACGCTCGTATCACCCGGCAGGATGGTGGTGTAGAGGTAAACGGTCGAAAAGTCGTCCTCAGCCCGTTTGGGAAGCATGATGTAAGCATCGACGATCTGGTTGCCCGGAGCCTTAAATTGCAGGGTCCCGTAGCTGGAAGGCGTGGTCGAGTCGTCGTAGAGATCGACCGTAAGCTCCTGCATGGCAAGAGGTGACGTTTCCGGAAGCACGACCTCTCCCTGAAGGGTCACAGCCTGCTCCTTCCAGTTGATAAAGGTTTTTTCGGCGTTGTCGACGGAGTTGTTGCCCTCGTTCCCCGCCGGGTCGCTGTCAGATGATCCTCCTCCTCCACCGCCACAAGCCTGCATCAACACCAGGGACGCGAAGAGCAAAATTCGCAGGGACATTTGCAGAAACGCATTGAATTTCAACATGGTTCCTCCTGAGAAAGTATCTCAATTGAGACACGGGATTGAAACATCAACAAAAAACGCCTATCTTCAGAACCGAAGGCAGGCGTCAATAACCTCACGATAAAACCTGTAAGGAATGCAGCTCTCTTCGGCGGCTCGGCTACCTCGGCGAGGCCCGTGACTCTGCGTCAATGGATTGCTCCACCTTTGCTCTTTTCGGAGAGTTTCTGGTGTGTGAAATTAACCATAATTTGGAAACGAATGACAATGCAACCATTCTAATGTTGTTGCACGCAGGATGAAACAGGGACAACCCCGGGAGTGCCCCCGTTTCATCCAAGAGAGCAAATGAGGGATAATTGCGGTATTATTTCGAACAATCCAATCCCTTTTCAACAGGCAATAAGGTTATGTCAAAAATAGACGATCGCTTTAAATTCATGGTCGAAGACTCTCAGGACTGGTTCTGGGCGTTCGATGAGAACGCCAACTTCACCTATTCAAGCCCGAGAATCCGCGATTTGCTCGGGTACGAACCGGAGGAGATCATCGGGTTAAATGCTTTTGACCTGATGGGTCCGGACGAAGCCGAACGTGTCCATCGACATTTTGACCCGATTGCAAAGAGATACCTCCCGTTTAACAACCTCATCAATGTCAATGTCCATAAAGACGGGCACAAGGTTGTGATTGAGTCGAGCGGGACACCAATCTTTGATGAAGAAGGTTGCTTCCGCGGGTATCGTGGCATCGACCGCGACATCACCGACCGTATACTGACCGAAGACCTGCTGCGGGAAAACACCAGCAAACTCAAAGACATCATCGAGACAAGCACCGAGTGGATTTGGGAGATCGACAGTTCGGGACTCCATACCTACTCAAACGACACTCTAGGAAAAATTCTTGGCTACTCACCCGAGGAGTTTATTGGTATGGAGTATTCGGGATACCTCCATGAAAATGATCTTGCGGAAGTGACCAGAACTCTCCCCAAACACATCGAGGAAAAGCGTGGCTGGCAAGGGTGGGTATTGCGCTGGAAACACAGGGACGGAAGTTATCGCTACCTGGAGAGCAACGCCAAGCCGGTCATGGACGCAACAGGTCAGGTCGTAGGCTTTCGCGGTGCAGATCGCGATGTTACCGAACGCATAAACTACGAACTGGAACTGGAAAAAGCCCGCGATGCTGCAGAGAGCAACAACCGCGCGAAAGATGAATTCCTGGCAAACATGAGCCATGAACTCCGCACACCAATTACGGCGATCCTCGGCTTTTCCGAATTGCTCGAAGGGACGGATCTCTCTGAGAAACAGAAGGCCTATTTAAATACGATTACGTCGTCAACGGATATCCTTCTGGGACTCGTCAACGATCTCCTCGACATTGCGGGGATCGAAGCCGGGAAACTTCACCTCGATTGCAAGAACTTCAGCTTGTGGGGCCTCATTGGCGATATTATCAACAGTCAAAATCCGGCGGCAAAGGCCAAAGGCCTCGCTCTCAAGACCGAAATTAACAGCGACGTTCCCGATCAACTCAAAGGGGACGAGTTGAGACTGAAACAGATACTACTCAACCTTGTCGTAAACGCCGTCAAGTTCACAGAGCAGGGTGAGATCCGCCTGTCGGTCGCTGTCGAGGAAGTCCTTCCGTCATCGGTCCTGGTTCGTTTCGACGTGGCAGACACGGGGATAGGGGTCAAAGCTGAAGATATCGACGCAATTTTCAGCCCCTTCAGCCAGGTTGAGACTTCGCATTGCAGAAGATTCGGTGGGGCCGGTCTGGGTCTGACCATATGCTCAAAGCTCGCAACAATGATGGGTGGGGATATTTGGGTTGACAGCGAAGAGGCCATCGGCAGCACATTCCATGTGACACTGCCATTTGAGACTGTCGGGGCAGGAAAGGAGCAGGGCAAGCCTTCGCCCAAAATCCGGGACATGGCCGCAGATCATGCCCCGCTACGAATTCTCCTGGTGGAGGATTACGAGGTTAACCAGCAGTTCTTCGCTGAGTCCTTGCAATTTCATGGTCATCGCGTTGATCTCGCCGACAATGGCGCTGAAGCACTGGAGAAACTTCAACTCAATACATACGACCTGGCTCTGATGGATTTGCAGATGCCGGTCATGGATGGATTGACAGCAATCGGTAAAATCCGCGAGGAGGAAAAGACGTCCGGCAAGCATATGCCGGTGATCGCCTTGACCGCACGGGCAATGAAAAAAAACAGCACGGAGGCACTGGCCAAGGGGTTTGATGGCTACGTTACAAAACCTCTGAAAATAGTTGAATTGCTCACCGAGATAAAGCGTTGCCTAAAACCGAGCTAAAGGGTACGGGGCCAGAGGTGGCCATTGGACAATTGCGAGCAAAAGAGGCAAACTGCCTTGAAGCCGTTTGGTCGCTACCCACCGTAACCTGAGCACTATACTATTCCACAACCAGCAAATTCATCCTCTCCATCCGACCCAAAGGACCCCCCATTGATCAGCAAAAAACTCGAAACATTATGTGATATCGCAGCAGCAAGTCATGCCCGCATTCAAAAGGACTTCGAAGACATCAATCCGGTGGTGGGAATCAATCAGAAAATGCGTGGGATCGGTCTGCCGGTCGACGCGATGACCATCGACAGCCCAAAAACCGGCAAGCGGATCATCTTGATCCTGCACGATGATCACCCCGACATGATCCGGTATCAATTTTCATTTAAAGATCAGGATCCGGATGACAAATTCGAGCAGATTCAATTCGCTGAACTGACCGTCGACATCCTCTACGACTGGATGAAAACTTATTTTCAGGGTCCTTAGGACAGCAAAAATGGCGACGAAACCGACAAGACAGGTTAAAATTGTCGTTGAATGTTACCATGACGGAAAGAAGACCTCTTATCCACTCAGGAACCTTTTATCATGAAAAAACTTTTGTCCTGGACCACCCTAATCTCCATTGCCGTCCTCCTCGCAGCCTGCACCACCACCTCGGTGATCGGCTCCTGGAGCAGCCCCACCTTTAAAGGGAAGATCAGCAAAGTCTACGTGATCGGAGTCGCCAGGCAGGAAACCAATCGGCGGATCTTCGAAGACGAGTTCAGTCGCCAGCTGGCAGTCAACGGGGCGAGAGGAATCCCGAGTTACCGCGACATCCCCGCCAGTCGAAATGCCGACAAAGAGGTCATCGCCGCAAAAGCCAGGGCGAAAGGGGCCGACACCCTCCTGATCACCCGCGCCACCGGCAAGCGAACGGAGGAGGTCGTCAATCCCGGGCGGGTCACGACCTATGATTACGGACCGCGTCATTATAACCGGCGCGACTACCATCCCGCCCCCTACTACCGGAACTTCGGGGACTACTACACCCGAAGCCGCGAAGTCATCGTCGAACCGGCGACGGTGACCACGTTCAAAATCGTCACCGTCGAGGCCAACCTTTATGACGCTTCGACTTCGGAGCTGGTCTGGTCGGCCCAGTTGGAAACCGCCCTGGAAGGGAGCATGGAGGGCATGATTACCGACTTCGTCACGACAGTCATCGACGACATCAAGAGCAAGGGCCTGCTCTAAGGGAGCAGGGTCTGCTCCCGAGGAAGCCCAATTTGTTTATTTCTCGCGCAGTTGACTCCCCAGAATTCCATTGATTGTAAAGCCTAACATTATTAAAGTAGCGGGACCTAAGTAACCGGTCACGGGAGGGGGAGAGTCAGAGAAATGGACAACAAACTTTATATCAAACTCCGCAACGGCAGTGACGACTTCGGCTTCACGGCCGAGAGCTTCAACCCGACGGCTGAGCGACTCGAACTGGCAAGCGCCAAAACGAAAGGCCGCGTGCCAATCGCCCTGGAAGAGGTCTGCTACATCAAATTTCTCGGCAAACCCGACGTCGGTGACACCGACGATGAAATCCAGTTCTTCGAAGACATCACCACCATCCATGGTGAGACATTCCACATCCGCCAATCGATCGGTGAAAAGTTTTCTCGCGGTTTTTTTGCTTACCCGATTGATGAGCATGCCGATTTCACAAAGATTTTTTTCAACTACCGGGGCATCCGGACTAACGGTCAAGAACAACCGATCGGTGCCGTCCTGCAGCAGAAGGGGATGATCGACCAAGATGATCTTGAAAACGCCCTCCAGGACCAGGAGAACCTGCGCACCCGCCTGGTCGGTGAAATCATCTCCGAAAAGACCAAGATCCCCCAGGCGAAAGTCGATCAGACCATCCATCGCTCCCACCGGCTGAACCGGCAAGGGCAGATCAAGGTGGGGGACATCCTGATCGAGGCGGGCCTGGTGACCCAGAAACAGGTTGAAGACGCCCTGGCCGACCAGTCGAACGGCAAGCGGAAGCGGATCGGCACCATTCTGCTGGAGAGAGGACTGATCTCTGAAGACCAGCTCCTGACCGCTCTGGCCCAGAAATTCAACCTCCGTCTCGTCGACCTGGATTCAGTCACTCCGACCCAGGACGCGTTGAGCAAGCTGCCGCCGGAGACGATCGAACGGATGCAGGTGTTGCCGGTCGAACTCCGCGGCCGTTGCCTGGTCATCGCCACATCCACCCCGACCGACCCGACCATCAGCGAGAACCTGCGCTTTGTCACCAACACCGAGATCGAGTTGGTCGTGGCGGGCGCCGGACAGATCAGACAGAAGATCGAGACCCTGTTCGGCGGCAAGGAGACCTCCCTGGACGGCTTGATCGACGAGTTTACCGAAGAGGTCGATGTCGTCCATGAGGAGTCTGAAGCCGAACGGGTCACCGAGTCGGACTCCAAGGTGATCAACCTGGTCAACAAGGTGTTGATCAATGCCTACCGGGGAGACGTCTCCGACATCCACTTCGAGCCGGGACTCGGGCCGCAGCCGATGCGAATCCGTTACCGAAAAGACGGTATCTGCTACACGATGCACCAGATTTCGGGCAACTACAAGGCGGCGATCATCTCCCGCGTCAAGATCATCGCCAAGCTTGATATCGCCGAGCGGCGGCGACCGCAAACCGGCAAAATCATGTTGAAGCATGGCAGGGAAAGAATCGAGTACCGGGTCGAAATCATGCCGACCATCGGCGGCCAGGAGGACGCGGTGCTGCGTGTTCTCACCTCGTCCCAGGTTCTGCCGTTGGAACAGGTCGGCTTTTCCGAGTCGAATCTCAAGAAATTCCGGCAGCTCACACAGAAACCACACGGCATTGTTCTCTGCGCCGGCCCGACCGGTTCGGGCAAAACCACCAGCCTCCACTCGGCCCTGGCCAACATCAACGACAGCGAGAAGAAGATCTGGACCGCCGAGGACCCGGTGGAGATCGTCCAGGATGGTCTGCGCCAGGTCCAGGTCCACCCCAAGATCGGCTTCACCTTCGATGTCGCCCTCCGCTCCTTTCTCCGTTCGGACCCGGACGTTATCATGATCGGTGAAATGCGCGACTCGACCACGGCCAAGACCGCCATCGAAGCCTCGTTGACCGGGCACCTGGTCTTCAGCACCCTGCACACCAACAACGCCCCGGAGACGGTGGTCCGCCTGATCGAAATGGGGGTCGATCCCTACAACTTCGCCGACGCCCTGCTCGGCATCCTGGCCCAGCGCCTGATCCGGACCCTCTGCAACAAGTGCAAGCAGCCATACAATCCGACCCTGGCTGAATACGAGGAACTGGTCGACATTTACGGTTCGAAAAAGTTCAACGAGAACGAACTGCCGGAATATTCCAACAAACTGGTCCTGATGCGAGCGACCGGCTGCCCCGCCTGCGATGAGAGCGGATACAGGGGCCGAATGGCCGTTCACGAACTGCTATGCAATTCCCAGGCGATCCGGAAAGCAATCAAGCTGAACCTGGGGGTGGATGAACTCAGAAAAATCGCCATTGCAGAAGGGATGGCCACGTTGCGCCAGGACGGCATCCAGAAAATTTTCCTCGGCCTGACCGATCTCAAGCAGGTCAACCGGGTCACGACTTAATGAAAACCTGCCATCAAACCGGAGAGACAACGGCATGAGCGGTAAAAAGCGTTTCGTTACCTGCCACAAATGTGGCCACAGTGGCTATATCATCATCGAGGACCGGGAAAAAGCCGCCTGCCCCCGCTGCAAGCAGGACATCCGCTGATCCCCGAACCGTATCCGACCTGATTCTGCCAAACCTACTCGGGCAGTCTCTCAAGAATCTCCCCGTCGACCGAACGGAGATGGAGATCGCGTTGCGGGAAGGGGATTTCCACACCTTCTTCGCGAAACTGCTGATCGATGTATTGCAGCAGTTCACTCTTGACCCGTGGGCGTTTGTCGACATCCGCGATCCAGACCCTCAGCTCGAAATCGAGGGAGCTGTCACCAAACCCGGCAAAGATGGGAGATGGTGCCGGTTCTTCCAGCACATCGGCGTGTTTTTCTCCGGCCTCGATCAAAATCCGCAACACCAGGGGAACATCACTGCCGTAGGCAACTCCGACCGGCACCACGACCCGCACCCGTCGGGTGCTCAAAGTCCAGTTGGTCAGTTTCTGCGAGATAATCTGGGAATTCGGCACGATCAGCTCCGACTGATCGAGGGTCTCGACCACGGTTGACCGCAGACCGATCTTCTGGACGACACCGTACTCCCCGTCGATCAGCACTCCGTCACCGACCTTGATCGGACGTTCGAACAGGAGGATGATACCGGAGAGGAAGTTGTTGACGATATCCTGCAGGCCGAAACCAATCCCGACACCGAAGGCACCTGCCACCACCACGAAATGCTGCAACTCAACGCCTAGCAGGCCGAGGGCAAACAGCAGGCCGAGCAGCACCAAACCGTAGTGCAGAAGTTTTTTGAAAGCGTCGCGCACCCCCCGGTCGACATCTCGCCGAGCCAAAACCTGCTGGTCGACCAGCCCCTGCACCAACCATGAGGCCTCAAGGGTCAGGTAGAGCGCAAGGACGGCCGAAACAAGCATGCCAACGGTCAAGCGAAATTCGCCGACCCCGAATCCGAGCCCGGTGATGGTCTCCCAGGCCAGGCCGACCGAATGAAACAGTCCCCAACTCTGCAGCAGGAAAAGAGCTGCATACCCGACCGTCAGGACCAGAACCAGTCGATGCAACCGCTTCTTCAGCGAGGCTCCGGACTGACGGAAAAAACGTCGTTTCCGCAGAGTGGGCAAATCGATCAGATACGAAATGCCACCAGCCGCCAGCCGTTGAAACATATAAGTGAAAACCCCAACGAAGACCGACTCGACCGCTGTATCGAGAAGCTGCAGCGAAAACTTGACGTAACCTGCAATATTGGCGGTCAGAACCACCAGGGTCAAAGCGGCGCCGATTCGCAAGGTCACCGTGAACCAGGTGAGCTGTTTCTCGCGAGCGCGATGATTGTACCGCGCGACCATGACCAGGAGCGGCAACAGAAACAGGGTGACGAGGGTCAGGTAGAGCCGGTAGAGTGGCAGCTGAAGATCGATCATCCTGAGCGCGAGCGAAACAACAAACATGGCGGCCAGAACGGAGACCATCAGACCACGCCGGGGGTTGGCTGACATTCCGGCCACCAACACAGCGGCGCTCCCGACCCCGATTCCGGCTTGGGCGAGATAAACAACCGGCGGCGGTGACGGGCTCAGAAACCCAGCCAGTATCGCAGCGACAAACAGACCGGTCGCCCAAGGGTGACGACAGATAAACTGCCACTGGCTGGTTTCCTCGAGCTGATACCGGTAACGACGGATCGAAAATGTCAGAAAAAATCCGGCCAGCAGCTCGAACAGCACCAACAAACTGTTTTGCTGAAGAAACTCGCCCCCACCCTGCAGATTACGACGCACCTGTCCCGGAACCTGCTGCCACAACTCAGGAGAAAACTGCCGCCAGAATTCAGCTGAGAAAAGAGAATCTCTCCCTTTCTGGAACATCTCCCGGCGGGTTCGCTCGAACAGGGCATCGAGTTGCTGAATCTGTTCCTGAATCAACTCCGCCAGACGGGAAAGTCTCGCCTGCTGGGTCAGCAGTGGTGTTTCCGCCTGGCGAACCTGACGGATGACCGATTCGATCCGAGACCAGGTTTTCGGAAAAATCTCCGCCGGGACCTCCATATCCGATTGTTGCAATTCATGCTGCCAGCCACGCCAAAATCTTTTTCGCTTTTCCCACTCCTGCTTGATCTCTCCCAGCCTGGCTAACCGCTGGGTCAACCGCTCCTGAAGCTTGCGAACCGTCTGCAGAACCTGGTCGAGCCGGGCGCGGTCGGCCTGTTGCTGATCGAGATAGGCTGAGAGTTTTGCGCCGTCCTCCCGGTTCAGACGTCGTTTGGCAAAAGGAGACTTTTCGACTCGCTGCAGGGCATGCTCGAAGCTATCGGTTTCTGACAGAGCTTCGATGCGTTGCTCGGCCTGCCCGGCCAGGAGGTCGACTTCACCGGCCGCCGGGATCAACTCCCCGATCCCCGGGTAATCCGGGGGCTCATCGGCAGCGAGGACTTGCGGCGGCAGCAGAAGCAGAAGCGCGCTGGCCCAAATCAGTAGCAAAGTTCTCAGAACCATTTCTTCCTCTTGAAATAAATCAGCATGCCGAGCAGGCACCCCCCCATCAATCCCCAGACCGCGGGATAACCCCAGCGCCATTTCAGCTCGGGCATATACTCAAAGTTCATGCCGTAGATCCCGGCTATGAAGGTCAAGGGGATGAAAATAGTCGCCATAATGGTCAGGACCTGCATCACCTCGTTCATCCGCTGGCTGATACTTGAGAGGTAAAGATCGAGCAGACCGGAGACGGTGTCGCGAAAAATTTCCACCGTGTCGAGCACCTGGATGGTGTGATCGTAAAGGTCACGCAGATAGAGGGAGGTCGACTCCGCGATCAAACCGGACTCCCCCCGCTGCAGCTCGCTGATCACATCGCGCAGTGGCCAAATCGACTTGCGCAACTTGATCAGTTCCGACTTGTAGCGGTGGATCTGCTGCATACATTCCTGGTCGGGCCGCACACTGACCTGCTCCTCCAGCAGGGCGAGCCGGTCACCGACCTTTTCGAGGATATGGAAATAACTGTCGACGATGGAGTCGAGCAAAGCATAGGCGAGGTAGTCGGTCCCGCGCTGGCGAATTCGCCCGTTGCTCCGCTGCAGGCGGTCGCGCAGGCCGTCGAACACGTCGCCGGGACGCTCCTGGAACGACAGGACATACCTTTTGCTGAGCAGCAGACTGACCTGTTCCGTTTCAATTTCGCCCGAGGTTTCATTGAACTGCAGCATTTTCAGGATAATCAGGGAGAAATCTTCGAAATCCTCGATTTTCGGTCGATGCTCGGTATTGAGAATGTCCTCCAGGGCGAGAGGATGGATGCCGAATTCGCTGCCGAACTTCTCGATCAGCGGGATGTCGTGAATACCGTCGAGGTTGATCCAGCTGACCGTGGAACTCTCCTTGAGCTGGAGACAGCTCTCGAAGGAAACGTTCTCTTGAATGTCAAGATGCACGGGGTCATAGTCGAAAAACGAAAGGACCGGCTGCTCCATCTTGCGGCCGCCGACATGCACCAGGGTTCCAGGAGGGAGGCCGACTTCCTTGGCGCGAATCCGCAGCAGGGACTGCACGCTCCGGGTCGACTCCTTCAACAGCGACTGAACTCCCTGCTTCGACTCTTCCAGCAACGACATGATTGTCTCCCCCGTATCAACATGAAACGCTCGATGACATGCCTGCTAGCGTTCCAGGGCAAAATCGTCCGTCGTCAACTCGGACATGTGATCGTCCATCAAGGTAGCGTCGTCCTCCATGCCGTCAATCCGCGCCAGGTTGAACAGGGCGTCCCCCTCGTAGATCAACGGCAGGTTGAGCTGGCCGAGGACCACCCCGGCCGTCGGCGCCACGACTTGCGCCACCTCTCCGCCGAGCGGATCACTGATCACACCGAGAACTTCACCGCGCCGAACCTGGCTGCCGAGCCCGACCTTCTTGTTCAACACGCCGCTGCTTGAGGCCCTGACCCAGCTGGTGCTGCGGGCCAGCAACGGCTCAAGCCTGCGACCGGATCTCTGTTTCGGCAGCATGCCGATGGTCCGCATCACGTTGATAATGCCACGCACACCGGTCCGAATCGCGACCTCGTTGAAGTAGAGCGCCTCGCCCGCCTCGTAGAGCAGGATCGGCACGTCCCGCTCCGCAACGGCAGCCCGCAGGGACCCGTCCCGCAGATCGGAATCGATCACCAGCGGCGCACCGAAAGCCATGGCCAGATCAAAAGTCCCGGTATCGCTGCAACAAGCGCGGATCTGCGGCAGGTTGGTCCGAAAGTTCGAGCCGGTATGGATATCGATGGCGAAATCGGCCCGGCTGACGATCTGCTCCATGAAAAGATGGGCGAGCCGGGAGGCGAGGGAACCCTTGGGCGAGCCGGGGAACGATCGGTTCAGGTCACGCCGATCCGGCAGGTAGCGGGAGCGGGAGATGAAACCGTACGGGTTGACGACCGGTACCGCCAGCAAGGTCCCGCGCAGTTTCTGCAGAGACTTGTGCTGAAGCAGCCGCCGGATGATTTCGACTCCGTTGATTTCATCGCCGTGGATCGCGGCGCTGACGAACAGGGTCGGGCCCGAGCGCTGGCCATGGACAATATGGACCGGCAAATGCACTTCGGTATGGGTGTAGAGCTTGGCCATCGGCAGATCGATAGCGGCGCAACCACCCGGTGGGATCGTTTGCCCGGCAAATATGTACGGTGATCTCTGTTTCATCCGCTGCCGCGTGTCTTGGTTTTCCCCGGCTTGGCCTGTCTTTCGATGAACTCGATGATGGTTTTGGAGACATCCTTGCCGGTGAAGTTTTCAATCCCCTCCAGGCCGGGTGAGGAATTGACTTCCATCACCACCGGACCGTGGTTGGAGCGAAGAATATCGACCCCGGCAACGTTCAGACCCATAATCCGCGCTGAGCGGACCGCCGTCGAGCGTTCTTCCGGTGTCAGCCTGACCGCTTCGGCCTTGCCTCCCCGATGGATGTTGGAACGGAACTCACCCTCTTTCCCCTGGCGCCTCATCGCCGCCACCACCTTGTCACCGATCACGAAGCAGCGCAGATCAGCCCCCTTCGCCTCCTTGATGAACTCCTGAACCAGAAAATGCGCGTCGAGGCCGCGGAATGCCTCGATGACGCTCTCTGCGGCGTTCTGATTCTCGGTCAGGACTACGCCGATCCCCTGCGTCCCTTCGAGCAGCTTGACCACCAGCGGAGCGCCGCCGACCAGGTCGATCAGGTCGCCGGTGTACTTGGTCGAATGGGCAAATCCGGTCACCGGCAGGCCGACCCCTTTGCGGGCGAGCAGCTGCAGGCTGCGCAACTTGTCACGCGAACGGCTGATGGCGACCGACTCATTGACACTGTAGAC
>PKUA01000050.1 GCA_002868905.1 Desulfuromonas sp.
AAAAATACCGTCAAAAATCGTGGCTTCAGTTGGACGGGTGAGGACGTCCATGGACAACTTTTTGATGTTTAAAGGGTAGCTGGTAAGGAAGGAAAAGTCAATATAAAATAAGTAAAACAACTACTTACAATACTTCTTTGGGACGTATTGGCCTTCTTTGGACAATAAAAAAACCCCCGATTTCTCGGAGGCTTTTAGGGGTAATGGTGCCGAAGGCCGGAGTCGAACCGGCACGCACGGAGTGCAACGGTTTTTGAGACCGTCATGTCTACCAATTCCATCACTTCGGCAAGCCAACTGATTTTAACTGGTATCGAGACCGATTCAAGCTGGATCCCGATCATTTTGCAGGTGCAATTAAGTATCAGTTTGTATCGCAGGTGTCAAGAGTTCCGTGCGGGTGTCACGGTGAATGGTATGCTGATTTCAGGGTGTTGCTTGTCCGGAACAAAGGTGATCCATTGACAGTCAGGGTGGCACGATGATGCGAATTCTCTGGGTTGCTACTTACATGACCGTTCTGGTCTGGTCGGTCACTTATCCGAAGGATCTCTTTATCTGGTTCCTCGAGGTCTTGCCGGCCCTGGTCGGTGGCCTGTTATTGGCTCTGACTATTAAGAAATTTCCTCTGACACCGCTGCTCTACCTGCTGATCCTGGGTCATTGCGTCATCCTCATGGTCGGGGGACACTACACCTACGCTGAAGTTCCGCTGTTTGACCGGATCAGCGAATGGTTCGGATGGTCCCGCAACAACTATGACAAGCTAGGTCATTTCGCCCAGGGGTTTGTTCCCGCGATGGTCGCGCGAGAGATCGTCATACGTCGTAACATTATCAACGGCGCCGGTTGGCGTGATTTCTTGATTGTATCCCTTTGTCTTGGCATCAGTGCATTTTACGAACTGATCGAGTGGTGGGTTGCGGTATTGACCGGGCAATCGGCTGAAGCGTTCCTCGGTACTCAGGGATATGCCTGGGATACCCAGTCCGACATGGCTTTGGCCCTGGCGGGGGCCATACTCGCACTCGTCTGCCTGGGTCGAAGGCATGATCGGCAACTCATTCGTTTGAAAGGATAATAGAGATGCCATACATCAATATCCGAATCACCCGCGATGGAGTCACCCCGGAGCAGAAACGACAGCTGATTGCCGGGGCGACGCAACTGCTGGTCGATGTTCTCGGGAAGAACCCGGCGACGACTGTCGTGGTGATTGACGAGGTCGAGACCGATAACTGGGGGATTTCCGGCGAGACGGTTACGGTACGGAGGAAAGAAGGTCGCTGATCAGGTTGTCAGCTCTTTGGGGTTTGGCACCAGCGGAATGGTGAAGTGAACACGGGTGCCGGATTCGGGCTCTGTTTCAAGCCAGATGCTGCCGCCGTGAGCCATAACGATCTGGCGGGCGAGTGGGCCAGGGAGTAGATCCCGAGACTCATGATCAGGACCCCGAACAGGGACCACATGAAGTACGTAATTGTGAGATGTCTGACCAGGCTGTTTGATTTCTGCGTTACTGTATTTTCTTATCCCGGATGTACAGCCGGTTTTCGCAGCGAGGGCGAACGGGGATAGGCAAACTATGCATAAAGACTAAACTTAATCGTAATGAATGCAAGTCGTGTTCAAGGGTGGAGAATGTGCTCTTCGATTTCAAGACCCTGCCCACTTCGGTGAAGGTAGAAAAAGATCCTGGTTTGCCGCCCAGGTGTCGGCGGGAGAGCACTGAAGGTGGTGGCAAAATATTGAACTTTGACACCTGTGCCGCGCAATTCGGACCGTCTTTCGTCGACCCGGCGGCTGACACTTTCGAGTTCTTCGTTGGTAAATTCTCCCTGTAAAAACGGAGGAATTCGATTCGGCAAGACCCTCTCGGCGAGGGCGAAGTCCCGGCCGAGGGAGTCACGCAGCCGTGGCAGTGTGGTTTCGGGGAAACTGCCCCGAAGCCAGTCCCAAACCAGGGTGAACAATTCACTCTGGTTGATCGGATGGCGCAGCAAATCCCGCTGCTCGATGAAGTCGACCAGGCTGTCAAGGTGTTCGGAGAGGGGGGCGAGTCGCCTTAGCGTGGAGAAGAGGGTTGCAAATCTGCCGGCATTCCAGGTCAGGTCGAGTAACCGGCTGATGGTGCGTAACCGCTCCAGGGACGCAAAGTCGATCTCCGGTGTGTGCAGAACCGAGTAGGGCGGATTCGGATCATGGCTGAGGCGAAACTGGTTTGCTTTTTCACGCAACGGTGAGCCGGGAATTAATTTGACGGGCTCAAGCTGAAGGTGGTCCGGCTTCAGTTCGAGCAGGCGGTCAATGCCGCTCAGGACCTGCTGGTACGTATCTCCTGGCAGGCCTGAAACGAGGTCGAGGTGCAGATGCACCCCGGTCCGTTGCTGAAGGGCGCTGATATTGCCGTATAATTTGCCCAAATCGACCGAACGATTGATCCTGTCGAGTGTCTGCGGGGCGGTCGACTGGACACCGATTTCGAATTGAAACATCCCCTCGGGAACCTTCTCAAGCAGCAGGAGGGTTTCTTCATCGAGCAGGTCGGCAGCGATTTCGAAATGAAATCGGGTCTGGCGGTTGTGTTTGAGGATCAGTGAGAAAATCGTTCTTGCCCGCTCCCGATTGTAGTTGAAAGTGCGGTCAATCAGCTTGACCTGTGACACGCCGCGTTCCATCAACCAGAGGAGGTCATGCTCGATCCGCTCCATGGAAAAGCTTCGAACCCGATTGTCCCGGGCGCTGAGACAGAAAGCACATTGGAACGGGCAGCCTCGGCTTGTTTCGTAATAGACATAGCCGCGGTTGAGGTCGATCCCGCCTTGTCGAAACGGTGATGGAATATCATCCAGGGTGTTGAGCGGACGAGGGTCCGGGCCGGTCAGGACGTTATCGTCGAGCCTGAGAATCAGGCCGGTCAGGTCGTCGGGATGGCGACCGGCAGACCAGGCACGCAGGAGGTTTGACAGAGGCTCTTCACCTTCGCCGCTAACCAGGGCGGTCAGGCCAGGGTGGCGGACGAACAGGGCTTCGTCGTCGAAAGAGACTTCCGGGCCACCAATGATGATACGCAAGTCGGGACGGGCCGCGTGAAGGGCATCGACTAATTCGAGGGTCATGACCCGGTTCCAGAGGTAGACCGAAAAGCCGACGTTGTCAGGGTTCTCCGCGAGCAGTCGGGCGAGAATGTTCGGTTTCGGTTCCTGTAGGGTGAATTCACGGATCGACACCTCACCGCAGGCATCTTTGCAGAAGGCGGCGAGGTAGGGGAGGGCGAGGCTCGGATGGATATACTTGCTGTGAATCGTGCTCAGGACGGTGCGCATCGATACGATGACAGGGCTCAGGCGAGATCGAGCTTGTTAAGGGCGGTCAAAAGATGATTTCGAATCGAGCCGCTGTCGCTGCAGCGGAGGATCTTGTCGGCGACGATGCTTGCCTCCGCCACGGAAACGGCGCTGACAAACTCCTTGGTGCCGGGGATGAACGGGGCCGGCATGGAGAATTCCCGGACACCCAGGCCGATCAGGGCCAACAAATTGAGCCTGTCCGTCGCCATTTCACCACAAATGCAGAGGCCGGTGCCGGTCCGGTTGGTCAGCTTGACCATGCTGGATATGACCCGGATGATCGCCGGGTGCAATGAGTCGTAGTAACGGTTGACCAGGGGGTTATTGCGATCCGCTGCAAGCAGGTATTGCACGAGATCGTTGGTGCCGAGGGCGAAAAAATCGACCTGGGCTGCTAGCTCTTCGGCAATCAGAACCGTCGCCGGAACCTCGACCATGATCCCGATTTCAACCTGGTCGGGGATGTCGAACCCCTCCTTGCGCAGTGATTCTCGGGCTTTATCCACCATGCTTCGGCAGGTCAGGACTTCCTCCATGGTCGAGATCATCGGGAAAAGCAGTTTAACCCGACCATGGCGGGAAGCGAGGAGGATCGCTTCGATCTGGGTGTTGAAAATATCAGGTGTGTCGAGAGACACCCGGACCGAACGCCAGCCGAGGAAAGGGTTGTCCTCTTTGGGCGGCGCGAAATAAGGCAGGGCCTTGTCTCCGCCAATGTCGAGGGTGCGAATGGTGACCGGGTGCCCTGCAAAGCCCTCGACGACTTGCTGGTAAAGCTGGTACTGGTCTTCCCGGTCCGGGAAGCGGCCGCGAGCCATATAGGGAAACTCGGTCCGGTAAAGTCCGACACCTTCGGCGGCGTGTCGGCGCGCGATGTTGATGTCACTGAGCAAGCCTATATTGGCACGCAGGGTGAGGCGGACGCCGTCCCGCGTCAGGGCCGGTTTGTCGTGCAGGGCGGCGAGGCGATCGTGGTCTCTGTCGATATCGGCGACCAGTCGCTCATATTCCTCGCAGATCGGAGTAGAGGGCCGGATATAGAACGCTCCCGAATTGGCATCGATAACGACGTTGTCGTCTGTATCGACGGCCTTGACCACTCCTTTGATGTCGACCAGGGCGGGAATCCCGAGGGACTTGGCCATGATGACGGCGTGAGAATTCCGCTCCCCCGACTCGGTGACGATACCGAGAATCTGTTCGTGATCGAGCATGGCCATGTCTGACGGCAGGATCTCTTTTGCAACCAGAATCCCCGGATGTTTCAGGTGGAGTGTCTGCTCGCCCTGTCCGACCAGGTTGGACAGGATGCGCCGACCGATATCGTCCATGTCGGCAGCGCGTTCGCGCAGGTAAGGGTCGTCCATGTGCCTGAAGGCCTCGAGGTAGTCCCCGACAACTCTTTTCAGGGCATACGCAGCCGTATGACCCGTGTCGATCATCCGGTGCAGTTTGTCAAGGAACGATCTGTCCTCAAGGATCATCAGGTGGGTGTGGAAGATCGAGGCGTCATCCTCGGAGAGTTTTTCGGCAACCCGCCGCTCCAGGTAGAGAGTTTGAATGCGGGTTTTCTCGAGGGCTTCGTCAAGGTTCTTGCTCTGCTGGAGGAGGTCGACGTTTTTCTCATCTAGGATGTCGGCAAAACCGAGCCGTTCGTCCATGACCTGGGCTGCCCCCATGACCACGCCGGGGTAGGCGACTTTGCCGCGAAGAACCACCGGACTGCTGTCATGATGATTATTCTCGACCGTCGGATCCTCAATCATCGCGGCCAGGCCCGGATCACGTTGGCGGATCGAGTCGAGCAGACGGGCGTTCACGACGATGGAGGAGATTTGGAAGGCGATGGTCGACAGGGCGCTGATCTCTGCCGCGGAGAATTCGCGGGGATCGAGGGTCTGGATGGCGATGACGCCGATCGGTTCACGCCTGTCATAGAGCGGAATACAGAGGAACGAATGGTATTGTTCTTCGCCGGTTTCGGCGAAGTATTTGAACCGGGGATGGTTTTGCGGTTCCTGGATTGAAACAACACGTCTTTCTTCAGCGGCGAGACCGATGAGCCCCTCGCCCAGCTTCATGGAGATGCGACCAACCGCCTCAGGGGCAAGACCTTCGCTGGCACGCAGGCGAAGAGTGACACCGTCATCTTCCAGGAGATAGATGGTGCAGACCTCGGTTCCCATTCGTTGGGCAACGAGGGTAGCGATATTGTTCAGAGTTTCGAGCAGGTCATGGGATTGAAGAATCAGGGTGCTGATATCTTCAAGAGTTCTCAAGCCGAGTTTTTCAGTGGCAGGTGTCATGTCGGTAATTGAAATCAAATAAATAGAATGGCCTCATCATAACCGATGTTTCTTGGATGAGCAAAAAAAAACGCCGCCCGGGGGAGAGAGAACCCGGTGCGGCGCAAACAGGGGTATGAGCCTTTGAAAAGGTGTGTTTCCCCAACATGTAGCCCTTTCATTAAGCAAGCGGCGTGCCATTTTTAATTTGAGCTCTGCAGAAAGGTGGACGGGGCATTTTTGCAAGCTATGGCAGGATTCGTGGCACGAGGATCCGGACGCTGGGGCAATCAAGAGTGTGTCAGAGGTGACACACTGAGGTTTGCCGATAGGCAAAATCGAGCTCTTGGCCCAAAATTTATGCCGTCTGACGGGTGAGACCGTGGTGGCACGCTATCAGTCAATAATGTGTCATGTTTGGCACGGTTACAGGGGGGACAGCACCGTGTGGTCCAAGACGAAAATCTTTTTGATGCTTGAAGGTTGGTTCGGATGGGATCTGCAAGATTGAGCCCATCCTTAATTTGAAATTTTGAAATCGCGACTCTGCAGGCCGTGCCGGTTCAGGAGGCGATAGAAGGTTCGCCGGGGTATTTCGGCCCTTCTGGCAGCTTCCGTAACGTTGCCGCCGGTCTCTTCCAGGTAGCGGCGGAGCAGGTTGGTCTCGATTTGGCCCAGCTGACGATCCCGTTGCCCTTTGAACGCGCTCGCTCCATCCGTGGGGCGTTCAGGCTTGCGCAGTTCTGAAAAGATGACAGGCAGGTTTTCGAGACGGATTATGTCGTCGCGACTCAAAACCGCAGCGCGTTCAATGATGTTCTGTAGCTCGCGGATGTTGCCGGGCCAGTGGTAGCGCAACATCGCATCCCTGGCCTGCTCATCGATGCCGAGGAGGGTTTTGTTGAGCCGGCGGCTGACCCGTGCCAGGAAATGATTGATCAACTCCGGCAACGATTCCAGCCGGTTGCGTAATGGTGGAATATGCAGGCTGAATACGTTGAGGCGGTAAAAGAGGTCTTCGCGGAACCAATCACTGCGGACCCCCTCTTCGAGGTTCTTGTTGGTGGCGGCAATCAGCCGCACATCGACCTTTCGTGGCGAATTATCGCCCACCCTGCGTATCTCGCCGTTGTCCAGGACCCGAAGCAGTTCAGCCTGGAGCTTGGGGGTGATGTCCCCGATCTCGTCGAGAAAGATCGTCCCTCCATTGGCCGCCTCGAACAGGCCTTTTTTGTCGGCCATTGCCCCGGTGAACGCTCCTTTTCGATGGCCGAAAAGTTCACTCTCCAGCAGACTGTCCGTCAAGGTGGTGCAGTTAACGGTGACCAACGGTTTGTCGGCCCGGTGGCTGTGGTCATGGATAGCGCGGGCCGTTAACTCCTTGCCGGTTCCGCTTTCGCCGCGGATAAGGACCGTGGTCGGAGTCGGTCCGACCTGGCGGATAAGGTTCAGCACCTCCTTGGTTCTCGGGTCGTCACCGATAATCGTTGCGTCACCGACCTCCTGGTCGAGCATGCGACGGGCCAGTTCGTATTTCTGGGCCAGGCTGGTCCGGTCTGCTTCGAGGTCGGTGATGAGGTGGGGGAGGCACATCGGTATTTCAGCCAGTCCCTGGTAAGTGGCGACGGCATGTTCACGACATGTCGGATAGCCGCAGGCACCGCAATTCAATTCGTCCTGCTGCCGATGCTTGTTGGTGGCATTCAGGATGCGCCGGATGCTGTCCCCGCTCGGTTGCGGCAAGCGATGTAGTTTATTGTTGAATGTTCGCCGGGTTGATGAAGGGCGCTCCGGTCGGCGATAATGTTCGGCTGTGACGTAGGTGGCTGTCGGGTTTTTATCGTAAGAACAGATAAGGTTGCGTTTGGAGAAGGTTGTAAGGCGATTGTTCTTGCCGGGTCCACCGATGCAACCCCCTGTGCAGAAGCAGAGGTCGACAACGCGGGGTTGGATTCGGCCTGCAGCCAGGTCGTGAATTACTTCAAGGACATTCGATTCGCCTTCCGTGGAAATGAAGGCGACATCAGAGAGGTCGTGTTTTACGCCGAGCGCGCGCAGAGGCCCTCCGGCGACGGGAAAAATGCGTCCCTCCCGCGGGGGTATACCGTCCAGGTTCGTTTCAGTGAGCCGTTTCAACTCGATGCTGCGATTGCGAAACATCAGGCTCAATTCCTGGTAGGTCAGCACCGTATCGACGGCACCGGCAACAGGCTCGGAGATGGTTTCGAATTTCCCGGCGATGCAGGAGCTGATATAGATGACTTTAACCTCGCCGGGGAAGTTCTGTTTGATGAACCGGCCGATGGCGATCATCGGTGAAACGACCGGCATCAGATGTTTCAGCAGCTGGGGATGGTGGCGTTCGATCAGGTCGACGATTGAGGGGCAATGGGTAGAAATCAGCGGCGTGCTCGGCGGATCATCCATCAGGCTTTGATAGTCGGCCGCGATCAGGTCGACTCCTTGGGTCCCTTCGTGGACTTCGGCGAAGCCGAGCCTTTTCAGTCCGGTGGAGAGTTGACCGGGGGTGACATCGCTGAAGAAGGCAGGAAATGAGCATCCAAGAACCGCGATAACCGGATGATCTCCGCGCAGCATCTGTTCCGTTTCGGCGATACAGTCTGCAATCTGCTTTGCCTGCTGCGAGCAGGAGCGAAGGCAGTTTCCGCAACCGATACACCGGTCGTGGATGACTTCAGTCGACTCTTCTTCAACCTTAATCGCTTTGACCGGGCAATTGCGGATGCAGGCGTAGCATTTGCGGCAGAGTTTTTTGCTGGTTGTGATCGGTCCCATGCAGCCTCTTCAGGGATTGCGTATACCATATGATGTATGAAATTGAGCGATCTTGCGATATTGTGCCGATATGGGCACAGATTGTCAAGGAGGGTTTCTTCTTTGAATGGTCAGGTCAGGAACGACGGAAGCGACCCACCTCTGCATGGAAATGGCAGGCGGAGAGATGGCCTGACCCGATATCCACCAATTCCGGTCTCTGCTCACGGCAGACCTGTTTGGCGTAGGGACAGCGGGGGTGGAAATGACACCCGGAGGGAGGCTCGAGGGGGGAGGGGATTTCACCCGCCAGCGGTGGTCTTCTGGTCTTGCCCGGTTTCGGCACAGGGACCGCATTCAGCAGCGCCTCGGTGTAGGGGTGTCGGGGCGCGCGGTAGATGGTGTCCGTCGCCGCCAGTTCGACAATCCTGCCGAGGTACATGACCGCGACCCGGTTACTGATGTGCTGCACCACGGCGAGATCGTGGGCAATAAACAGGTAGGTCAGTTCGAATTCCTGCTGAATATCCCGCATCAGGTTGATCACTTGGGCCTGGATTGACAGATCGAGAGCCGAGACCGGTTCGTCGGCGACTATCAACTTCGGTTTGACGGCCAAGGCCCGGGCAATGCCGATACGCTGTCGTTGTCCCCCGCTGAATTCATGGGGGAGACGGTCAAGGTGCTCCTCTCCCAGACCGACGGTTTTCAGTAGCCTGATGGTTTCACTGCGAAGCTGGGCCCCCTTTGCCAGGCGGTGGATCTGAAGGGGCTCGGCGATCAATTCCCCGACCTTCAGCCGTGGGTTCAACGATGAGAAGGGGTCCTGGAATACCATCTGCATCTCGCGTCTTAACGGACGCAGCTGCCGTTGGCTCATCCCGGAAAGCTCCGACCCGTCAAAGCGGATACTGCCAGAGTCCGGTTCGATCAGGCGGAGTATCAGTTTGCCGGTCGTCGATTTGCCGCATCCCGACTCTCCGACCAGACCAAGGGTCTCCCCCTGGTGAAGGTGCAGGGAGACCTGATCAACGGCAAGTAATTGTTTCCGGCCGGTACCGAGGGGTCCCTTGACCTGAAACGACTTGGAGAGTGAACTGACTTCGAGAAGCGGTTTCATTGGTATTTCCAGCAGCGGACGAAGTGCCCCGGGGATGTTTCTTGCAGAGACGGCTGTTTTTTGCTGCAGGGGCTGAAAGCGTAGGGACATCGCTCGCGAAAGCTGCAACCTGCTGGCAGATTAGCTGCCGAAGGAACCTGCCCGGGGATCGGAGCGAGACGTTTTTTCTCCTCTCCAAGTTTGGGTACGCAGGCAAGCAGACCTTCGGTGTATGGGTGCAGCGGGTGGTTGAAAAGCTCTTCGGTGGTGGCGGACTCGACGATCAGCCCGGCATACATGATGGCAACCTTGTCGGCGTTTTCAGCGACAATGCCGAGGTCATGACTGATCAGCAGGGTTGCCATGCTCCGTTCGGTGCGAAGCCGGTCGAGCAGGTCCATGATCTGGGCCTGGATCGTGACATCAAGAGCGGTTGTCGGCTCGTCGGCGATCAGCAACTGCGGCTTGCCGGCCAGTGCCATCGCAATCACAACCCGCTGGCGCATTCCTCCCGAGAGTTGATGCGGATAATCCCGGGACCGTAGTTCCGGTTCGGGGATACCGACCTGGTGCAGCAGCTCAATCGTCTGCTCGGCGATAGCTCCTTGATTGAGGCCGCGATGCAGCTGCAGGACTTCGGCGATCTGGTCTCCGACCCTGAAAACCGGGTTAAGTGACGTCATCGGCTCCTGGAAGATCATGGCTATCCGGTTGCCGCGGATGCGCTGCATTTCGATCGGCGGAAGTCTGAGCAGGTCGTCCCCTTTAAAAAGAATTTCACCCTCAACAATTCTTCCAGGACTCGGCACCAGGCGGAGCAGGGAGAGGGCGGTCATCGATTTTCCGCACCCCGATTCCCCGACCAGGGCAAGGGTTTCTCCCAGGTGAATGGAAAAGTCGATTCCTCCGACGGCCTTGGTGATGCCGCCATCGGTGAAAAAGAACGTCTTGAGATTGCGAACTTCGAGTAACGGGGTCATATGAAAAGAGTTCCGGGTTTGTTCGTGATGGAATTTAGCCTGCCGCGTGCGGAAGGTCAACCCGGTTCATCGATTTTGGCCGGACGAAGGAAATTCAAGGAATGGACTATCTCGATTCGGCGTGGAGCAGGTTGCAGGAATCAGGAACGTCAATCTCCTGCTGTTCTAAATGTTCTCGTCCCCAGTCGCACATTTGCGCCAGGATCGGTTGCAGGCTCATTCCGGATTCTGTCAGGGAATATTCGACCCGGGGGGGGACCTCGGCATAGACTTTCCGGTTGACCATGCCATCATTCTCGAGTTCGCGCAGCTGTTGGGTCAGCATTTTCTGGGTGATTTCGGGGAGCCTCCGGCGCAACTGGGAGAACCTGAGGGTCTTGAAGGTGAGGTGCCAAAGAATGACAGCCTTCCATTTGCCGCCGATAATGTCGAGCGTGACCGTGACGGGGCAACGATAATTGGGATCAATCGCTTCATTTTTCATAGTGGTTACCTTTAGGGTACCTGCTTACAAAAAAGTAGGTACTTGACCAAATCGATGATACATGTTCATTTTATAGCATAAACGGGCCCAGAGGTGGAGGATAATCGTATTTTTGATTCTTCACGGTATGATTGAGACGAATTGAATATCCCTGACAACGAGGCAAAGGAGACAATGATGGCCGAAACGTTTCGCGCAGTCCGAATCGAAGAGAGTGAGCCGAAAGTTTATAACAGCAGCGTACAACAGCGGAGCGTTGATGATCTGCCCGAGGGGAGTCTGCTGGTACGGGTGAGATACTCATCATTGAATTTCAAGGATGCTCTCTCCTGCATTGGCAACAAGGGAGTGACAAGAAATTATCCCCACACACCCGGCATTGATGCAGTCGGCGAAGTGGCGCTTTGCACGGACGGGCGCTTCGAGGTTGGTCAGCAGGTTCTGGTGACCGGATTCGATCTCGGCATGAACACCGCCGGTGGTTTTGGTCAATACATCCGCATCCCGTCGGACTGGGCCATGCCGCTGCCGGATGGCTTAAGCCAGCAAGAAAGTATGATCTACGGTACTGCAGGATTGACCGCAGGACTTTCGGTCCAGGGTTTGCTGGATGCCGGGGTTGTCCCGGAGCAGGGAGAAATCCTGGTGACCGGAGCGACCGGCGGCGTCGGCTCCCTCGCCGTGGCGATCCTGGCCAAAGCAGGTTTCAAGGTGGTCGCCTCGACCGGGAAAGAGGAACAACATCCTTTCCTGCTCGGGCTCGGTGCGGCAGAAGTTATCAGTCGTGACGCGGTCACCGAAAAGGCCGAACGGCCGATGCTCTCCGAACGATGGGCCGGGGTCGTCGACTGTGTCGGTGGGCTGACGCTCTCCGCTGCCTTGAAAGCGACGAGGTACGGGGGGACGGTCACCTGTTGCGGGCTGGTTGGATCGCCGGAGCTGCAGACTACGGTTTTCCCTTTTATTCTGCGCGGGGTCTCTTTGCTCGGCATCGATTCCGTCGCATGTCCCATGGTGCGCCGGAAACAGGTCTGGACCAAACTCGGCTCGGAGTGGAAACCTGAAAATCTCGACGGGCTGACCGAGGAGGTCGGTCTTGACGACCTGCAGGAGAAGGTCGGAGCCATGTTGAAGGGGAAGATTCATGGTCGGATCGTGGTGAATCTCGATAAATAGTCGATCACCGCCCTTTATCAGGAGAGAAGAACCATGACATTCGAAAATCTTCAGGTCGGTATCACCGACGGTATCGCACGTGTCACTGTGAATCGTCCCAAGGCGCTCAATGCCTTGAACCAGGCGACCATCGCAGATCTCGAGGCGTTGATGGACAATGTCGAGGGGGATGACACCATCAAGGTCGTAATTTTTACCGGGGCAGGGGAAAAAGCCTTTGTCGCGGGGGGAGACATCTCGGTCATGGCCCCGCTGGATGCTCTGCAGGCTCGTGCGGCCGCCCGGCGTTCCCAATTATTGTTCAACCGGATCGAAAATTCCTCGAAAATCAGCATCGCCGCCATTAATGGGTATGCTCTCGGCGGTGGATGCGAACTCGCCATGGCCTGTGATTTGCGTATTGCGGCCGACTCGGCCAAGCTCGGCCAGCCCGAAAGCAACCTCGGCATCCTGCCGGGATGGGGCGGGACTCAACGTTTGCCGCGCTTGATCGGGAAGGGTAAGGCGAAGGAATTAATGTTGACCGGAGATATGGTTGACGCGGAACAGGCGTGCCGCCTCGGCCTGGTGAACCAGGTCGTGCCGGTTGCCGACCTCCAGGAAGCCGCCCTGGAGCTGGCCGGAAAAATCGCCGGGAAACCGCAGGTGGCGGTGCGGTTGATCAAAGAAGCGGTCGATAACGGCCTGGAAATGGAAACATCCCGTGCCTTCGCATACGAGGCGGACCTGTTCGGGCTCTGCTTTGCGACCGAAGACCAGAAAGAGGGGATGACGGCTTTTCTCGAGAAACGACAGGCGGTCTGGAAGAATCGTTAAAGGTGCAAAGGGTTAAAGAGCGTTATTGTAAGCGGGGAAGTGATGTCGTCATTGATTCACTTCCCCGCTTTTTCAATTCTGACTGGCAACATCTTCCGACTGGTCGGTCGCTGCATCAGGAGTCGGTTCGTCCTGGAGTTCGGCTAACTGTCGTTCGAGATCGCCGGTGAGGGAAGAGAGCTCCGCGCCAATTGTTTCTCGTTCTTCTGGAAACGGAGCGAGGGCGTTTTCAAGTCTGCGGGCTGCCGACAGGGCGGCCTGCAACTGTCGGAGGAGGGTTTCATTCGGCTGTTCCCGGTTCCTGACAACGTTGTTAAACCGGTCGCGCACCGTCGGCAGGGGACGATGCTCGGTCAGAACCGCATTCCGCAAAGCATCGAGCTCCTCGGGCGGGAAGCCCCCGTCTTCGGTCGCTCGACGCAGGAAGTCGACCGAGCGATAGTCAGGCAGGGGTTGGGCTTTCGGTTGCCGCAGAACGTCCGGAGCATGACGCTCAAGGAATCCGAAGGCATGGGTCAGCTTGTCGGCGGTCTGTTTGCGAATTCTGATTTCATGCCGGCAGTAGTCTTCAAAACTCTCATATCCCCATTCGGTAAACATCAACTCCCGTCTGACCCGTTGCAGCTCTTCCCCAAGAGATATCCAGGAGGATTTGAACTGACGGGCTGTCGCCAGGATCTTATACCGCTCGCTCGACGGGTCGAGTTGCTGCATCAGTGTTTCGATAAACTGCTCGCCGGCGCTTTTGTTCTGCTCGGACATGACGGCTCCCGGGGCTGGTTTTGCACGCACGTGCGTGATATCTTCCTGAACAATCAGCCGAGACGGCTGTCGCGGGGCAATGTACCATGTCAACTCACCTTGCCCAAGAGGGGATATGCCAGTTTGCCCCATTTCTCACATTGATGAGGCTATGATGAAATTTCCAAAGTTGACCGTTGGTCCCGATACCACCCGTATGCTCGGCCTGGGACATCCGTGGGTCATCGCGGACCGCTATACCAGAAGCTGGCCCAAGGGAATCAAGTCTGGTGACCTGGCCGGTCTCGAGTCTGAAGACGGTCGGTTCCTGGGGACCGCCATGATCGATCCGCAGGACCGTGTCGTCGCCAGACTGATCGACCGTGAGGAGGTCAGGATCAACAGCGACTGGTTGGGTCAACGCCTGCAGGTTGCGATCGACTTGCGTTCCTGCCACCTTGATTTAGATGAGACTGACGCTTATCGAATCGTCAACGCAGAGGGAGATGCCTTGCCCGGTCTTGTTGTCGATCGCTATGGAGATTACCTGTTGGTCCAGACTTATTCGGAATGTTGGTTGCCACATCTGCCAACGGTTGTCGGCTGCCTGAAACAACAGTTCAACCCGAAAGGCGTCTGGCACAAACCGCGCCCGCGTCAAACCCGCAACCTGAAGACATCACGGGAGGACCGGGATTACGGGAAATTACTGCTCGGCCACTCACCGCCACAGCCGATGCAGGTTGCTGAACGGGATCTGCGCTTTTGGGTCGACTTGAAGAGTGGCTTGCATACCGGGCTGTTTCTGGACCAGCGGGAGAATCGTGACCTGTTTCGGCGGCATTGCGCCGGGAAAAAGGTTCTCAACCTGTTTTCATATACCGGGGCTTTTTCGGTGACGGCTGCCGTCGGTGGTGCGGGACAGGTCGTTTCGGTCGATGCCTCGACCCGCTACATGGAGTGGAGCCGAGAGAATTTTTCCTTGAACCGGATCAATCCGAAGCGGCACCGTTTCGAGGTCGGCGACTGCCTGGCGGTGATGGAACAGTTGGCCGTGGAAAAAGAGAAATTTGACGTTGTATTCATCGATCCTCCATCATTTTCATCCACGAAGAAAGGCAAGTTCTCGACTCGCAAAGGGACATCGGCAATCATTGCCGCCAGTCTCGGACTGCTTCGACCTGGCGGGCTGTTGTTCGCGTCCTCGAACCATCAGAAAACGAGTGCCGCCGATTACCTCAAAGAGTTGCGCCGTGGAGCCCTGCAGGCCGGAACAGAACTTCGAATCATTCACCAGACGTCCCAGGGGGCAGACTTCCCATTCCCGGTGACCTTCCCGGAAGGGAGCTATCTGAAGTTCATGGTGGGTGTCAGGGGAGCCTGACGGGCATTTTTTAGCTGAATCCCCCCCCAAAAAAAATAACAAACGGGGCCGGAATTGTTTCCGGCCCCGTTTGTTATCTGATGTTTCGCAACTCAGGTGAAGGTCAACTTCCGCTCCAGGTCCATGGAATGGGTGACCCGCTTGGCTTCGTCGATGGTGATGATTTTCTGTTTGCAGAGTTGGACCAGGTGTTGGTCCATCGACTGCATGGAATACTGCTGGCGACCTTTCTCAATGTGCCCTTCGATTTCATCGAGACGGCCATCCTGAATGCAGGCCCGAATGGTGGTCGTGGAACGCATCACCTCGACGACCGGGAGTACATGCTCGCCTGTTTTGTCCTTGACCAGCCTCAAAGAGACAGTCGCGACCAGGATGTCGGCAAGCCTTTGCCGGATGATCGCCTGGGAGTCGGGCGGGAAATTGCCGACAATCCGGTTGATGGTCGAAGCGGCGTTCTGGGTATGCAGAGTCGAGAAGACCAGGTGGCCCGTTTCCGCCGCCTTGATGCAGCCGTCGATGGTTTCCATGTCACGCATTTCCCCGACCATGATAACGTCCGGGTCCATCCGCAGGGCGGCCTTGAGAGCCGGGTTGAAACCGGAGGTATCCAGTCCGACTTCCCGCTGAATGATGCAGCTTTTTTCAGAGGTGAAAAGAAACTCGATCGGGTCCTCGATGGTGATTATGTTGTAACTGTATTTTTGGTTCATGTAACGGATCATCGAGGCGAGAGTGGTCGACTTGCCGTTGCCGGTCGGTCCGGTGACCAGGATCAGGCCGTTTGGCGCCTTGACGATTTCGCTGAGGACCGGTGGGAGGTTCAAGTCCTCAAAATTGCCGATATGCGGAGGAATGGCGCGCATCACGATACCGATGTGCCCCCTCTGACGGAACAGGCTGACGCGGAATCGGCCACCGTTGGCAATCTGATAGGAGGCGTCAACTTCGTGGATGTCTTCCGATAGGGCCTTTTTGTTCTGCTCCAAAATCTGTTTGGCGATAAACTCTGTGTCCTCATGTTTGAGGGGAGGCAGCTTGGAGCGAATCAACTGGCCACGACCGCGGAAAAACGGGGGATTGTCCACCTCGAAATGGACATCCGACACACGTTTTTCAAAGGCGATTTCAAGGATCTGGTTCAGTGTTTTTGTATCCATATCATTCCTTTCACCGCATAACTAGATTCGGGTTACGATGATTTTTGTTTTTTTTCTAACTGCTTCTGGAAAAATGAGTTCTCTACGATCAAACCCGCCTGGTGGGCGAGGATGGCAAGGATGTCCACCTGGATCGGTGCCGCCTCTTCCTCGCCGAAATCACCATAGGTTAATGTAATAACGCGTCCGTTGCTTTTCATCGGCAGCAACAGGATGCGGTCATCCTTGGGCGCACCAATAAGCTTGAACAACTCATCGTGCAGGCCATCATTTTCACACATGCCAAAAAAGAATTGTTCAGTCTTAATGACTTGTGTCATCAGCTCCGATGTCTCGAGGGGGAAGCGGAACTGCAGCGACGTCGGTTTCCGCATGTCTCCTTCGTGGAGGATGCCGACCCCTCGTTCGGCCACGACCTCGCCTTTCCCGATCACAAATGTAATGGATCTGGGAAAGTATTCTCCAACCTGGAGCAGCAGGGCTTGCGAGACGTCGGGAGCCCCGGTGAGGTTACGCATGCCGGTGATGAAAGCATTAACTTTATTCAGGTTCTGACTGTTCTTCTGACAGAAACAATAAAAAATATAAGCATAAAATGTCGAGAGAAACTGGATGATTTCATCGACAAAGTCGTTGTCGATTTGGGCAGTCTCGGGTCTCGGCAAAATGGACCGGATTCCGTATTGAAACATCGGAAGTGCGACCGAAAAATCAGATGCCGTTCCGAGTTGGATGATCGTAAGGGCAGGGAAGGCACTCTTGATCTTGTGAATCAGATCATGGATTGCCCCGGGGAAACGGTCAATGACGAGAATCGGTTCAATCTCTTTTTCAAGGTATTGCTGAACTATCGGTTCCAGATCGTTGATGTCGTCAGTTGTAAAACCGTGTAAGCCGCTGTTTTTGCAAAGGGATGTCAAAGCGTAGGTCAGGATTTTGTCCTGGGAGAAAAAAACAAGAGCCTGACTCTGGTTCTCCATAGAGGACGGAACGGCCACCGGTGGCGGCTCCTGGCCAAAACGTCTGAGGAATTCGGTAAACCTGAGCGCCTCTTTCTCCGGCAGGTCGGGCAGAAGCAGTTGGATCTTGGCCAACTGCTCGTTCTGGACTTCGGTGTCCTTGATCGCCTGGAATACATCAGGAACAACTTTGTCGAGTTCGTCAAGGTTGTCCAGCCCCAAATCCGCCGCAGAAATTTGCGTGGATACTTCCGATTCGGCTGCAGGTGAGTCGGAAGCAGCCAGGGTGGTTTTCATGTCCGGGGGAGACTGTTTCCCGCTCAATGGGGCGGTTTCCGTTGGTTCCTCGTCAAAGGTTTGCTCTTCGAGTTGCCCGTCACGTTTCTGCTCATCGTAAATCCGCAGAGCATCCATCAGGACATTCTGAGTGTCGAGGCTGATTTCCTGGTGCAATTTCTCCGGGAAATAGCGGTACTCGTCCGAGACCTGGACCGAGTCGACGCTCAAGTCAAAGGTCCCACCGTCCCAGGTCAGGATATCTACCACGGTCATCTCTATCAGGTTTTCCAAACCCTTATAGGCAACTTCCTTGTTAATCGTGCCATTTTCCAAAAGGGTGGCGATCAAAGGTTTCCGATTGTCTCCGGCCTCTTTCTGTTCAAGCAGGGTCTGTTGAAGTTGCTCGGATGAAATAGCGTCCATTTTCGTCAGGACCTGGCCGATTCGGACACTGTTGTTCAGGTGGTTGGCGCTGACGATGAACCCATCCTTGAAGACCAACTGGCTCTCACCTTTCCGACTCCGGACCGTCAGGGTGCCTGATTTCCGGGTCGCGTGGAGCAGTTGGATGATATCCACAATCGGCAGATGTTCGAGATCACCAGTAAAGGACATGTCGGCTCAGTCGCTCAAGGTTGAGTTGAGATAATGCGGCAAGGGGTCTCCCCAATTTGCCGGATCAAATCTCATTTCTCGTTACACGGCGAAAAGATTATATTCTCTTTGTCGAAACCCCTCTCCCGCGGTCAGGAAGGAGGAACGGTTGATTCGGT
The DNA here is from genome assembly GCA_002868905.1 of Desulfuromonas sp. Classification (GTDB taxonomy): domain Bacteria; phylum Desulfobacterota; class Desulfuromonadia; order Desulfuromonadales; family Geothermobacteraceae; genus BM304. Next base: position 18,262 of record PKUA01000050.1, read on the forward strand.
TCCAGCATTGGCGCCTTTGGGATCAATACGTTAAGGGCCATTTCAACGTCAGCATCGTATCCTATGAAAATTCGTCGAGAAAAGCAAATATTCAACCCGCGGCCTTTCTTTATTCAATGATGGATGGATTGCCTTTTGCCGCCCGCTCTTTTAATGTATCAGGAAGCGGTTATAATCTGGACTTACACAAGTAGATAGTCAAAACCTTCTTTTTAAAGCCTTACGGCCGGAGTTGCTTTCCGGAAAGGTGTATTTGATGCAATGTGGAAAAGGGTATGGTGGCAAGATCGGGTGGGGCTCGCGTTTTTGTCTTACTGTCACCCTGTTGATCGCTGTTTCCATCGGCGGTTGCCAGAATCAATCCGAACCTGTCAAATTAGGTTTTCTCGGTGGTTTGACCGGGCGAGTCGCCGACCTCGGCGTTGCCGGCCGTGACGGAATGATCCTTGCGGTTGAGCAACAGAACCTTCGGGGCGGCATCCAAAATCGAAAAATCGTTATCGTGACAAGGGATGACAGACAGTCCGAGAAAGTGGCTCGCGAGGCATTCCAGGAGTTGGTCGACGAACGTGTCGCAGCCGTTGTCGGTCCAATGACCAGCCAGATAGGAGTTGTCGTCAGCGCGCTGGCTGATTCGACCGGGACAGTCGTGATCAGCCCAACCGTCAAAGCCCCTGAGCTCACGCGGAAGGATGACCATTTTTTTCGGGTTATCCCGAGTCTCGACATTAATGCGACCTACCTGGCAGATTATTTAAGGGACAAGCTTGAATATGACAAGGTCGCTTTTGTCTATGATATGAATAATCGCGCCTTTAGCGAACCCTGGTTTGAAATTTTCAAGTCGGTCTTCGATCCGGGAGACGACGGAAAGGTGGTAGGGTATCCTTTCAGGTCGGCCTCCAACGCACCCTTTCAGCAGATAGCCGAAACGGTTGTTCAGGACAACCCGGAGGGCGTTGTCGTTATCGCAAGCGCCATTGATACGGCGTTTGTCTTCCAGCAACTTCGCAAGATCGGCAACACGACTCCCGGATTTGCTTCACAGTGGTCGTTTACCGGGGACCTTATCAATTACGGTGGTAAAGCGGTCGAGGGACTGCGCGTTTTTCACGCGGTTGACCCTGACAGCCCAATCCCCGCCTACCGAAAATTCAACAAGGATTTCAAAGATCGCTTCGGATATGACCCCTCGTTTGCGGGACAACTCTCCTATGAGGCGACCGGCTTGTTACTGGCCGCCCTGGGACAGAAAGGGGACAACCTGAAGCAGAATCTGCTCGACATCGACTCGTACCACGGGCTCCAGGGTCCGTTCCGGTTGGATCCCTACGGCGATGTCGAGCGTGACCTTATTTTGACCTGTATAGAAAACGGGCAATTCAAAGTCGTCGCCGATCCATGAAACATTCCGACCTGTCATTACGGAAAGATCTGCTGATTAAATTCCTGTTGGCCGCTGTTCTCCCTGTGCTGGTCTTCGGTTTAGGTGTTGCTTTTTATTACAATTCCAATCTGGTTGAATCAATTCAAGGGTCGGTTTACAAGCGTGCGACCCGAATCAAATTCGAAGTAATTAAATTTTTGGATGATTCCCTGCGGGCGATGAACATGACCCGTGATCTGATTCTCACAGGCGACCATAGCAATTTACCCACCGAGCAGGTATTGAACAGTGCCGTTGCTAACGCGGACATCTTTGAAGCCCTTTATCTGGTCAACGATAAGGGCCGTATTGTCGATATCGGACTGCCGGAATCCCGGCGCCAATTAAGGCAAAGCCTCCTCGGTATCGATTTTCCCCTGGGGGGAATTTTTCGGGGGGTCGTGTCGCAGACCGAAGAATTCTTCTGGTCCGATACCTATGTCTCTCTTTTGACGGGTGAACCCTCGATTTTTGCCACCATCCCTGTCGGCAGGCAAAAATTGGTCGGGTCTATCAGCCTGGACAAGATCGGTGACTATGTTTTCCGGAATCTCGAGGATGATTTTGGCGAGGTTGGCGTGGTTGACCGCCATGGGACTCTGGTTGCTCATACCGACCGGCGCCTGGCAAGGCAAAGGGTCAACCTGAATTTTCACCCCGAGGTTGTCCTCGCCCTGAAAGAGAGACGGGATGTCACCCGCCATTTCGATAAAAAGAATCGTGATTTCTTTGGGATATCATTTATCCCCGAAACCGGTTGGGCCGCATATTCCTCGCGAAATTATTCACTTGCCATGAAACCGGTTCGGGGGGTGCGCCATTCCCTGATTGCCATTATCGTTTTTTCTGTGCTGCTCGCCGGGTTCGCTGCCATGGGGTTGGCGCAGAGAGTTCTGCGACCCCTCACTTCACTGACCTCCTATGTGCGTAAGGTAGCCGATGGCGAATTCAATATTGAACCATTAAACACCCGGTATGGGGAGGTCAACACACTGACAGGTGAGTTCCACAAGATGTGTCACGCCCTGTTGGACCGTGAGGGTGCCCTGCGCCAGAGCGAAGAGCGATACCGTGGCTTAATCAACTCAATAGACGGGATCGTCTGGGAATTCGACATCGAACATTTTCGTTTCACCTTTGTCAGCCCGGCGGCAGAATCGATCCTCGGGTTCCCCGTTGACGAGTGGTATCAGGAAGGATTCTGGCAGGAGCACATCCATCCCGATGACCGCGAAACGGCCATGGCATATTGCATCGACCAGACCGACCAGGGTCTTGATCACCAGTTCGATTACCGCATGATTGGCAAGGATGGTCGAGTTGTCTGGATCCATGACCTGGTTTCCGTCCAGAGTGATCAGGGTAAGCCGACTGGCCTCAGCGGTGTGATGATTGATGTGACCGAAGAGATGGCAATCCGCAGCGAGCTGGACGAGAGCCAGCAACGGTTCGCGTTGGCAAAGCGACTGACCGGCACCGGGCTGTGGGACTACGATTTCAGAACAAGGCGGCTTTACTGGTCAAGCGAACATTACACTGTTTTCGGCGCTGACCCCGATTCGTTTGATGGTACTTTAGAAAATGCCTTGCGGCGTATCCTCCCCGAAGACCGTGCCCGAGTGGATGCCGAGATGGAAGAGGGGGCGAAGGGGGGTCATATGATCTCCTCCGATTTCCGGGTCGCCGGAGACGACGGTCAAATCCGCTGGGTGCACACCGTTGGCAACGTTATCTACGATGATTCAGGTGAGCCAGTACGGATGATCGGCCTGGTGCAGGACGTTTCCGAGAAGAAAGCGATTGAGCAGTCGTTGATCGAAAGCGAAGAGAAATATCGCTCCCTGATCGATACCATGGCGGAAGGTTTGATGTTGCTCGACCTCAATGGGGTGATCATCGAGTGCAATCCTTCAGCGATTTCGATTCTGGAGCTGAATTCGAGAGACAGGATGATCGGCAAAAATCTCTGGAGAGAGCCTCCGGAATTTTTCCGTACCAATATGCAGGCGATCCCAGCGGAAGAGTGGCCGGACCTCTCATCTTTTTACCAGGGGACCTCCATCGAGGGGCTGGTTCTGGGGGTGCGCAATTTTGCCGGGAAATTGGTATGGCTCCGCATAAATGCAGAGATGTTCGCCACCGATTTGACCGAAACCGGTACCGCCTTGCTGGTAACATTTGCTGATATTTCGGATTTTGTCCTGGCTGAGCAGAGCTTGCGGAATACCATTGAGACGTTTTCGGCTCTTGTGACTGCGGCGCCTTTGGCCATTATGACCACGAATCCTCTCGGACAGATCACAGCATGGAATGACGCCGCCGAAGAGCAGTTCGACCAGGAACGCAGTGACATCCTCGGTCAGTCCTATCCCGATCTCGGCTTGTACATGGAGGGCTCTTCCAGTGAAGAGTTCAATTGGCAGCATGGGACCGATATATTGCGCGGACACGAGTTGCTGCAGCGAAAAAAAGACGGATCGTATGCCAACATCCGTCTTTACCGTGCTCCTCTGTTTGACGAGAAGAAAGTTTTTCTGGGACTCGTCGGCATCATCGAGGACGTCACGGAAAGTAAAACGATCCAGCAGCAGCTGGAGATTAATGAAGAACGGTTCCGCCTGCTGTTCGAGGAGTTTCAGGCGTTGTTGAATGGGATTCCGGACGCGATTATGCTTCTGTCAACGGATCGCCGTCTTATTTGGGCCAATGAAGTCGCGAACCGTATGCTGCTTGACACCTGTGAACAGAACCCCGAGCAGTGTAGCTGTGAACAGTTCTGCGTCAGCAGGGAGAAAGATTGCGAGAAATGCCCCGTCTCAATGAGCTTGAAATCGATACGTCTTGAAGAGGCGCTCATAGAAGGCCCCGGCGAAAAAATGCTTGGTGTCAAGGCATTTCCGCTGACGAATGAGTTTGGCACCGCCAACAGGGTGATCGTTATTGCATCAGACGTGACGGAAAAAACCTTGTTGCGTGAGGAGGCCGAAAGGGCCGGGCGACTGGCGTCACTTGGTGAACTGTCGGCCGGTATCGCCCATGAAATCAACAACCCGACCGGATTGCTGCTCATGAACCTTCCCCTTTTACGGGACGCTTTAAACGATGCCATGCCGATTCTCGAAGATTACAGCAAGGAACACGGAGATTTTTTCTTTGGCGGTATCCGTTTCAGCCGGATGTCCTCCCAGGTTCTTTCGATTATGGACGAGTCGTTTAACAGTGCCCGGAGAATTCGTGGGATCGTCGAAGACCTCAAACGGTTCGCTCGCAGCAACGATCAAGATGACCTGGAAAGGGTCGAGATCAATCAAGCGGTTAAACAGTCCATAAAACTTGTGACAGTGAAGATCAACAAATCGACCAATCGTTTTGCATGTAATTTCGCCGAACATATACCCCCGGTTATGGCCAACAGCCTCCGGATTGAGCAGGTCCTGATCAACTTGTTGGTCAATGCGACTCAGGCTCTCACGGACAAGTCGAAAGGGATTGAGGTGAAGACCCTGTTCGATGAATCTGACGGTCAGGTCAAAGTTGTTGTCAAGGATGAAGGGTGTGGTATAAAACCAGAGGATTTAAAGAGAATATCTGATCCGTTTTATACGACGAAACGGTCGCGGGGAGGAACCGGTTTAGGCCTTTCCGTGTCAAGTCGAATTGTCCGTGAACTGAATGGCCGGCTCGATTTCGAATCGACCCTGGGGGAGGGAACAAAGGTTACCTTCTCTTTGCCGGCCATGGAGATGAGGAATAATAATGAGTGACCACTTTCCCCCCAATCCGGTTCTGATCGTCGATGATGAGGTGCCATGGCTGCAGAGTCTCTCTTTGGTTGTCGAGCGGGGGCTTGGCATCACCAATATCGAGACGGCGACGAGTGGCGAGGAAGCACTGGGGATTCTGGAGAGGATCCGGGTATCTGTTGTCCTGCTGGATATCACCATGCCCGGAATGTCGGGTGTGGAACTTCTGCATATCATCGGTGAGCGCTTTCCCGGAACCCCGGTTATCATCAACACCGGGCGAAACGAGGTCGAATTGGCCGTGTCTTGCATGAAAACCGGTGCTTTCGATTATTTTATGAAGACGGCCGAAGAGGATCGTCTGCTTGCCGGTATCCGGCGCGCTCTCACCATGTCGAACCTCGAATCCCAGAACCTTTCGTTGAAACGGTCCCTTCTTGACGAGAGTTTGCGCTTCCCGGAGGTGTTTTCCGCCATGGTGACCCGGGACCCGCGGATGATGAATATCTTTCGATACCTGGAGGCGGTCGCGACAAGTGGTGAGCCGGTTTTGATCACCGGTGAGAGCGGAACAGGAAAGGAGCTTATAGCGCAGACCCTGCATAAACTTTATTCCCCCCAAGGCCCTTTCAAGGCGGTCAATGTGGCCGGCCTGGATGACAATGTCTTCTCGGACACGCTGTTCGGCCACATCCGTGGCGCGTTCACAGGTGCGGACCGGATGCGTGCCGGTTTGATTGAAGAGGCTGCCGGCGGGGTTCTGTTTCTGGATGAAATCGGTGACCTCCTTGGGACGTCCCAGGTGAAGATGTTGCGGCTATTGCAGGAGGGAGAATATTATCCTCTCGGCAGTGATCGGCCGAAATATAGCAAGGCGCGTATCGTCGCAGCCACCAATCTCGACCTGGACAAGGAGCTGAAAACCGGGAATTTCCGTAACGACCTGTTTTATCGACTTAAGGCCCACCGGGTGCATCTCCCTCCGTTGCGGGACAGGAATGATGATATCCCGCTGTTGTTTGACCATTTTTTACAAGAGGCTTTTGCCCTGCGCGAATGCAATCCGCCCAGTTATCCCGCCCAATTGCTGACCCTGCTTTCGAATTACCCCTTTCCCGCGAATATCCGTGAATTACGATCGATGGTGTTTCATGCTGCTTCACAGCACAAAAATGGAATGTTATCGATGAAGCCCTTCGAATTTTCAACCAATATCGTTTCCAACGAAGATGGCGGAGAAGGGATTACGGTTGATGGCGAAGACATGGAAATGGTCGCATTCGGAAAAACACTTCCC
>PKUA01000009.1 GCA_002868905.1 Desulfuromonas sp.
ATTTCGGTGGTGCACGCAAGTTCTCGTCGCCGCCGGTTATCAGTAACCGTTGAGAGTGTGTCAGTCGCACTCCGGTGACGCACGAAAACAGGCGTGTCAGCGACGAGGTCCTGACACTCGCAACTCAAGATCTTAAACAATCTGCCGGGAGCCATTTGTTTGAAATCTCCTTGTCCCTGTCTGGCATTATCGATATAATGTATTGCAATTGCAACGCAAAGGGGCCGTTATGAAAACAGCAAGCATGCCGTCACTGCGAGTAGACCCTGAACTACGCCATGATGCAGAAAGTGTCTTGCTCGAGGGCGAAACACTATCGAGTTTCATGGAGCACGCTCTGCGCGCAAGCATTCAGTCGCGTCGGGCGCAAAAAGAATTTATCGCTCGCGGCCTCGCCTCTCGTGATGAAGCGAAGCGCTCGGGGGAATACTTTTCCGCAGCTGATGTCTTGGCTGAAATGGAAGAGATGCTGTCTCAAGCAGATTCCAAGACTCGCAAGTGAAGTACCAGGTCCAATACACGAAAGCGGCCAAAAAAGATCTGCTGCGGCGCCACGAGTTCCTGGTTGAGAACGATCCAGAGACCGCACGGCGGGCACTCGATGCCGTACGAAAGAGTATGGACCTTCTTCAGGACTTTCCATTTACATGTCGAAAGGCGTCTCCCGACAACCCTTTCCTGAGGGAAATGGTGATCGGTTTCGGTGCTGGCGGGTATGTTGCCCTGTTTGAGATTGAGGCTGAAAACAGGGTCACGGTTCTGGCGGTTCGAAACCAGAGAGAAGAGGACTACCATTAGTGGGCTGTGTCAACACCCCCCCGACACATTCAATCTACAAATTTCAAACATATTGGCAACCCGGCAGAACTCCTAGAAACCTCGCCACTGAGACACTGGATGCGAACATTCTTACAAGTTATGTCCGCAGCCGTTCCTAGATCATCTCAGGATTTCCAACATACCCATATCATCCCAAGGGCACGACTGCGGCAGTGCTCATCAGCGGGTCGAGACGATATTCGCGCTCTGGGTTTTAACATCGAAAACGACTTTCGCCTGACCCGCACGGAGTTGTCGCAAGACCTGATCAACTTTTCCCGCCAGGTCCGCATGTGCATCGCCGAAATCAGACCAGTCGGCCGTGACGAACTCCTCGATCATGCGGCGCAGCGTCTGCGGGTCAATCTGTTCGAAGGGGATATCGACCAGGTTTTCGGGCTGTTCGGTCGGTTGTTGCTCGGACATGTAAGGCCTCCTCAGCGGCTTGCCGCATTATAACACCCTCGGAGAGCAGACAGGCTCACCAATCCTCCCGCCCGGTTCTGGACAGGTAGTCGTCATATCCTCCCTCGAAGACCCGCATCGTCCCATGATCGATCTCAAACACCCGGTCGACAATGGCACGCAGAAAGTGGCGGTCGTGGCTGACCAGAACGATGGTGCCGGCAAATTGCCGCAACGCCTCAAGCAAGACCTCGCGTGACTGGATATCGAGATGGTTGGTCGGTTCGTCGAGGACCAGGACGTTGAGCGGCCGGGCCAGCAGCATCGCCAACACCACCCGGCTCTTTTCACCCCCGGAGAGCTTTTCGATCCGTTTGTAAACGTCATCCCCCTGAAACAGGAAGGCAGCGCAAAGATTACGGACCACGCCGACCGAGGCGTTGGGGAGGGCGTCCTGGACCGTTTCGTAAACCGTCTTACGCCGATCGAGCAGATCCATCGAGTGCTGGCTGAAATAACCGAGGTTCACGCTCGCGCCGATCGTCGCACTGCCGGACGTCGGCTCGGTCTGACCGGCCAGCACCTTGAGGAAGGTTGACTTACCCGCGCCGTTGACGCCGGCCACCGCAATCCGTTCCTGGCGGCGCACCATCCCCGACACTCCGCTGAAAACCGGTTTCCTCCCCCCTTCGGGAAGCTCCCAGCTCTTGGCCAGATCGTCAAAGACAAAAACGTCATCGCCGCTGCGCGGTGGCTCGGCGAATTCGAAGTGGATCCTTTTCTGCTCCGGTGGCAGATGAATCCGTTCGATCTTTTCCAGTTTTTTTACCCGCGACTGCACCTGGGAGGCATGGGAGGCACGGGCCGCGAAGCGGGCGATGAACTCCTCTTCCTTGGCCAGCATTTCCTGCTGGCGACGGTAGCTGGCGAGCAACTGTTCGCGGCGCACCTCACGCTCGCGCAGGTAGAAATCGTAATTGCCACCGTAGGTGGTGATGCTCTGGTTAGCGACTTCGATAATCCTGGAGACGATCCGGTTCATGAAATCGTGGTCGTGGCTGGTCATCAGCAACGCCCCCTTGAAGTCATTCGCCAGCCACTTCTCCAGCCAGACGATCGACTCGACGTCGAGATGGTTGGTCGGCTCGTCGAGCAGCAGGACATCCGGATTGATGGTCAGGATCCGGGCGAGCGCGATACGCATCTTCCAGCCGCCGCTGAACGATTCGACCGGGCGGTCGTAATCCCCGGGGCCGATACCGAGGCCGGTCAGCACCGCCTGGGCCCGACTCTCCAGGTCGTAACCACCGCGATGCTCGAATTCCGCCTGGCAATCGCCGTAACGTTCCAGCAGCTCGGCCAGCGCGTCATCGTCCATCGGCTCGCACATCGCCGCCTCCATCTGGCTGATCTGTTCGCCGAGGGCGACCGTTTGCCGCGACGCAGCCATGACCTCTTCCAGCGCCGAGCGGCCGGACATATCGCCCACATCCTGCGAGAAGTAACCGATGACCGTCTTTTTCCCGCAGATGATGTCGCCGCTGTCGGCCTGCTCCTCGCCGGTGATCAGGCGAAAGATGGTCGATTTTCCGGCCCCGTTGGGGCCGACCAGGCCACTGCGGCTCCCCGGGAGGACCTGCAGGCTGGCATTTTGAAACAGCACCTGGGAACCGTGCTGCTTGGTAATATTGGTCAAGTGAATCATTGCTTTTATGTCTCCCCGGGAAAAGTGCCGAAGTGTTAGCACGCTGCGGGTACGGCCCGCAAGTCAATTTCCCCGTTTCCCTGATCCCGAATTCCTTGATACTCTTGATGGCGAGGGATTTCCGGACCCGAAATTGCGGCAAACGAGGAGATGACCATGGCGGCGTATCTGATTGGAAATATCACCATCAAGGATGCCGACCTCTGGCAGCAGTATGTGGCCGGGGTCAAGAGTTCACTCGTCCCGTTCGAAGCCAAGATCGTCTTTCGGGGAGATCGGCTCGAGGTTCTGGCCGGGAACCAACCCCACGACCGGGTGGTGGTGATCGAATTCCGCGACGAGGCGACGCTGAATGAGTGGTTCCACTCGAAGGACTACCAGGCGCTGATCCCCCTGCGCGAGCAGGCGGCTGACGTCGTTATCACGGCCTACCGGACCTGAGGTTGCCATGAATATGCTCTACCTGCTCGATCTCATCGGCACCGCCGCATTCGCCGCCTCCGGCGCCTGGATGGGGGTACGTCGGCACATGGACTTGTTCGGGGTGCTGGTGCTCGGGGTAGTGACCGCCGTCGGCGGTGGCACCCTGCGTGACCTGCTGCTGGGTGATGTCCCGCCGTTCTGCCTGCAGGACGAGGCTTATATCTACATTGCCCTCGCCGCCGCACTGGTCGTGTTTGCCCGCCGCGAGGCGTTCAAGGCGTTTGAGCGACCGCTGCTCTACCTTGACGCCATCGGCCTCGGCACCTTCGTGGTGATCGGCACCACCAAGGCGCTCGATTTCCACCTCGGACTGCTCGGAGCAGTGCTGATGGGGGTGATGACCGGAACGGCCGGTGGCGTGGTCCGCGATGTGCTGGCCAACCAGGTGCCGCTGATCCTGCGCCGGGAGATTTATGCCTCGGCCTGCATCGCCGGCGGACTGCTGCTGGCGCTGCTCAACGAAACCGCTGTTCCGCGACCGGTGGCGGCCCTGATCGCCGCGGCGACGGTCATCGTGATACGGTTGCTTGCCATCCGCTTCGACTGGTCCCTGCCCCGCAGCTGACAAGACAGGCACAACAAAAGGGGACGCCGACGTTCGCACCGTCCCCCACAACATCAATTCTGAGTCACTTCTCAGTCGTCCAGCGTCTCCGATCCGGAAGACTTGTCGGCATGATGCAAGGACCAGTCCCAGCGTTCACGCTTCTGCTTCTGTTCTCGCAGGGCGAGGTTCTCGGCCGCAGAGAGGTCGCTACGCCCCATCTGTTTCAGCTCTTCCCATCTCTCTGTCCAGGTCATCTCTTCACCCCCTTTCCTTCTTTGGCCTTCTTCCATTATATCGCGTGGAGGCTTGAAATGAGTTCGACGACCATTTAGATACGGCTCCGATTCATTATCGACTTCGACCCACATTTCCCACGGGAGTGCTAAACTGGAGTCTAACCTTGAGATCAAGCGATGAAACCGATCCAGGAACTGCTTAGCCGCATCCACTGGGACGAGGATTTCGGCGACGCAGACTTTGTCCTCGGCTATTACGACCGGGTCAAGCGCCTGATTATACGGGTGCCGTTTGACGACCTCGAATTCCCGCCGGAGGATCATTTCTGCTTCGAAGTCGTTGACGGAGCGGGCGACAGACACACAATCCCGTTTCACCGGGTTCGTGAAGTCTGGCGCAACGGCAGTTGCATCTGGCAGCGTCGGAACCCGCAGGCTCCTGGAGAGGGGGGAAATCAATGATTGCAACCCAGATGAAGCATCTGCGACTCCTTAACTTATTAAAGTACTTGATCTTGCAATAAGATTTCAGGCAAACTAACTTTTTTATTGATGGGATGAACTCCACTGGAAGGCTGTATCGTTGCACTGCTTGTAGTTGTCGTTGGGCTTTTGACACCCTTTTTTTCACAACACATAACAAGGAGGAAGATGATGAGAAGCACCCTGACCAGACTGCTGTTAACCTGTATCGCCCTGTCGCTCGCAGTTCCGGCTTTCGCGGCCGACACGATCAAGATCGGTTTCAACATCCCGCTGACCGGAGATATCCCCGAAGTGGGCGAAGGCTCCAAAAATGCCGCAGAAATGTACCTCGCCGACATCAACGGCGCCGGTGGCCTCGAAGTCGGCGGCAAGAAATACATGCTCGAGTTCATCTACATGGACAACGAGTCGAAGGCTGAATCGGCCGTCAACGCTGCTCTCAAGCTGATCGAGCAGGAAGAGGTCGTGGCGATTATCGGCCCCAACTCTTCCAAGCAGGCCGTGCCGGGCGGCGGCACCGCCAACGATAACCGCGTGCCGATGATCAGCCCCTGGTCGACCAACCCGGACACGACCAAGGACCGTCCCTGGGTCTTCCGTGCTGCTTTCCTCGACCCGTTCCAGGGTCCGGTGGTGGCCGACTTTGCCGCCAAGAAGTTCGGCGCCAAGACCGCTGCGGTCATTTTCGACATCTCCAACGACTACTCCAAGGGTTTGGCGGAAATTTTCAAGTCCTCCTGGGAAGCCAAGGGCCTGGGACCGGTCGTGGCCTTCGAGTCACACGGCACCAAAGATCAGGATTTCTCGGCCCAGCTGACCACCATCATCGCCGACAAGCCGGACTTTATCTTTGTCCCGGACAACTACAACCAGGTCGCCCTGATCGTGCAACAGGCGCGTGACCTCGGCTACAAAGGCCCCTTCATGGGTTCCGACGCATGGGGCACGCCTGACCTGATCAAGCTCTGCGGCGAACAGTGCTACGGCCAGTACTTCTCCACCCATTACGCCGCCGCCGGCGCCAAGGGCGCCACCAAGGTCTTTATCGACCGCTACATGAAGAAATATGGCGCCGAGCCCGCCGACTACGCCGCCCTGACCTGGGATTCCATCGGCCTGCTGGTAGAGGGGATCAAGAACGCGGGCAAAGTTGAATCCAACCCGCGAAAAATGCGCAAGGCGATCCGTGACGGCCTGGCCGCCATCAAATCGTTTGACGGCATCACCGGCTCGTCAAAGTTCGACAAGGAGGGCGACCCCATCAAGTGCGCCGTCGTCGTCAAGATCTCCGATGAAGGCAAATTTGTCTTCGAAGAATCTGTCTGCCCCTAACCCATCAATCCCAAAGTCAAACAAGGCGGGGGCCTACGAGCCCTCGCCTTGCAGTATTAAGGTGGATCGCCTGCTGCATTCATACTGGACCGCAATACACTGAAAATTGCATCCCTTCTCCCCGGAGGAGAAGGTGGCCAAAGGCCGGATGAGGGGGAACCGGTCCTGCCCCCTCACAATTTAATTCTTTCCGAGGAAGTACCTGAAGTGGATTTCATCATTCAGAATGTCTTAAACGCCCTGCAGTGGGGTAGTTTCTACGCTCTCATCGCTTTGGGCTACACCCTGGTCTACGGCGTGCTGCGCCTGATCAACTTCGCCCATGGTGACATCTTCATGGTCGGGGCCTACATCGCCTTTTTCGTGTCCGGTTTCCTGCTCGGACCCGTCATCGGGCTCTCACCGGCGATGGCTTTCGCCGTGACAGTCCCCCTGACCATGGCTCTGACCTCGCTGGTCGGCGTCACCCTGGAACGGATCGCCTACCGCCCCCTGCGGCGCAAGGGGGCACACCGGCTCTACGTGGTCATCACCGCCCTGATGTGCGGCCTGATCCTCGAATACTCCAACCTGGCCGTGCTCGGCGCCAGCCGCCTGAAATTCCCCGAACTGATCGAGAAACAGATCTGGCACCTGGGCGGCGTCACCCTGACCAACCTCAAGGTCCTGGTCATCGCGACGGCGATCGTGGTCTTCCTGTTTCTGCAATGGGTGGTAACCCGCACCCGGGTCGGGATGGCGATGCGGGCCATCTCCTACGACAAGTTCGCCATTCCGCTTATGGGGATCCCGAGCGACAACATCATTGTCTTCACCTTTATCCTCGGTTCCGGCTTTGCCGGACTGGCCGGACTCCTGTTTGCCATGAGCTACCCGGTCCTGGAGCCGTTCATGGGGATGCTGATCGGCTGGAAGGCATTTATTGCCGCGGTGGTTGGTGGCATCGGTGACATCAAAGGGGCGTTCGTCGGCGGCTTCCTCCTCGGCTTCATTGAGGTCGGCGTGGTGACGGTCTTCCCCTCGACCTATCGTGACCTGTTCGCCTTCACCATCCTGCTGCTTATTTTGTGGATGAAACCCACGGGGCTGTTCGGCATGCCGCAGTCCACCAAGATTTAGTTGGGAGGACAACTTTGAAAAAATATTCTCTCAACGTTCTGCTGGTTCTCTTTGCCGTCGGGCTGCTGTTTGCGGCGCATTACCGCGTTATCGACAGCTACATCCAGATTGTCGCCATGACTATCGGCATCAATATCATGATGTCGACCAGCCTCAACCTGGTCAACGGCAACATGGGCGAATTCACCTGTGGCCATGCCGCCTTCATGTGCGTGGGCGCCTATGTCTCGTCAATCCTCTCCGTGCTCTGCTTCGGCTCCAAGTTCGGCGATCCGCTGCTGCCGGCCGCCTCGGTCGTGCTCGTTTTTCCCCTCATCCTGCTGATCGGCGGGGTGGTGGCCGCGGTCTCCTCCCTGCTGGTGTCGGTCCCATCGTTCAAGACCCGCGATGACTACCTGGCGATCATCTCGATTGCGGTGAACTACATGATCATCTCGGCCCTTGAGAACATGGACTTCATCGGCGGGTCGCGCGGTTTCCAGGGAATGAAGGACACGGTCTGGTCGATGATCGACATCTTCGACGGTCCCTGGATGCTGTTCTGGGTCATTACCTTCACTTTTTTCACGATCTGGGTCATCCGGCGCTTCATCAGCTCCACCTACGGTAAGGGGGTCAACGCCATCTGCCAGGACGAAGTGGCGGCCGAGATCATGAGTGTCAACACCAACAAGATCAAGATCATCAACTTCATGGTCGCCGCCGGCCTGGCGGGGTGTGCCGGAGGACTTTACGCCCACATCATCGGTTACGTAAACCCGCAGTCCTTCAACATCCTGAAATCGACCGAAGCGATGGTCATGGTCTATCTCGGCGGGATGGGCTCCCTGTCCGGCGCCGTCATTTCCGCCATCCTCTTCACCTGTCTGCTGGAAGTGCTTCGTTCCCAGGCGATCGTCGACGCCCTGCTCTCACCCGTCACCCTGATGTTCCCGGACTGGGAACCTTCGGCGGGCGTTATCAAATGGGTGATGATTCCGCTGCTGCTGGTGATCGTGATGCAGTTCCGGCCGGAAGGGATTATGGGGAACCGGGAGTTGAGTGACGTCTTCCCCTGGCTGAAGAAGTTTTACAGGTTTAAATAGAGGTTCACCCCCTCTCCCTTGAGGGAGAGGGCCGGGGTGAGGGGGACAGAACAAGCAGCCCTCACCCGCCCGTTGGGCACCCTCTCCCAGAAGGAGAGGGATCGATGAAAAAGGTTTAAACATGCAAACACAAGTACAAACCGAAACAACACCGGTTCTGGAAATCCGGAAACTGACACAGCGCTTCGGCGGATTGACTGCGGTCAACGACTTCAACGTCCGCCTCATGCCGGGCGAACTGACCGGGTTGATCGGTCCCAACGGCGCCGGCAAGACCACCGTCTTCAACCTGGTCAGCGGCTTTTACCAGCCGACCGAAGGAGAAATTCTGGTCGACGGAGTCCCAACAGCCGGTCTCCGGCCGCACAAGGTCACCGCCCTCGGCGCCGCACGCACCTTTCAGAATATCCGCCTCTGGAACGACATGACGGTGCTCGACAACATCCGGGTCGCCCAGCATTACCAGTTGGGATACGGCTTTTTCCACTCTGTTGTCCGCAGCAAACGCTATAAAGAGCGCGAAGCGGAAATCGCCAAAGAAGCCTCCGAACTGCTCGAGGTCTTCGACCTGCAGCGCTACGCAGAGGAATTGCCGAAAAATCTCCCTTACGGCACGCAACGCAAGTTGGAGATCGCCCGCGCCCTGTCGAGCCACCCGAAGCTGCTGTTGCTCGACGAACCAGCTGCCGGGCTCAACTCGTCTGACGTTCTGGAATTGATTCGACTGGTGCGCTGGATACACGAAAAATTTGATGTCACCATCTGGATGATCGAACACCACATGGACGTGATGATGGAACTTGCGACGCAGATCAAGGTGATCGACTTCGGTGAAACCATCGCCGAAGGGACCCCGGACCACATCCGGAATCACCCGGCCGTCATCACCGCCTACCTGGGAGACGATAATATCTGATGCTTCTGCAAGTCGAAAATCTCGAAGTCAAATACGGCAATATCCAGGCGCTGCACGGGATCAGCTTCCATGTCAATGAGGGCGAGATCGTCACCCTGATCGGCGCCAACGGAGCTGGCAAGACCACCAGCCTCTACTCCATCACCCGTCTGCCGCCACCGGAAGCGCCGCGCGTGATCGGCGGGGACATCAAGTTCAGGGGGGAGTCGATCCTCAAGACCCGTCCAAGCGACGTCGTGAGGAAACTTCACCTCGCCCTCTCCCCAGAAGGGCGGCGGATCTTCGGCAACCTGTCGGTGATGGAGAATCTGAAACTGGCCACCTATTCACGCGCGAAAAATGCCGATCTCGACCACGAATACGAGCGGATTTTCGAGCTGTTCCCGCGGCTCAAAGAGCGCCGCAACCAGCGGAGCGAATCCCTCTCGGGTGGAGAACAGCAGATGCTGGCGGTCGGCCGGGCACTGATGACAGGCTGCAAGCTGCTCCTGCTCGACGAGCCGAGCATGGGCCTGGCCCCGGTGCTCAAGTACGAACTTTTTCGGAAGTTGAAACAACTCAACGAAGAGGGGATGACCATCCTGCTGGTGGAGCAGAACGCCAATCTTGCCCTGCACCTGGCCCACCGCGGCTATGTTCTCGATACCGGGAACATAGCCGCAGCCGGGACGAGTGAAGAGCTGTTGGGGAATCCGGAGGTCAAGAAAGCCTACCTCGGCGGCTAACGCTTCCAGGGCTGATGAAAAGACGTCATCTGCGGCGTTCCCCTTGCCCTCGTCGCTGCGACGTAGCTGCCGCTACGACTCGCTTGCTCGGCCTACGGCCGCCTTGCATCTGACGCCTTTTGATCAGCCTTTTTATGTCCAACGTTGATAATTGACAGATGTGCTCCGAATGCAGCATTGGCGGGCTGATGGGCAAATCAACGCCTGCGGCGTTCCCCTTGCCCTCGTCGCTGCGACGTAGCTGCCGCTACGACTCGCTTGCTCGGCCTACGGGCGCCTTGCATCTGATGCCTTTTGATCAGCTTTTTTTGTCCAACGTTGATAATTGACAGATGTGCTCTGGATGTAACATCGGCGGGCTGATGAGAAGGTCCCCGTTGGGGTGTCCCACCCCCAAAAAAATCAACAGTGACGAAACGGCCTCTGGTGCGCCCCTGAATCGTCTCTCTCTTTACGAAAGACGTGCTGCTTTTTCAGGTCCGGCCGGTGCATTTCTGCTTGACCCGTGGTTATTCACGGGTTGCCCGCCGGTGCTTTACGCGCTCTCAGATGACTGATTTCGTCACTGTTTGATTCTATCTTATCCCTTCACTTTGCAATGTCAACGAGATAACACATTATAATTTCGCAGTTTTTCACTCATGAAAAAAGCAACATTCGAACAGACCTCCGGCTGGACAAGCCGGAACGGATGGTCTAAAAATAACCGCAATGAGGACGGTTGGTATTTGCGCGGCCTCTGAAACTTTGGGGAGACAAGGATCGTAGTGATGGCGCAGGAACAGAGGATTTACATGACCCCAGGCTGCGCCGCCCGTTTCAGGGCGGAACTGAAGGAGCTGCTTTACCGGGAGCGCCCCGCCATGGTCGAGACCGTCGCCTGGGCCGCCAGTAACGGCGACCGTTCGGAGAACGCCGATTACCAGTATGGCAAGCGGCGCTTGAGACAGATCGACGGCCGCATCCGCTTTCTGCAGAAAAGACTCGAAGCAGCTGACGTGGTTGATCCGGTCTCCCAGAAAACCGTGGCCGGTGAGCGAGTCCTGTTCGGCTGCACGGTCACGGTGGAAGATGAAGAGGGAGATGAGAAAGTTTACAGCATTGTCGGCGTGGACGAGATCGAGTTGAAACGGGGGCGGGTCAGCTGGAGGTCGCCGCTCGGCAAGGCTTTGCTAGGACGTAAACTCGGTGATGTCGTCTCGTTTAAAGCACCGGCCGGGACCGTCGAGCTTGAAATCGTCGACGTCGACTACAAAGCCCTTGATTAAAAACGCCCCCCGTGAAAGCTGGGGGACGTTCCAGGCTGTCGGACTCAGGCAGGAGTTCCTTCAGGCTACTTCCCGCAGCATTTCTTGTACTTGAGGCCACTGCCGCAATGGCAGGGGTCGTTCCGACCGATCTTGGTCGACGTCAGCGGTTTCGGCTTGACCATCTCCCCCTCGGTGAAACGCCAGTTCCCCTTGTAACGAGTGAATCGTCCCCGCTCATGATGGGTGCGCCTCCCCTCCTTGTCGCGAAACCTGGCGGTGAAAACAACCTCTCCCTCTTTGTCCTTCGGCCCACCCTGGTTGGTTTCGATGATTTCGAGACCGTACCACTCGGAGTTCTCGGCCCAGGTCTGCGTCGCCTTATGGTCATACCCTTCGCGGTGATCCGGGTGGGTGCTTTCGTAGAGGAAGTCGATCTCGACTTTGACGTGGGCACTGTAGCGCGCCCGCATCATCTGCTCGGCGGTCTCGGCCGACTTCCTCCCCTTGATAATCGGTTCGCAGCAAGTGGCGTACTCGTTGCCGCTTCCGCATGGACAGTTGTTCATGGTTCTATCTCCTGTCTCCGGTTTATGATGAAGGGGCCTATCATACCGATTTTTGAAAAAAAGGCCACGATCTCCTTCACAGCGCCCCCCCCTCTATGTTAATCAAAGGCATCTTTCATCGTGACAAAGGAGACGACATGTCTGAGAATCAGAGTAACAAGACGGCCAAAGTTCATTACACCGGAACCCTTGCGGACGGAACCGTATTCGACAGTTCGCGTGAACGGGAGCCGTTCGAATTCGTTGTCGGTGCCCAGCAAGTGATCAAAGGTTTTGACGATGCGGTCGATAGCATGGCGATTGGCGAGACCAAAACTGTGATCATCCCGAGCGAAGAGGCTTACGGGCCCCATCAGGAACAACTGGTGATTTCGGTCGGGCACGACCAGTTCGCCGAAGGGACCACCCCCCAGGTCGGCATGCAGCTGCAGGCCCAGGGCGGTGAGGGCCCGCCGATGGTTGCGACCATCACCGAGGTCACCGAAGAGCAGGTAACCCTGGATGCCAACCACCCGCTGGCCGGCAAAGACCTGACCTTTGAAATCGAACTGCTGGAGATGGTCTGAGGCCTCTTCGAACGTTCATCACGAATCTCGCAAGGGCCGGGCGATGAAAATCGCCCGGCCCTTGACGTGAAAGGCGGCGTGGGGCGATTCTTGAGTATGACCAACAATCCGAAAGCGTCGAAGTAATCCAGTGAAATATCCACCCCTCCCCAGCGACACCAATCCACCGCCGAGGCGTTTTTTCGACGTTTTCCGTTACAGTCGGCGCGCCCTGGAACTGGTCTGGTCGACCAGCCCGAAGCTGGCGTTGATCTTCGCGGTTTTGACCCTGGTCGCCGGGGTGCTGCCGGCGGCGGTTGCCTGGATCGGGAAGTTAATCGTCGACGGGGTGGTCGCCGCGATTGCCTTGAATCAGCAGGCCGGCGGTGCCGATGTCGCCGCCGTTCTCTGGTTCGTCGCAGCCGAAGCGGGAGTGGTGACCCTGATCGCCGGAGCCCAACGCGGCATCTCCACCTGCCAGGCGTTGCTGCGCGCCCTGATGGGACAACGGATCAACGTCATGATCCTCGAAAAGGCCCTGACCCTGAAGCTGGCCCACTTCGAGGATTCGGAATTTTACGACAAGTTGACCCGGGCGCGGCGCGAGGCTTCGACCCGGCCTCTCTCCCTGGTCACCCGGACCTTCGGCCTGGTGCAGAACGGCATCTCCCTGACCAGCTACGGTCTGCTGCTGGTGCAGTTTTCCCCCTGGACCGTCCTGATCCTGGTCGTGGGTGGCATCCCGGAGTTCCTCGCCGAAGCGAAATTCTCCGGGGACAAGTTCCGCCTGTTCCGCTGGCGGTCGCCGGAAACACGCATGCAGATGTACCTGGAGACCGTGCTGGCCCGCGAAGATTATGCCAAAGAGGTGAAGTTGTTCCGCCTCGGGCCGAAACTGCTCGAACGGTATCGGGAGATTTTTGTCCGGCTGTTCGCCGAAGACCGCCGCCTCACCCTGCGTCGCGACAGTTGGGGATTCGTCCTCGGGCTGCTCGGCACCGCCGCATTTTACGGCGCCTACGCCTGGATCGCGGTCTCCGCCATCCGCGGCGCCATCAGCCTCGGACAGATGACCATGTACCTGCTGCTGTTCAAGCAGGGACAATCGGCGGTTTCAGCAAGCCTGAGCGCCATCAGCGGCATGTACGAGGACAACCTCTACCTGTCGAACCTCTACGAGTACCTCGAGCAACCGGTGCCGGAGGTGCGGGGGAAACTGCCGCAGGGGCCGACACCCGGCGACGGCGTTCGTTTCGAACAGGTCAGCTTCAGCTATCCCGGCAGCGAGGAACCGGCGCTGCAGGATGTCGACCTGCACCTGAAGCCGGGGGAGAGCCTCGCCCTGGTCGGTGAGAACGGCAGCGGCAAGACCACCCTGATCAAGCTGCTGACCCGGCTCTACCGTCCCGACCGCGGGAGAATCCTGCTCGACGGCCTCGATCTGCAGCAGTGGGAAGGCGCCGCCCTGCGATCGCGCATCGGGGTCATCTTTCAGGATTTCGGTCGCTACCAGTTCCTGGTCGGTGAAAACATCGGCGCCGGCGATATACACCACTTCGAAGACCGCCAACGGTGGGAACAGGCGGCCGAAATGGGGATGGCGAAAGAGTTCATCGACAAGCTGCCGCAACGTTACGACACTCAGCTCGGCAAGTGGTTCAAAGGAGGGCGCGAACTCTCCGGAGGCCAGTGGCAAAAGATCGCGCTGGCCCGCGCCTTCATGCGGACCCAGGCCGACCTGCTGGTGCTCGACGAACCGACCGCCACCATGGATGCCGCAGCCGAGGCGACGATTTTCGAGCATTTTCGCGATCTGAGCCAGGGGAAGATGACCATCCTGATCTCGCACCGCTTCTCCACGGTGCGGATGGCCGATCAGATCCTCGTCATCGACCGGGGACGGGTCATTGAGCGAGGGAGCCATGAAGAACTGATGGAGCGCGGTGGTCGCTATGCCTCCCTGTTTCAGCTGCAAGCCAGGGGATATCGCTGATTCTCGGTGATATGATTGATAATGAGCAACAACAAGATTTTTCACAACAGATCGGTACGGAACACTGACCCATGACCATATTACAGATACTCATCCTGATTCTCACTGCCGTTCTGGGATTGATCGCCGCACTGATCGTGAGGAAACGACTCCGGCGAAGCCAGGCCCTGGCCCAACCGTTTCTCGAACAGTGGAAAGTGGTCCTGCGCCAGAACGTCCCGGTCTACGGCCGGTTGTCCCCGGCCGAGCAGCAACAGCTCCGAAGTCTTATCCAGCAGTTTTTGTACGATAAGTCTTTCGAGGGGTGCGGCGGTCTGGAGCTGACCGACGAGATTCGGGTCACCATCGCCGGACAGGCCTGCCTGCTGCTGCTCAACCGTCCTGTCTCGTGCTACCCGAAGCTCTCCTCGGTTCTGGTCTACCCGAGCACCTACGTGGCACGTGACCCGAACGGCGACGAATCGGTCCGTCTCGGCGAATCGTGGCAGACCGGCGCGGTGGTCCTGGCCTGGGACAGCGCCCGCCGCGGCGCGGCCAATTTTGCCGACGGGAGAAACGTGGTCCTGCACGAATTCGCCCACCAGCTCGACCAGGAGGACGGCAGCGGAGACGGGGCACCGATTCTCGGTTCCGCGTCGAGCTACGCCCCGTGGGCCCAGGTCTTCTCAAAGGAGTTTGTCCGGCACTGCGAACGTGTGGCGCGGGGGAAGAAAACCGTCCTGGATGACTACGGCGCGACCAATCCGGCCGAGTTCTTCGCGGTCGCGACCGAAACCTTTTTCGAAAAACCGCGACAGCTCAGCACCCATCACTACACCCTCTATGCCGAACTCCGCGCCTTTTACCGGGTCGATCCCCTCGACTGGACCTAGGAGTCTGTCGAACTATCCATGAGCCGGCTGCAAATCAGGCTGTTTGAGACCAGGTTTCCGCTCCTTTTTTGCTCATAGCCATAGCCATGAGCCTTCAAACGAACAAAAACCTGGTCTCAAACTTCCGAATTTTCGCATCGACCCGTATAGACCAACAGAGTCCTAGGATTGACCCTCATGCGCCGCGTCGATAAGCCGCCGCTTATCGCGCGGACAAAGCCGCTTGATCTCGTATTCGCGGCGACTGGCGCTGCTTCGCGTATGTCCACCCTCCCGGTAAACGACCCGCTCCGGGGTGCGCCCGCGAAAATATTTGGCCCCGGTCCCGGCGGCATGCTGAGCCAGGCGTCGTTCCACATCGGTGGTAATGCCGGTGTATAGAGAGCGGTCCGAACAGAGAATGATGTAAACCTGCCAGTTCATGGCGTCAACCCCATGGATCTCGGCAGTTTAAGGAGATCAACTGGTCACCGCACCGCTGGAAGCCGACGAAACCAGCCGGGCGTATTTCGCCAGAACGCCGCGCTTGTAGCGCGGGGCGGGAGCACGCCACTGTGACAGGCGGTCACTGATGACGTCCGGTGTGAGCAGGAGGTTGACCTCGCCCCGCTCCAGGTCGATCTCGACGGGATCACCCTCGCGCACGACGGCCAGTGCCCCCCCGGCCTGCGCTTCGGGAGCGACATGGCCGATCATGATACCGTGGGTTCCCCCTGAAAAACGGCCGTCGGTGATGAGCGCCACCTCCCTGCCGAGACCCGCCCCCATCAGGGCCGAAGAGGGGGAGAGCATCTCCCGCATGCCGGGGCCACCCTTTGGACCCTCGTAGCGGATGACCATCACGTCCCCGGCTTGAATCCCACCCGACAGAATCGCCGCGGTCGCATCCTCCTCCCTTTCGAACACCCTGGCCGGTCCGGCGAAACGCTGCATCTCCTTACCGCTCAATTTGATGACGCACCCCTCTGCGGCGAGGTTGCCATGCAGCACCCTGATATGCTGGCCGGGCGGGGCGTAGGGCTGATCGGGGCTGAACAAGACATCCTGCCCCTCCGGCCGGCCGGGGACCTCGGTGAGATTCTCGGCCAGGGTGCGACCGGTCACCGTCAAACAGTCTCCGTGCAGGTAACCGGCGTCGAGCAGGGTCTTCATCACCATCGGCAGACCGCCGATGGCGTGGAGGTCGTTCATCACGTAGCGACCGTACGGCTTGAAATTCCCAAGCAGCGGAACCCGGGCAGTGATCCGACCGATCTCATCCAGGGACAAATCGACCCCTGCCTCGTGGGCCAGGGCCAGCAAGTGCAGCACGGCGTTAGTCGACCCTCCGAGGGCCCAGGCAACGGTCAGGGCGTTCTCGAAGGCCGCGCGCGTCATGATGTCACGCGCCGTAACTCCGGAGCGCACCAGCTCAAGAACCGCCTGAGCGGTGCACACAGCGTCGTTCCGCTTCTCCGGCGAAAGGTCATTGTCACGCCCCACGGCCAGGTTGGAGGCGGCACCGGGCAGGCTCATGCCGAGGGCCTCGATGGCGGATGACATGGTGTTGGCGGTGTACATCCCGGCGCAGCTACCGGCGCCGGGGCAAGCGTTGCATTCGATGGCATGCAGCTGCCCGGCATCGATTTTCCCGGCGCAATGGGCGCCGATCGCTTCGAAGGCGCTGACGATATTCAACGCTTCCCCTTGGTAATCTCCCGGCAGGATACTCCCACCATACAGGGTGAGCCCGATCAGATCGTTGCGCGCAATCGGCATCAATGCTGCGGGGATTGTCTTGTCGCAACCGGACAGGGTGACGACCGCATCGACCCGGTAACCTTCCGTCATCAACTCGATACTGTCGGCGATGACTTCGCGGCTGACCAGGGAATATTTCATCGCCTCGGTCCCCATCGAGATACCGTCGGAGACAACCGGGGTGCCGAATACGATCGCCTTGCCGCCCGCTTCCTCGATCGCCTGTTGCAGAACGTCGCCAAGATCGCGCAGGTGATCGTTGCACGGGGTGCCGTTGCTGTAGGGAACGGCCAGGGCGATAAGGGGTTTGTCGAAATCGTCGTCGGAAAAACGGACCGCCCGCAACATGGCCCGGGCCGCCGTCCTTTCGACCCAGGTCCCGCTCGTCCTGCGGCCGGTGATCTCACTGCTCCGTCGTTTCATCCCCCGTCTCATTTCTCCAGCGCCGTCACGCCGGTGCGGGCGATCTCAATCAGGTGCTCGGAGCCGAGATCCTGCAGGAAGCCGTCGAGCCGATCGGTCGGCCCGGCGATCTGGACGATCCAGATGTCATGCGGCTGACGATCGAGAACCTCAAGCTGATACCGCTGTTGCAATTTCTTGAACTGTTTTTCCTCGAGTTCGAATTTGACGATGGCGACCTCCCGCCAATAACTGTGGTCGCGTTCGAGCTCCTTGGCGCGAATCACTTCAGTAAACTTCTCGACCTGCCGAAGCACCTGGGTCACCTTCGCTTCGTCGTCCTCACGCAGGGTAATGGTCATACGGCTGACGCCGGGCACCTTGGCCTTGCAGACGGTCAGGGTGTCCACGTTGTACATTTTGCGCCGGACCAGGCTGGATATTTTGTTGAGAGTTCCCGGCTTGTCCTGCACGAAGGCGAGGATGGCGCGTCGTTTCATCGGTTTGGCTGTCATCGCTCTTTTCCCGTTTCAGTTGAGTGTGTTGCTGTAAAGCATCACGTTGCACTGGAGGTGAATCATTCGGCCTGGTTCGAAACGATCATGTCGCCGAACCCTCCTCCTGCCGGGATCATCGGCAGAACGATCTCCGAAGGGTCGCAAATAAATTCGAGGATGCAGGGGCCCTGGTGGTCGATGGCGAAGCGCAGCGCCTCCTCCACCTCGTCGAGCAGCGTGACTTTCCGGTAAGGGATCCCGTAGGCTTTGGCGATCAACTCATAATCAGGACTCTGCATCGGCGTTCCCGCGTAGCGCCCGTCGAAAAACAGGGTCTGCCACTGGCGGACCATGCCGAGATAGCCGTTATTGAGAATCATGATCTTGACGTCGACCTGCAGTTGCATGACGGTCCCGAGTTCCTGGATGTTCATCTGGAATCCGCCGTCACCGCTGATCGACCAGACCCGCTCGTCGGGACGTGCCAGCTTGGCGCCGATGGCCATCGGCAAGGAGCAGCCCATGGTGCCGGCACCGCCGGAGGCAAACCAGCTGTTCGCGGTCTGGAAGTTATAAAAGCGGGCGGCGATCATCTGGTGCTGTCCGACGTCCGGGACGACGATATCTCGACCCTCCGTCAAGTCCGAGAGTCGGCTGACGATGCTCTTCATCAGGAGCTTCCCCTCCTGCCCGACTCCCTTCTCCAATTCGGTCGCCATCGACTCCTGCATGGTCCGCCGATTGGCCTCGACTTCTTTCAGCCAGCGGCGGCGTGGCTTGCACACCAGTTCCGGATCGCTGAGCATGACGTGCAAAGTGCGATAAACGTCGGCATTGATGGCGACAGTCGTCGCCACGTTCTTATCGAGTTCCGAGGGGTCGATCTCGACGTGGATTACATCGGCGTTGCGGGCATATTCGTTCAGTTTACCGGTCACCCGGTCATCAAAGCGCATGCCGAAGCTGATGATCAAATCGGCGTTCATCACCGCCCGGTTCGCTTCGATGGTTCCGTGCATCCCCATCATGCCGAGACTCAGAGGATGATCCGCCGGCATCGCCGAAAGCCCGTGCAGGGTGAAGGCGACCGGTATGTTGGTCTTCTCGGCGAACTCCTGCAGCATCGCACCGGCGTTGCTGGCAATCACGCCGTGTCCGCAGAACATCACCGGCCGTTCGCTGCGGTTGATCATGCCGATCGCCCGATGAAGCACGTCCCGTTCCGGCGATGGGTGGTAATAGAAGCCGGGGAGCCGCGGTCGGAAGCTGCGCGGGTTGAACTGATAGTCGGGAGCCGTTTGCTGGAGCTGAACATCCTTGGGAATATCGATGACCACCGGTCCGAAGCGGCCGGTGGTCGCGACATAGAACGCTTCATGAATCGTTTTCTCGACTTCCTCGGCAGCGAGCGGCATATAAGTCTGCTTGCAAATCGGCATCATGACGCCAACCACGTCGCTCTCCTGGAACGCATCGGTAGCGATGACACCGGTCGCGACCTGCCCGGTAATGGCGATGATCGGAACCGAGTCCATGTGCGCGTCGGCAATCCCGGTCACCAGGTTCATCGCGCCCGGACCGGAGGTCGACATGCAGACGCCGACCTGGGGATGCTCAGTCGACAGTGATGCCCGCGACAACCCCTGGGCCATGAAAGCCGCCCCCTGCTCATGGCGCGGCATGACGAATGAAAAATGTTGCTGCTTTTCCATTTCATCGAAAACCGGCATGATCGCTCCGCCGGTATAGCCGAAGATGTATTTGACCCCCTTGGCCTGCAGGGCTTTTAAAACCAGTTCTGTTCCTTGCATCGTCTCCTCTTCCTCATGGTCGGTTGAAGGTTCGGTCGGTTTCAGCTGAACAGCCAGGGTTCTTCCTGCCTGCGGCGAGCCTCGAAAGCCCTTATCTCATCGGCGTGCTGCAGGGTCAGGCCGACTTCGTCGATCCCCTGCAACAGGCAGTTCCTGCCAAACGGGTCGATTTCGAACTTCAGGGATTCGCCCCCGGGGGTGATCACCTGTTGCCGCTCCAGATCGATGGTGACCCGGTATCCGGAAGAGGCCGCGACTTCGCCGAACAACCGGTCGACCGTCTCTCCGGGCAGGCAGGCCGGAACGATTCCGTTCTTGGTGCAATTGTTCGCGAAGATATCGGCAAAACTGGGCGCGATGATCGCCCGAAACCCGAAATCGAACAGGGCCCAGGGAGCATGCTCCCGCGACGAACCGCAACCGAAATTGTCCCGCGCCAACAGGATCTGTGCCCCGTGGTAACGCCCTTGATTCAGGACAAAATCAGGATTGAGCGGGCGTCGGCTGCAGTCCATCCCGATCTCGCCATGATCAAGATAGCGCCATTCGTCGAACAAAAACGGTCCGAATCCGCTGCGCTGGATCGACTTGAGAAACTGCTTGGGGATAATGGCGTCGGTATCAACGTTCGAGCGATCGAGAGGTGCGACCAGGCCGGTCAGGGTACGAAACTCCTGCATGCTCAATTCTCCCACTGGCGGACATCGACGAAATGCCCTGCAATAGCGGCAGCCGCCGCCATGGTCGGGCTGACCAGGTGGGTGCGACCACCCGGACCCTGGCGCCCTTCGAAGTTCCGGTTCGAGGTCGAGGCGCAACGTTCCTGCGGGTCAAGCCGATCCTCGTTCATGCCGAGGCACATGGAGCAACCGGGCTCACGCCACTCGAATCCTGCCGCCTTAAATATCCGGTCGAGCCCTTCCTCCTCGGCCTGCCGCTTGACCAGGCCGGAGCCCGGCACAACCAGGGCGCGTTTAATGCCTGCGGCGATCTTGTGTCCGTTGAGCACTGCGGCCGCGGCGCGCAGGTCTTCGATGCGACCATTGGTGCAGGACCCGAGAAAAATGGTATCGGGGCGGATCTCGCTGATCGGTGTACCGGGCGCCAGCCCCATGTAGGCAAGTGCCCGCTGCATCCCCTCACGCTTGACGGGGTCCTCTTCCCGGGCGGGGTCGGGGACGCGCCCATCGATCGGGGCGACCATTTCCGGGGAAGTCCCCCAGGTGACCTGGGGCCGGATCGTCGCGGCATCGAGGCGAACGACCCGGTCATAGACCGCCCCTTCGTCGCTGTGCAGGGTCTGCCAAAAGCGAACGGCCTGCTCCCACTCCGCGCCGCGCGGGGCGAACGGACGTCCCTGGACGTAATCGATGGTGGTTCCGTCGACGGCGACCATGCCGGCCCGCGCTCCGGCCTCGATCGACATATTGCAGATCGTCATCCGCCCTTCCATCGAAAGGGCTCGGATCGCCTCGCCCCCGTATTCGATGACGTAACCGGTGCCGCCCGCCGTACCAATGGCGCCGATGATCGCCAGCATAATATCCTTCGCAGCGATCCCCGAACCGGTCTGTCCGTCGACACTGACCAACATATTGCGCGCTTTTTTCTGGACCAGACACTGGGTCGCCAGCACATGTTCGACTTCCGAGGTCCCGATACCGAACGCGAGGGCTCCGAGGGCTCCGTGCGTCGAGGTGTGGGAATCCCCGCAGACCACCGTAGTGCCGGGCAGGGTCACCCCCTGTTCCGGACCGATGATGTGGACAATCCCCTGGCGGACATCGTTCATGGCAAACTCGGTGATGCCGAACTCCGCGCAGTTGGCGTCGAGAGTCTCGACTTGAAGCCGTGACAGCGGATCGCCAATTCCTTTCCCGCGATCTGTGGTCGGTACATTGTGGTCCGGAACACCGAGGGCCGCATCGACCCGCCATGGTTTTCGCCCGGCAAGACGCAACCCCTCGAACGCCTGGGGAGAGGTCACTTCATGCACCAGGTGGCGATCGATATAAAGCAGACAGGTTCCGTCCGCATCGCAGCGAACCAGGTGGCTTTCCCATAGTTTGTCGTAAAGTGTTTTTGGCATTATGTTCCCGGAGCTTTTTATCGAGACAACATGTCTTGGTTTCGAGCGGCAAAAACCGTTTGCGCCGCCAAAGAACTGTAATTATGCGGGATGTCCGTAATATGTCAAACTGAAAGCTATTGTTTGAACCACTCCATCCCCTTGCCAAGCGCCTCACTCATCCCGTATAACAATCGCCATGCCATCCAAAATCCATGAAACCGTCATCGTCCTCGATTTTGAAACCACCGGCGTCTCCCCCGACAGGGGCGACCGTGCCATTGAAATTGGTGCGGTGATGCTGCAGCAGGGGACGATCGTCGACCGTTTTCAGAGTCTGATGAACCCGGGTATCCCGATCAACTCCTTCATCGAAGCCTATACCGGCATCACCAACCGGATGGTCAGTTCCGCCCCCGGGGTGGAAGAGGTGATGGAAAAATTCGCGGAGTTTATCGGCGACACCCCGCTCGTCGCCCATAATGCCTCCTTCGACCGACGTTTCCTCGACGCTGAGTTCGGACGGATCCGCCGGCCGCGCAACAATGAATTCGGATGTTCTTTGCTGGCGGCACGCAGAATTTACCCCGAGGCCCCCAACCACAAGCTGGAAACCCTGGTGCACTTCAAGAACCTGCAAACGGACGGAACCTTCCACCGCGCCCTGGCCGATGCCGAGATGACGGCCCACCTCTGGTCAAGGATGCTCGAAGACCTGCAACAGAGTTACGGTCTCGAACATGTCAGTTTCGACCTGATGTGTGCCCTGTGCAAAGTCCCCAAGCGCAAAACAGCAGATTTCCTCAATCGCCATTTCCACCGCGACCGGCGGACCGGCTGAGCCGAAAACCAGCCAGAAAGATCCACATGGCCCTCTCCGCCACAATTTTCAAAGTTCAACTGCAGGTTTCCGACCTGGACCGCCAGTACTACGCCGACCACCAACTCACCCTGGCGCGCCACCCCTCGGAGACCGATGAGCGGATGATGGTACGACTGCTCGCCTTTGCCCTGCACGCTGATGAGCGACTCGGTTTCACCAAGGGACTCTGCGTCGATGACGAGCCTGATCTCTGGCAGAAGGGTTTAAGCGGCGAGATCGATCTCTGGATCGACGTCGGGCTACCGGACGAGCGGCGGGTACGGAAGGCATCTGGTCGTGCCAGACAGGTTGTACTTTACATCTACGGAGGACGGACTGCTGACCTCTGGTGGCAGAGAAACAGCTCAGCCTTAGGCCGCTTGAGCAATCTTGACGTGATTGAAATATCCGAAGAAACCAGCCGGGGAATGGCTGAAATTGCCAAACGGAGCATGCAGGTGCAATGCACGATACAGGACGGCGAGGCGTGGCTCAGCTGCGGGGACCAAACCCTCCACTTCACTCCCCGTCACCGCACAAATCAGGAGTAAACAGACTTCATAAGCGGGAGAGATCTGATTCTGTCTTAAATCATGTCCGGGGAAGCGGTCCGCACCTTGTTCCCCGACCTGCCTGAAAAGCGTTCGCTCAGACTCTGCTCCTACCGTAGGAAAACTATTTACGCTTCGCCACCATTCCCGTTAAAGCGTTTTTCGCAGGCCCGGGATATCGCTTCGATATGCCGGGTATCGGTCCCGCAGCACCCCCCGAGGACATTCAATCGCGGCAGACGCCTGAGTAACTCGGCGTAGCTTTCTCCAAGCTCTTCGGGGTTGCCGTCGTCAAGCTCTTCGGCCTGATCAAGTTCGGTGTGGCTCAGGGCCGAGGCGTTGGCCCGCATACCGCCAATTCTTTCCAACCAGCCGCGACCATTCGAAAAGAGGTGTTTGAAATGACTTGGATGCGCACAGTTGATCATGTAGTAGGCCGGGCCATGGTCCGTCGCGATATCAACGGCCGATATCGCCTCCTCCAGGCTCTCCCCGGAAGGAAGAGAACCGTCGGTTTCGAGCGTAAAAGAGATCACCACCGGAATCCCGACGGACTGTGCAGCGCGGGTCAAGCCGACAGCTTCGGAGCTGTAATTCATGGTAAATGCGCTCACCATGTCAGCATCCGAATCGGCCAGAACTTGAACCTGCGGGCGATGATACTCTTCTGCCTCACCACGTGACATCATGTTGTCCGACACATAACCGTCCCCGCGCGGCCCCATACAGCCGCTGATGACCATGGTCACACCGGCGTTATCGGCCCGGGATCGTAACTCCTTGAGAAGCTCGATCGCACGACGGTTGCAGAGATCGACCTGTTCGGGGGAATAACCGATTTTCCTCCCCCAGTCATAGCTTGCCCGCCAGGTACAGCTCTCGAGAATAAAGCCTGTCCCCTGACGCACCGCGATGTCGATGTAAGACTGGAAATAACGGCTCAGTCGTGTTCGTCCCTCATCATGATCGAGCAGGGTGAAGGCTGCAAATTCAGGCAGATCCATGCCATCGTGAAACACCAGGGTGGTTTCAAGCCCACCGTCCGTCAAAAAAAGACCGCCGCTCAACTGTGGCAGTCGCTCTCTGTAGAAGCTCATCATCCTTCTCCATCACCAGAGTTGTTTAGCAAGATGACTGACAAGGTCATATTTTACCATGCGACAATGAATTGTCATGCCGGCTCGATAGAAAATTTTTTCCGTTCCAGGCGGCCTGATCCGAAGGACATGGTATTCTTTTCAAAACGAAAAAAGCCGGACCCACAGAGATCTTACAACAGGAGAGGGTTATGAAAATCCTGATGGTTTTGACATCCCACGAAGAACTCGGCGAAAGCGGAGAAAAAACCGGCTTCTGGCTCGAGGAGTTCGCTGCACCCTACTATGTGTTCAAGGACTCAGGAGCTGATATCACCCTTGCATCACCGCGCGGTGGACAGCCCCCAATGGATCCCAAAAGCGGACTCGCAGAGTTTCAGACCGAAGCGACCGAGCGGTTCCAGGGGGATAAGGCTGCGCAAGCAGCCCTGGCGAACACGCTCCCCCTCGCCGGCATCGACCCGGCAGAGTTCGACGCTGTCTTTTACCCGGGTGGACATGGCCCGTTGTGGGATCTGACCGAAGATGCCGATTCCATTCGTCTCATCGAAACGATGCATGCCGCCGGCAAGCCGGTCGCCGCAGTCTGTCACGCACCCGCCGTGCTACGCCACGCCAGGCGACCCGATGGCAATCTCCTGGTCGACGGCAAGGACGTGACCGGCTTCTCCGACTCCGAAGAGGCGGCGGTCGGGTTAAGTGAAGTAGTCCCTTTCCTGCTCGAGTCAGAGCTTAGAGCGCGCGGAGGAAAGTATTCCAAGGGGGATGACTGGATGTCGCATACGGTCGTAGATGGGAACCTTGTGACCGGACAAAACCCGGCGAGTTCGATGGACGCAGCTCGCAAGGTTTTGGAGCTGTTGCCCTGACAAATTACCGGATTGATTTTTCACCAGACAAAACAATTTATGTAATTATGGCCCCTTAACAAGCCTGCGAGTTTGACTTCACCAAAAACGAGCTTGACCCTCTCTGCGGTTGTCCCGTATTCTTCCGTAATTCAATCTCGAACTTCATTTGAGCTTATGGAGGAGTCGCCGTGAAAAAGTTTGCCGTTCTTTTCTGTCTTGCCTGCGTGTTGATATCTGTTCAAGGGATCCCCGCCCTGGCCAAGGAAGACCCGCTGGCCAGATGGAAGCCTGCGTTCGATCCTTCCGGCGCCCGTTTCACCTATCTCCTCTCCTGCGTCGGCCACCCCGCTATCGAGGGGGTCGCGGTCGGCTTCCGGATTCGCGACCGGGTCTGGGAATTGACCGAAGGGGAACTCTATGTCGATTTCCGCCCCCTGAGCCAACTCGGCGGTGAAAAAGATGTCATCAACAAACTGAAATTCGGGGCGGTCCAGGGGATGATGAGTTCATCGGTCGCCGCGGCCAACATCGCCCCGCGCCTCGGTATCGTCAACCTGCCGTTTGTCATTGACAGCTTCGACAAGCTCGATGCCTTCCGTAATGATTCGGAGCTCTGGGGGCCTTTCCGTGATGCCGCCCGCAAGCAGAACCTGAGCGTGGTCGACTTCACCGGCTATGGCAGCTATGGCTGGGCGACCACCTCACCGGTCGACACACTCGAAGATGCAAAACGGATCAATTTCCGCATTGCCCAGGCGCCAGTCAACATCGACGCCTATAAAGGGTGGGGTCTGCAATTTACCGTTATGCCGTGGCCGGACGTCCCTCAGGCGCTGCAAACCGGGGTCATCTCAGGTCTCGACCATACGCCGATCGTCTGCAACATTTCGAAAAAATTCACCGTGGCCCGTCACTACACCCTGCTCGACTACGCCCAGGGGCTTTACGTGCATATCATCAACCAGCGCTGGCTTGACAAGCTGCCGAACCAACTGCGCGACACCCTGCTTAAAGTGATCGCCGAGGAGAGCGCCGAGGCTCGCAAGCAGACCCGCCGCCAGCAGGAGGAGCAGATCGCGGCGGCTCGCCGGGACGGCGTCACCTTCCATACCCTGCAACCAGGGGAACGCCAGTTCTTGACCACCCAAGCCAGGAAGCTCGATGCGACCTGGGGTGAAAAAATCGGCCAGGACTATCTGGACCTGGTACGTAACCGGCTGAACCAGTAATTCGGACCGAAGACTCGTTCATCTTCCGGCCAGACCGGAGGGAGAAAAGAGTTGACAAAAACGGTGCAGCAATATATAACCTTTTTTGTCAACTATTCAAGCCGGAGGTGAACGATGCGCATTTTTCCGATGACAGTCCTGCTCTCCCTGATTGCCGCGCCAGCGATGGCGATGCCCGATATGATGTTGGCCACTCCGAAGATGAGGCTGTTGTTCGGCTTTAACCTGGTCGTGGTCGCCCTGATCGTTTTTTGCCTGGGCGTAATGCTCTCGGCCTGGATCGACCGGCGCCGCATGCAACGTCAAGCGGTTCATGTTCCCATCAAAACGGACCGGAAATAATCGGGGCAGAATAAAACCATAATCAAAAAAAACGGACGCCGATCGGCGTCCGTTTTTTGTTGCGCACCTCAAACGACTTCAACCATTCCCGGCCTACCGCTCCAGCTCTTCCTTCCTCAGCCTGAACTCCTGTTCGCTCAGCGAGCCACTCTCTTTCAACTTGACCAACCGCGCCAGGTTGCGCAGCCGCTCTGTCTCGGCATCCGCCATCGGTTCAACGGCAGGAGCGACAGGAGGCTCCTCATCCGCGACCGTTTCAGCCTCCAGATCGATAACCCGTTCTGCTGCCTGGGGAGGGGACGGATCTGGTTCAACTTGTGGAGGCCGGGAGCCAACGTCATCGACATTTGCCGGCCCTGACAACTCCAACCGTTGTTCCGCCTGGTAATCGAGAGCAGGCCCTGCCGCGCGATGCTGAATAGTCGGTTCACCGAGCTTGACCGAAGCGAGACCTCCGAGAAACTTCAACTCGACCGAGCGGTCCTGCAGCAGGGGGCTTTGCAACAGTTCGGAAATTTCCCGGCGACTGCGCCGGATACGGAGCCAAATCAGGATGCCGATCAGGATGAAGATGGCGAATCCGCCCCCGACGATCCAGGCCATGTACTCGACCACTCCACGGAAAAACACGACCAGCAGGGCGAGCAGCACGATCACCAGCGCGTGCAGTACCAGCACCAGGTGGGTGAAAAAGATGCTTCCGAACAGGCTGCGTCCTTCCGATTCGCTCACGTTTGAATCCTTAAGAGGGATAGTCAGCGTTATCAATTCATTTTGGCTAGCCAAAAGTCTATCACAAAGCATCATCCGTCCGCAGAAGAAACCATACAAACAAGACAACACCTTTTATCATCTTCCAGCGTCCCCTCAGAAGCTATTTCGATGCGACTCCTTGACGATTATCCGACGGCTCCCTATATTGAACCGCGAAAGTCCTCCTTTCCGGACGGACCTGATTTCACACCGTCAATCCGGTGTCGACCAGGAGACACAATGGCCAACGATTATTACGCCGTACTCGGCGTTGCCAAAACCGCCAGCCAGGACGAGATCAAGAAAGCGTATCGCAAGCTGGCAATCAAGTACCACCCTGATAAAAACCCGGACGACAAGCCGGCCGAGGAAAAGTTCAAGCAGATTTCCGAAGCGTATGCCGTTCTCTCGGACAAGGAGAAACGCCAGCAGTATGACCAGTTTGGCGATACTGGCTTCAACCAGCGATTCAGCCAGGAGGACATCTTCCGCAACGTCGATTTCGGTGACCTGTTCCGGGAATTCGGCGTCGGTGGCGATGATCTGTTCGGCTCCATCTTCGGTGGCGGACGACGGTCCCATTTTCACCCCGGCGGTGGAGCACGGCGACCGGTCAAGGGGCAAGACTATGTCATGAAGCTCAATGTCCCGTTCCGGACCGCCGTCCTGGGGGGCGAACGCCGCGTCCAGTTTCAGGGCGATCATGGGCTGGAGCAGCTCCAGGTCAGGATTCCCGCCGGAGTCGAGATCGGTCAGCGTCTGCGGGTCGCCGGCAAAGGGGGACCGAGTCCGGCCGGAGGTCCACGCGGTGACCTGTTTCTCGAAATCCTGGTCGACCGGGATAATCAGTTCAGCCGCGAAGGGAACGACCTGACGGTCAAGATCAAGGTGCCGTTCTCCGGCGCCTGTCTCGGCACTAGCGTCGAGGTGCCGACCCTCGAAGGGGCAAAGAAGGTCAAGGTTCGCGCCGGGACCCAGAACGGCAGCCGCATCAGGCTCAAAGGGTATGGCGTCAAAGTCCGGGGGAAAGAGGGGGATCTCTACGCTGTGGTCGACATTGCCGTCCCCGACAGCTTGACAGACGACCAGCAGCAGCTGTTGCGTCAGCTGGAGGAAACCGGCCTTTAAGAGTCCCTCGGATTATGCGAAGGGCTCCTAGCGCGAATCGGAAGCGGAACGCCTGAAGCGGGCGAGCAGGCTCATCAGCAGAAACAGCAGCGCGGCGGCCACGACGATCGACGGACCGGCAGGCGAATCCCAACGCCATGAGCCCCAGAGGCCGCCACCGACCGCCACCGCACCACAGACCACGGCGAGCAGGGCCATACCTTCCGGTGAGCGGGCAACGACCCGGGCCGTTGCCGCAGGAATGATCAGCAGAGACGTCACCAGGATCAACCCCACCACCTTCATCATCAGGGCGACGACCAGGGCGAGCAGGGTAGCAAACAGCAGTTGCGTGCGACCCACGTTGACACCGTCAATCTGGGCCATGTCCCGATTCACGGCAATGGCCAGCAGGTCGCGCCATTTGATCACCAGCACCAGTAAGGCCACCGGGCCTCCGAGATAAATCCAGACCAGGTCCCGGTTGCCGACCGCCAAAATATCGCCGAACAGGTAGCCGAGCAAGTCAACCCGCACCTGCTCCATAAAGGCGATGGAGACCAGGCCGAGAGCAAGCGCGGTGTGGGAGAGGATGCCGAGCACCGTGTCGCTGGCGAGTTGGCCCCGCTGCTCAGAGGCATGCAGCAACAGGGCGACGCAAAGCCCCACCCCCACCACCCCGACAATCGGGTCGAGCTTCAGCCAGAGGCCAAGAGTGATCCCGAGCAGCGCAGCATGGGAAAGCGTATCACCGAAGTAAGCGAGCCGGCGCCAGACGATAAAACAACCGAACGGACCCGCCACCAGGGCCACGCCGATTCCTCCGATCAATGCGCGCAACAGAAAATCGTCCATGGTCCTCAGTGCTGATGTCGGTGGGTGGTCGAGTGACTGTAAAAAGCGAGGCTTTCGACCACCTTCGCCCCGAAAAGATGAAGAAACGCCGGATTGTTGGCGACACTCTCCGGTGAACCGGTGCAGCAGACATGATGGTTGAGACAGACCACCCGGTCGGTCGAAGCCATCACCAGGTGCAGGTCGTGGGAGACCATCAGGATGGCGCAGCCCCGGCGGTCGCGCAGCTCCGTCAACAGTCTGTATAACTCGGCCTGGCCGTGAATGTCGACCCCCTGGATCGGCTCGTCCAGAACCAGCAGTTCGGGGTTGCCCATTAACGCCCGCGCGAGCAGCACGCGCTGTAACTCCCCACCCGACAATTCCTGAATCCGCGCGTTACAAAGCTTCTCCGCACCGACCTCCTGCAGGCAGGGCAGGCAGAGTTCACCCGAATACCGTTTGGTCAAGCGCAGGAACCTCTCCACCGTCAACGGCAGGGTCTGGTCGAGATGAAGCCGCTGCGGCATATATCCGACCCGGACACCGGACTGCTTGATGACCTTACCCGACGTGGCGGCGAGCAGACCGAGAGCCTCCCTGAGCAGGGTGGTTTTCCCGGCGCCGTTGGGTCCGACGATGGTGACGATTTCACCCGGTTCGATCTCCAGGGTGATGTTGTCGAGGATAGCGCGCTGGCCACGTACGAGGCTGAGTTCGTGAATAGAGAGGAGCGGATCGGTCTGTTTCATCCCTCCCCCTTGCGGCGGCACGGCTCGCACAGTCCGACGATCTCCACCATCTGCTCCTCGGCCTGGAAACCGACCGTACGGGCCGAGGCGGCGACCGCGTTGCTCAGGCCGTCGTCCGCCAGTTCGGCCAGGTTGCGGCAGCGACGACAGATCAGAAATTGCGCGGTGTGCTCAGCCTGGGGATGGCTGCAACCGATAAATGCATTGAGGGAGGCAAGGCGATGGACCAGCCCCTGGGTCTGGAGAAAATCAAGGGCCCGGTAAACCGTGGGCGGTGCCGCCGGGCCACAGGACTTCAATTGCTCGAGCAGCTCATAGGCACCGACCGGCCGGTGATTCGACCAGACCAGCTCGAGCACTTTTCGGCGCAGCCTGGTCAGGCGAACGCCCCGTTCGGCGCAGAGCCTTTCAGCCGTCGCCAGGGCTGAGGCGATGCAGTGCTCGTGGTCGTCACGTTTGCAGGCAAATGACGCCGATTGGGTGGCAGTCTCCAGCATAGTCTTCCCTTGATGGCTATTGATGTTATACTATAACATAACATTGAAACGGTTCGACACTTATCTGCCACCCAATCCTGCATGGGACGACTCGCCAGAACATGATCGACATGCCCTCATTGTTACGCCGGACCGTACCGGCCCTGTTGTTTCTGTTGGTCTGCTGGCCGACACACGCCGCCGAGCCCCCGCGTGTCGTGGTGAGCATCAAACCGTTGCACGACATTGTCTCCGGCCTGCTGGAGGGGGTCGCCGAGCCGGAGCTGCTGCTGCCGACGGGAGCATCCCCTCACCAGCAATCCCTGCGCCCCTCCCAAATGCGAGTCCTGCAACAGGCCGATTTGGTGATCTGGGTCGGGCCGGAGCTGGAGAGCTTCCTGGTGCGCCCCCTGGCGGCTCAGCATAACAAGCAAAGCTTCCCGCTTCTCACCCTGTCCGGCATCAACCGTCTCTCCGCCCGTAGCGGTGGTGCCTGGAGCGATTCCGCGAGCGACCCGCACGAACACCATGCCGGCCCTGACCACGTCGACCGGGACCCGCACCTCTGGCTCGACCCGGAGAACGCCCGGATCATCGTCAGTGCCGTTGCGGAAAAGCTTTGTCAACTCGACCCCGGGCGCACATCGTATTATCGGCAGCAGGCCGAAGTGTTGAAAAAACGTCTGGCGGAGCTCGATCAGTCCCTGCGTCGGCGCCTGGCGTCACTCCCTTCAGGGCGACACCTGGTGTTTCACGACTCCTACCAGTATTTCGAATCCCGTTACGGCCTGAAACCGGCCGGTGCCTTGAGCATACATCCGGAGCGAAGCCCCGGAGCGCGCCGCATCACCGAACTGCGGGATCTCATCCGCCGCAACCAGGTTGTCTGCGTCTTTACCGAGCCGCAGTTCGAACCCCGCCTGGTTCGCACATTGGTCGAGGGAACATCGGCCCGCAGCGGCGTGCTCGATCCGCTCGGCACGACACTGCCGAAAGGGGCCGACAGCTATTTCCGCCTGTTGGAGGACCTGGCTGCCAATCTTTCCAGCTGTCTGCAGCAGAATCGCTAATATGGTGTAGA
Source organism: Desulfuromonas sp. (assembly GCA_002868905.1). Taxonomy (GTDB): domain Bacteria; phylum Desulfobacterota; class Desulfuromonadia; order Desulfuromonadales; family Geothermobacteraceae; genus BM304. The sequence goes on from PKUA01000009.1 coordinate 31,538, forward strand.
ATTTAAAAAACTTCTTCCTCCGGATCAAACGGCGGGAGCAAACATCAAAGGGGTTATCTATGCGGATTTTAGTGATTGTTCTGCTCGTCGTCGGGCTGTTCTGCAGCCCCGTTTTAGCTGCTGAGCGGATAGCGGTTTCCCCGGCAACGTTCGTCGAATTGACTCTGCCGGCAGGATGGGTCCTCCTGCAGGAACCGCCGACGGCGATGGTTGAGGAGATGGCCGAACACCTCGGTCACGACGCCGAGGCGAAGGGACATGACCCGTCTCCTGAGCAGTTAATCGCCATGGCACGTAAACACCTTGCCGCCAACGAGGCGATCATCTATCACGAGCAAACCGGGGCCAATCTGACCATCGACTTCAGCCCCCTGCATGATGACGAGTCTCCCCCAGGCGCAAAAACCGTCAAGACCTCTGCCGAATATGCTCTGCAGAGCCTTGAGACTGAAGAAGGGGTTACCGAGTTTACTGCATCGCAGCATGACATCCGCATCCCGGGGGCGAAACATGCAGCCCGGATCGATTCATCCTACAAACAACATGACGAGGCGATCGATTTTACCGGGATCGTCGGTTACGCCGCCGAGAACTGGTTTTTCCTCTACTTCACCAATCCTGGGCGAAGCGACACGGTTCACCAGGAATTCGAGCAGCTGCTGGCAGAGCTGAAAATTGTTCCGAAAATGTAGTTTCGGTCAACGGGGCAGGATCAACCGGTGATCGCGGGTGAAGTAGCAGCGGAATCCCTGCATCAGGATCAGCAGCGAGGTCAGCGCCACGGAACCGGTAATGGCGCACATGATAGCAATCTGGTAACGGACCGCGATCATCGGTTCGGTCCCGGAGAGGATCTGTCCGGTCATCATCCCCGGCAGGGCGACGATCCCCATCGCCGCCATGGTGTTGGTCGCCGGGATCAGGGCGGCGCGAAAGGCGCTGCGCAATGCTTCCCGGGCCGCCTGCCGGCTGCTGGCACCGAGTGAGAGAGCCGTTTCGATCTCGTCCTGGCGCTCGGTAACTTCGGCGGCGAAGCGCTCCGCCGCCAGGGCGGCACCATTCATCGAATTACCGATGATCATCCCGGCCAGGGGAATGAGGTAGCGGGGATGATACCAGGGAGAGAATCCAACCACCGCGGAGCAGAAGAAGAAGGCGACCAGGCCGCAACCGACCAGTAAAGAGATGGCCATCACCCGGTAAAAACGGGGCATTTTTTTCTCAATCCGACTACCGATGACCTGCAGGGCGAATAAACCCATGGCGACCAGGATCGCCAAAACCGGCAACGGATGCCGCAGGGCGAACACCCCTTCGAGCAGGTAGCCAATCGCAAGCAGTTGCACCACCATCCGCACCGAAGCCCAGAGGAACTTCCCCTCCCCGCCGAAACGCTGCCAACGCGCCAGTCCCGCCGTCAGCAGAATCAACCCGTATGCGAGTCCAAGGTCGACAAAGTCGAGGGGGATGATGCTCGTGGTGTCCATCTAGACCACCTCCGGATGTCGCATGAAATCCCGAATCATAGTCTCCTCCGGTTGGTCGAGGATTTCACGGACCGAACCGCTCGCCACGATCCGCCCGGCAGCGACGAATACCACCCGGTCGGCTATCCTCCGCACCAGGTCGAGATCGTGGCTGACCAGGACCACGGCCAGCTCCAGCCGCGACCCGATCTCCTGCAACTGCAGGGCAAACCGCTCCGCCGTCGGCCGATCGAGGGCGCTGGTCGGCTCATCCAGAAGCAGGGCCTGCGGCTCGAGCATCAGGGCACGGGCAATGGCAAGCCGTTGTTGCTGGCCGATGGAGAGATGGCGGGCATCCCGTTTCAGCATTTCGGGATCAAACTGACAGATCTGCAGGTTTCTGCGTACGATATCGGAGTCGGCTCCGGGGAGTTGGTCGCCCAGCCAGCGGAACGGCTGCTGCAGATTCTCGAGAGCGCTGCCCGGGAACATGAACGGCGTCTGTGGCACCAGCGCGATCCGGCGGCGAAGTTGCAGTGGTTCGGAATCCGCAATGTCCTTGCCATCGAACCGGATGGTGCCGGAATCGGGTGCGTCAAGCCGGTTGCATAGCCGCAACAGGGTGCTCTTGCCGCCGCCCGACGGTCCGATCAGGGCATGGATTGCGTTCTCCGGTAACTCCAGGTCAATGTTTTTCAACAGCGAGACAACCTGACCGTCGGAGTCGGTCGCCGATTTGCAAACATTGTCGAATTGAAACCCCGGCATGGGGTTCAACATAGCAGATTAATCCTCATGCGCCAATGAAGAGAAGCGGCCTCTCATCCGTCCCCGACGAACCGGTCCCCGTCCTCGGGATGGTCGGCGGCGGCAAGCGGCAAAGTAAAATATACCGTCGTCCCCTTCTCTTCACGGCTGTCGAGCCAGATACGCCCCCCGTGGGCCTCGACGATATAGCGGACAATCGTCAGACCAAGGCCGGTCCCCCGTATCGCGGTGTTGGCATTGTTCGCCCGATAAAATTTGTCAAAAACCCGCTCGAGGTCGTCCTGGGGCATGCCAAGGCCCTGGTCCGAGATCGAGATACTGCAGAATTGCTTATCTTGCCGGCACGAAATGCTGATTTCTCCGCCGTCCGGAGAATATTTCGCCGCATTACTAAGAATATTTTCGAAAACCTCGACTACGCTGTCGAGATCGACGCAGACATGGATCGGTTCTTCGGGAAGTGACAGGACGAAGTCGTGAATTGTATTTTGTTTGACATATGAGGGGACAACGAGGTCGAGAATACTCTGCAACGAACAATCATGCGGATCGATCGGCAGCTCCTCGCCCGATTCGATCCGGCTGATATCGAGCAGGTTGTTGACGATACGGGAGAGCGCACCCGCCTTCTCATGGATCAACTGGAGAAACTCCCGTCTATCCTCCTCCGGCAGCTCCCCATTATCGAGCATCAACTCGGAAAACCCGAGAATGGTGGTCAGCGGTGTACGGAATTCATGGGCGGCGGTCGCCACGAACTCGGTCTTCATCCTTTCGACGGCCCGCTCCTGGGTGACGTCGTGCATGATCAACACCAGACCGGCCGGGTCCCCCTCGACACCACGCAGCAGGGAGATTCTCCCTTCGAAGATCGAATTTTCGAACAGAGGCGAGGTGAAATCGGCCCTGGTCGGTTCACCGCTTGTGACCGTTTCCTGAATCGCCCGGCGCAGCCCGACATCGCCAATGACCTCGGTCAAGCTTCGCCCTTCGAGCTTCCCGGCCTTACCGAACAGCCGCCGGGCTTGCGGGTTGGTCAGGATGATGCGCTGCTCAAGATCGGTCACCAGCAGACCATCGGCGACCGAGTGGAGAATCCCGTTGACCTGATCACGCGCTTCCCTGGCATTGGCCAGGGCCTGGCGTAGCTGCTCTTCGTAGCGAATCCGTTCGGTGATCTCCGCATAAACGATGACGACGTGGGAGATATCGCCGATACCGTTGCGCAACGGCCGGCCCACCACCTCGAAATGGCGATCGTTCCAGACCCACTCGTTACGACACTCATCGTTCTTGTCTTGAAGAACCATCTGCAGGACACACCCTTTGGGTGGAGCCCCGGCACAGCAGATCGCCTGATGACAGGGGCGGCCGACGGCGGCATCCCGGCGGATGGAAAACAGCTCCGTCGCCTTGTCGTTCAATGTCGTAACCCGGGCCTCCCGGTCGACCACCAGGATCCCGGCACCCGCGGTGTCGAGAATGGCGCCGATCTCGCTGTTGGCCAGTCGCAGCTTGTCATTGGTCTTGTGCAGATGGCCCAGGATCAGGCGGAATGAATCGGCCACCGTCCCGATCGGGTCGGTTTCCAGCAGGGACTTGTCGTCAAGCTCCCCCTGCTTCAGAGGTAGGGTTCCCATGACCTCAAGCAGCTGATCGACCTTGTTCCTGATATAGGAAAAGGTTTCCCTCTCCCGCTGTTTCAGGCCCAGGTTTTCGGCCTTCAGCCTTGCGATCTCGTCTGATTGGTTGCCCGGAATCAAGACACCGCCCCCTTCGTCACTCATGGGAAGGAACCCCCTCTTCGGCCTCGGCGCAAACCAGGATCCTGTAGCTGCCCCCCTCCTTGGTGATATGCACCTCCAATCCCATATTCTCCAGCGCTTGCGGCACGGTCACTGTCGCATGCCGGTTATCCGTGCGGATCAACACCTGCTTTGAGCCGGAGAGGATCTCCTCCTGGAGCCGGGTGACCTCGCGCAGGGTGGTGAGAAGAGTCGACGGACAGACCTGCCCGCGAATATCGAGTTCTATGGTCTCCGTGGTGTTCATGGCTTCAACCCTTCAAGGTGTGGCTGGTTAATGCCTCGGGCCCGGGAAAATACCAGCTTCTCCAGCAAGCGACAACCGACCCAGGTCCCGGGGAGAAGGCCGACGACAAACAACAGGCTCTGCAAAGCCAGAATCGGCACCCCGCCCCAGAGATGCCAGACATTGCAACCGGGAGTCATGCGTGACGCAAGTCCCATCAACACCCCTCCGCACCCGGCAAAAACCGCCTGCCGCAGCGGAAGTTTCCCCTTGAGACGCCATTCACGCAGGAGCCCGGCCGACAGGGCCGAACCGAGAACGATGCCAATGATCAACGGATACTGAACTGCGGCGATCCCGTCGAAAGCTGGCCCCGGGCTCCCCGCCAATTGAACTTCGCCGAGCGGGATATGAAATGAGTGGGGGGGCAGGTTGAAAAATTCGAGGGAGGCGACGTGCTGTGGCCAGACCAGTCGTTCAAACCAGGCTGCGACCTTGGCATACGAGGTCGTGACCCCCATCGGCATGCCGATGACCAGGGCAGAGACGAGTCCGATTCCAGCCAGGACCAGGGCCGCCAGCCACGGCTGCAGGTAACCATCGACCGGAGAGCGCTGTCGCCACTCCCCCTTGCGTAACCCTTCCCGGGAAAACCACCCTGCCAGCAGTACCAGGGGAAGGATCACGACCCAGTCCGCCCATCCGAGCAGTTGCGGCAGGGTGACACTCCCGGCTGAAAAACTTGTCTTTTTCGCTAGTTGCACCCACCAGGGATGAATTTCAGCATACAAGCCGCTACCGACCAAGAGGCCGAGCAGACCAATGCCCGCCACCCGACTCCCGGCTCCGAGCTTGTAGAGGATACCGACGACACACCCTCCGGCCAGCACCATGCCGATGCCGAATAGAAAACCGCCGATCGCATTGACCAGGGATGGCGGTCCGAAAAACGGGTAAGGGAAGACTTTGAACAGACCGAAAGCACGCGCCAGGAAAGCCAGCACCATGCCGCAGGAAATCAACAGCAGCAGAGCACGGAGCAGCACAACGCTACGGAACATGATCCAGTCTCGAAATGCACTGACCATGCAGAAATCCGAACGGTGCATTACGAATCCGGCCATGCAGCCAAGCAGTAGCGAAACTGTTATCACTGGGAGAAATCCGTCGAAAACTGCACCTCCCTCTGCAAGAACCGGCAGAACCTTAGCCGTCTTTAACAATACGGTGTAGACAGGCTCAACGCAAGGGAAAGTTTCAACAGGGAAAGGTTCAAGATTCCGAAGTTAAAAAAATCTCTTGATCCACCTGAATAATCGATCTCGTTCGCTATACTTGAACGCTGTAAAACCGATTGGGACGAATGACCAAAGGGAGGCTCCTTCATGAGTGATGTCAGCAAATGCCCGGTCACGGGCAAAACCAGCAGCAAGGTCGCCGGCGGTGGCACCTCGAACCGCGACTGGTGGCCTAACCAGCTCAACCTGCATATCCTGCACCAGCACTCTGCCAAATCCAACCCGATGGACGAGGACTTCAACTATGCCGAGGCGTTCAAAAGCCTCGATTTGGCTGCTGTCAAGAAAGACCTCGTTGCGTTGATGACCGATTCCCAGGAGTGGTGGCCGGCCGACTACGGTCACTACGGCGGGCTGATGATCCGCATGGCCTGGCACAGCGCAGGGACCTACCGGATGGGGGACGGCCGCGGCGGTGGCGGGACCGGAAACCAGCGTTTCGCGCCACTCAACAGCTGGCCGGACAACGTCAACCTCGACAAGGCGCGCCGTCTGCTCTGGCCAATCAAGCAGAAGTACGGTCGCAAGCTCTCCTGGGCCGACTTGCTGATCCTCGCCGGCAACTGCGCCCTGGAATCGATGGGCTTCAAGACCTTCGGCTTCGCCGGTGGCCGGGTCGACATCTGGGAACCGGAAGAAGATGTCTACTGGGGTGCCGAGGAGGAATGGCTGGCGACCAGCGACCAGCCGCAGAGCCGCTATTCGGGAGAACGGGACCTCGATAATCCGCTCGCCGCCGTGCAGATGGGGCTGATCTACGTCAACCCCGAAGGCCCGGACGGCAACCCCGACCCGGTCGCCTCCGGTCACGATGTACGCGAGACCTTCGGCCGCATGGCGATGAACGACGAGGAGACCGTGGCGCTGGTCGCCGGCGGTCACACCTTCGGTAAGTGCCACGGCGCCGGCGATGCCGCGCATGTCGGCCCCGAGCCGGAAGCGGCCGGCCTCGAGGAGCAGGGGCTCGGCTGGAGAAGCAACTTCGGCAGCGGCATCGGTGGCGACACCATCAGCAGCGGCATCGAAGGCGCCTGGAAGCCGAAACCGACCCAGTGGGACATGGGCTATTTAAAGGTGCTGTTCAAGTACGAATGGGAGAAAGTCAAGAGCCCCGCTGGGGCCTATCAGTGGCTGGCCAAGGACGTCGATGACGAAGATATGATCGTCGACGCCCACGACCCATCCAAGAAACACCGGCCGATGATGACCACGGCCGACCTCTCGCTGCGCTTCGACCCGATCTACGAGCCGATCGCAAGGCGCTACCTGGCGAACCCCAATGAATTTGCCGACGCCTTTGCCCGCGCCTGGTTCAAGCTGACCCACCGCGACATGGGGCCGAAGTCGCGCTATCTCGGTCCGGAAGTGCCGCAGGAAGATTTACTGTGGCAGGATCCGGTTCCGGCTGTCGACCATGACTTGATCAACGCAAAGGATATCGCCGCCCTCAAGGAGAAAATCCTCGTCTCGGGGCTTTCGATCTCGCAACTGGTTGCAACCGCCTGGGCGTCCGCATCGACTTTCCGCGGTTCCGACATGCGCGGCGGAGCCAACGGAGCCCGCATCCGCCTGGCTCCGCAGCGGGACTGGACAGTGAATGAACCGCAGCAGCTGGCCAAGGCGCTCGCAAGTTTCGAGGAGATCCAAAAGACGTTCAACGATGGCCAGGCAGGCAGCAAGAAGGTCTCCCTCGCTGATCTGGTCGTCCTTGGCGGCTGCGCTGCCATCGAACAGGCAGCAAAGGATGCCGGCTGCGCTGTGACCGTCCCATTTGCGCCGGGGCGCACCGACGCCACCGCTGAACAGACCGACGTGGCGGCCTTTGCTGTCCTTGAACCGGTGGCCGACGGGTTCCGTAATTATCAAAAAAAGAAGTTCAGCGTGACTCCTGAAGAATTGCTGATCGACCGGGCTCAACTCCTGACCTTGACGGCGCCGGAGATGACGGTGCTGGTCGGAGGCATGCGCGCCCTGAATGCCAACTTCGAACAATCCAAACATGGCGTTTTCACCGACCGGCCTGAGACCCTCACCAACGACTTCTTCGTCAACCTGCTCGACATGGGCACGGTCTGGACGCCTGGCTCGGAAAACACCGACCTGTTCGAAGGAAGAGACCGCAAGAGCGGCAAGCTGAAATGGACCGGCACCCGCGTCGATCTCGTCTTCGGCTCGAACTCCCAGCTCCGTGCCCTCGCCGAGGTCTACGGCTGTGAGGATTCCCGGGAGAAGTTCATTAACGACTTTGTCACGGCGTGGGACAAGGTGATGAGCCTGGATCGCTTCGATCTAGCCTGAGATTGAACAGACTGTGAAGAGTTGTGCCACCTCAATGAGGTAGCAGTAAAGCAAGAGCCCCCACGATCGGTATCGTGGGGGCTCTTATTTCTTGCCTGATTTTCAGAACTTACTTGTTCAACTCCATCTGGATTTCTCGCAGAAGCCCCTGGGCGGTCCGTTCGCCCTGGAACTGACGTCCATTAATATAAACGGCAGGGGTGCCACGTACACCGGCCTTCACACCCTCCTGCTGTTCCAGGACAACCCTGTTCACCACCAGGGGACTCTTCCGGTCCAACTCGAATTTTGCCATGTCGAGCTTGAGCTGCTTGGCAAAATCGACCAGTTTCTCATCGGTCAACCTGTTGTAATTTTCGAACACCAGGTCGTGATACTCCCAGAATTTCCCCTGCTGCTGGGCGGCGATGGATGCTTCCGCAGCCGTTTTTGCCAACTTGTGCATCTGCAGCGGGAAGTGCTTGAACACCAGGGAAGCCTGCCCGCCGGCCTGCTTGACAGCCTCCTTCAAATGCGGCGCCAACTTGGCGCAGTAGGGGCATTGGAAATCATCGAACACGACGATCTCGACCGGGGCATCCGCCCTGCCGAGACGGGGCGAACCATCGGTCTTGATCTGCTGAACCACATCGATCAGGAGGTACTCCACCTCTTTTTTGCCTTTACGGGTCAGGAGCAGCAGGGTCTCCCCCTGGGCGGAGATGTTGGTCACATCTTTGCCGACGGCGATCGTCCCCTGCTTTTCTCCCTGGATCGAAAAGATCTCCAGATTCCCGTCGTCCTGCAGGACGAACACCCGCTTTCCATCGGCGCTGACTGTAAGGTCGACCGCCTCGGCACTTAACGGCAATTGGTTGATCTGCCGGGTCTGAACTTCAGCCATGGACTGCCCGGTCCAGAACAGCACCAGGCCAACGGCCAACAGAAGACTCCATTTTGAAAATGACATGGTCACTCCTTTTTTCAGGTTCAAAGTTACTTTGTGTCCCGCCCTTCCGGCAGGAAGAGGCTGGCCAGCAGAAGACAGCCGACTCCGATGGTGATAGCCGAGTCGGCGACATTGAACGCCGGCCAGTGATATTGATACCAGTGGGCGTCGATAAAGTCGATGACTTCCCCCATCCGGATCCGGTCGATCAGGTTGCCGACAGCGCCCGGAAGAATCAACGCCAGACCGAACCGGGTGAAGCGGTGGTCCATGGCGGTTTTATGATAAAACACCAGAATCACCACAACGGCCACCAGGCCGATTCCGATAAAGAACGGGATACGCCAGGAGCTGTCGGAAAGAATGCCGAAAGCCGCCCCCTTGTTGCGGACGTAGGTGAACGCCAGAAAGTTTTCAATCAATGGGATTGACTCGTACAGGCGAAAACTGCCGACGACCCAGAGTTTTGTCACCTGATCGAAAACCAGCACTGCCACGGTCGAAAACAACAGCAGGCGGTAACGGAGCCACAAACCGGTTTCAGTCATTGAGGGCCTGCACGCAGCGGTCGCAGATGCTCGGCTGCGCGCTGTCTTCGCCGACGCTCTGACTGTAATTCCAGCATCGCTCGCATTTCTCACCTGCCGCCTTGGCGATCCTGATTTTCACTCCCGGCATGCCGTCGACCTCCTTGGCCTCGTCAATCCCGTCAACAACTTCGGCCTGGGAAACAATAAACAGGGTCGCAAGTTGGGAGGAATACTCGGTGAGGACCTCCTTCCAAGGAGAAGACTCGGCCGAAATCTGCACCAGGGCATCAAGGGAGTGCCCGATGGTCTTGGCATTACGGGCACCCTCCAGCGCCTTGGCAACAGCACTGCGTAACTGCAATAACTGGCTGTAGCGCTCTTCCAGGGCGGCGTCCCGCAGGGAAGGGTCGTGGTCCGGGAAAGTCGCCAGGTGCACGCTCGCGTCCCGCTTCCCCGGCATGGCCAACCAGATTTCATCAGCGGTAAAGGTAAGGACCGGCGCGATCAAGCGGGTGATGGCGTCGAGGATACGGTACATCACGGTCTGGGCGCTGCGTCGCTCCAACGATCCGGCCGGCGCCGTATAGAGCCGATCCTTGAGGACGTCGAGGTAGAAAGAGCTCATCTCCACGGTGCAAAAGTTGTGCACGGCATGGTAGAGCACATGAAACTGGTAGTCATCGTAGGCCTTGCGCAGGCGCTCGACCAGGGACTGCAGGCGGCTCAATGCCCAGCGGTCGACCTCCAGCAATTCGGCGGGAGTGACCTGGTCCTTTGCCGGATCGAACCCGTGCAGGTTCCCCAGGATGTAACGCGCCGTGTTCCGGATACGGCGATACGACTCGGAGACCTGTTTCAGGATCCCATCACCGACCCGGTTGTCGTCGCGATAATCCTGGGTCGCCACCCAGAGCCGCAGGATCTCGGCGCCGTATTTCTTGATAACCTCTTCCGGCGCGACCACGTTCCCCATCGATTTGGACATGGGGCGGCCTTTCTGGTCGAGAACGAACCCATGGGTCAGAACCGCCTTGTACGGAGCCTCGTCGCGCACGCCGACGGCCGCCAACAGGCTCGAATGGAACCAACCACGATGCTGGTCGGAGCCTTCGAGATACAGGTCGGCCGGATAGCTCAGCTCCGGATGCGGCTCAACCACCGCCGCCTGCGAGACGCCGGAGTCGAACCAGACATCGAGGATGTCCATCTCCTTGGTGAAACCGTCATGGCCGCACTCGGAACAGACTGTCCCGGCCGGCAGCAGTTCGGCCGCCTCTTTTTCGAACCAGACGTCGCTCCCGTCCTCTTCGAACTGGTCGGCGACATGGTGCATGGTCTTGCCGTCAGCCAGGGCATGGTTGCACTTGGCACAATAGAAGACCGTGATCGGAACCCCCCAGGTCCGCTGGCGGCTGATGCACCAGTCGGGACGGTTCTCGATCATGTTGTAGATCCGGTCCCGTCCCCAGTGAGGGATCCAATTCACCTCGTTGATGTGCGCCAGTGATTTCTGACGCAGGTCGTTGGCCGCCATGGAGATGAACCACTGCTCGGTGGCCCGGAAGATAATCGGTTTCTTGCAACGCCAGCAGTGCGGGTAGCTGTGGGAGACCTCGGACGCCTGCAACAGGGCACCGACTTCCCGCAGTTTGTCGTTGACCAACGGGTTGGCGTCCTTGACCTTTATCCCACCGAACAGCTCCAGGTCCTTCCGATAACGTCCGTAGTCGTCAACCGGGTTATAGACTTCGAGTCCATATTTGAGTCCGACGACGTAGTCGTCCTGTCCATGCCCCGGAGCGGTATGCACGCAGCCGGTACCGGCCTCAAGGGTGACATGATCCCCGAGCATGATCAGGGAATCGCGCTCATAGAACGGATGCTTGCAGACCTTGCGTTCGAACGGCTCAGCATTGAATGTCGCCAGCACTTCACCGTCGGACCGCTCCAGGGCCTGCATGACCTGTTCGCGCAACCCTTCGGCCATCACCAGGACTTCACCACCTGTCTCGACTGCAACGTACTCGAGTGAGGGATTCAGGCAGATACCGAGGTTGGCCGGAATCGTCCAGGGGGTGGTGGTCCAGATGACGAAATAGATTTGTTTACCGCCGAGTGTCGCCTGCAGCGACTCCGGCAGCTCATCGGTGAACGGGAACTTGACGTAGATGGACGGGGAGGTGTGATCGTCATACTCCACTTCGGCTTCGGCCAGGGCCGTCACGCAGGAGGAGCACCAGTGCACCGGCTTCTTTCCTTTGAACAGGGCGCCCCTCTCGGCAAAGCGGGCCAACTCGCGTGCGGTAGCCGCTTCGTAGTCGGGCGTCATGGTCAGGTAGGGGTGGTCCCAGTCCCCGAACACACCGAGCCGTTGGAACTCCTCGCTCTGGATGTCGACCCACTTCTGGGCGTAACTACGGCATTCGCGGCGAATGTCGGCCTTGCTCATCTCACGTTTTTTCTTGCCAAGCTTTTGGTCAACCTTCAATTCGATCGGCAGACCGTGGCAGTCCCACCCGGGCACATACGGGGTGAAAAAACCCTGCATCCGCTTGCTCTTGATGATGATGTCTTTGAGGATCTTGTTGAGCGCATGGCCGATATGAATGTGACCGTTGGCATACGGAGGTCCGTCATGCAGGGTGAAATTCGGCTTCCCCTGACCGGCGGCCTTGATCTGGCCTTCGAGATCGATCTCTTTCCAATGCCGAATCATCTCCGGTTCGCGTACAGGCAGGTTCCCCCGCATGGGGAATTCGGTATCCGGCAGATTCAGGGTCTGTTTGTAATCCATGGCAAGCTCCGGTAACTGGTACTCCGCCTTCAATGAAACCAAGGAATAAACCGCGTCCTCAACATGTTTCAACCGGCAGGAAATTAGCCTGATAACTTAACAGATTCGCCGCTATGGACGCAAGGGAGTAAATCCGGCACAGGCCAAGGGATGAGGGGCCGGCGGGAGTACCTGAACACGCCTCTGTCACACCATGACAGAGGCGTGTTTGGCAGATTTCTTGACCGATTGAGCGGCGGGCAAATCACACTGACGTCATCAAGTCTCTGGCAGGACAAAATGACGTAGCGGCCCAGGAGAAAAACGTATGCTGACAGGCAGGTCTCAGCTTGCCATTTGCTGGTTGGCCGAATTTATATCGAGACTGAGTCGAAGCAGGTTGGAGATATTGGTGCCTGCTTCCTTGGCGCGCTCCTGCAGGACCGCCATTTCTTCATCACTCACACGACAGGAGATGATAAACCGTTTCGGATCTTTGACACTTTTTCCCATTGCGGAACTCCTCATTGAAATGTAGTGGAAACAATCACTGAAAAAACATTGCAAAGACGGGGCCATTTATGGAAGGTGGATGAACAAAACATAATCCTCAATATTTTCGGCAACTTAACCAGAAACAACTGCAATTTTAGCGGAAATCACACCGCGGGCCCATGTGTCACTTTGGCGCAATATTGATGGCATTGCGTCAAAGTGACACATTTTGTTTGCCGTCTACGGCACACCCTGCCAGGCGTCGATGGCACACAAGCCGGTCGGACACTCTTTGCGCAAGGGGCACTCCGGGCAGACCGGCTTATTCTTGCGACAATAATGTTTTCCAAGGGCAACCAGCAAGGCATGATACTCGTTGAAAAGCGCCGGATCGGAGGGGAGATTGGCCAGGAAAAAGGATCGAACTCCCTCATAGCCCGAATGCGGCACATCAAGTCCGACGCGACCCAGCCAACGAATTGCATAGGCATCGACCACGAAGGTCGGATGGTTCATGGCGTAGAGCAAAATAGCATCCGCAGTTTCCGGTCCGATACCCCGACGACCGAGCAACTCGGCTCGCGCCAACGCCAGCGGTTGCCGCAACAGGCTTTCCAGGCTCCCGGCATGGGCTTGCTGCAGATAGAGGGAAAACTCCTTGAGATAAAGCGACTTCTGGCGGAAGTATCCCGCCGGACGGATCAGATCCTGCAACTCGTCAAGATCGATGTCGGCCACCCTAGGGACCGAGATCGGGCCACCTTCGCGCAGACGCTCCAGGGCTCGCTCAACATTGATCCAGGCGGTGTTTTGGGTGAGAATGGCGCCGACAGCCATCGGAAACCCGGGCTCCCCCGGCCACCAGCCCTGGGGGCCGAAATGCTCCAACAGCAGCTCGTAGCAGAGCAGCAACCTGGCGGAGGCCCCTCCCATTGTCAGCCATTCGCTACCGAGATCAGGTCGTCACCGAACTCCCGCCTCTGCCAGTCGCGCATGAAGTGAATCTCTTCCAGGTCTTCCCGGGTCCGCGGTACGCAACGGGCAACTGCCTCCAACAGCGCGTTGTTCACCATCACTCCCGGATCGAGCTGGAGCTCTTCCGCTTTCTTCACACGCCAGCGCTTCAGCCGCTCCATCCGAACGGCTTCCTCCGGGTCCTTACGGCGGCGTTCTCCCCGCGGGAAAACCGGCAACTCGCCCTCCGGCACCCCCTCCCCCTTCGCCACACAATCGAGCAGTTGCGCCGTGTAGCGCTGGACCAGCTTTGACGGAACCCCCGGAACAGCAAAGAGCGCCCGCTTGGTGGCCGGTGCGACCTGAATCACTTCCAGCAGATGCTTGTTGCCGAAGATCTTGAAAGGGGGCACATCGCGCCGTTGCGCTTCCCGGTCACGCCACCGCAACAACTCTTCGAGGATGGCTAGCTGCCGCCGGCCGAGACGCCCCGCACCCTTAAAACGGAGAAACATCGGTCCTGAACCCTGGTCGAAGCTGACCTCTTCGAGCAGAGCACACTCCTCTTCGAGCCATGACATGCGCCCCAGGTTGGCCAGACGGTCCCGCAACAGTTCGGCAAGCCGGTGCAGGTGGCGGGTATCCTCGGCGGCGTAATGCACCATCCCATCCGGCAACGGACGGATACTCCAGTCGGCCCGCTGAAATTTCTTGTCGAGTTCGACGGAAAAATACTTGTTCAACAGGTCAGCCAGCCCGATCCGTGCCTCGCCGCAAAACTGGGCCGCCAGCATGGTGTCGACCAGCCCCCGCACCTGCAGGTTGAAATCTCGGCGCAGAGAGCGGAGATCGTAATCCCCGGCGTGGAACAGTTTCTCGATGGTGGGATTCTCGAACAGCGAACGGAGCGGTTCCAGATCGGGCAGGGCGAGGGGATCGACCAGGCAGGTCTCCTCCGGTGAAGAGAACTGCAACAGGCAGACCTTGTCGGTGTAATGGTGCATGCTGTCGGCCTCGAGGTCAACAGCCACCCGCTCGTGCTGTTGCAAACGCGCTGCCAGGGCGGACAAGTCGGACTGTTCGGTGATCATCGGAACGTTATTCATACAGACTCCGTGTTTGGAATGTTTATCGACACATCGAAATGGGCAAGCGCTTTTTTATGCGCGCCATGCAGCGCGCGGTCGGCAAGATCTTCGACCGGGACCCACTCGTTCTCCCCCTCGCTCACGACGGCCGGACGACTTACCTCCGTTCGGAACAGGTACAGGTCGAGCTTGAAGTGGGAATAGGCATGGCGCACCCGACCGGCTGCCACAGGTGTTCCCTGCACCACCATATCCGTCAGCAACCTGCTCGCAGCAGTTTCGGGCTTTTCTTCAGGGAGCATTTCACTCGTGGGAAACTCCCAGAGCCCGCCGAGCATCCCCTCCAGCGGTCGCCGTAACAGCAAGACCTTACCGGAGCAGCTGATCGCCACGGCGACCTGGCCAACCGTCGGCACCGGTTTTTTCGTCCCGCTGACAGGTATCTCTTCCTGCAGGCCGAGACAGAATCCCTGGCAAAGCCTGCTCAAAGGGCATTCCTGGCAGCGCGGGCGGCTCGGGATACAAACGGTCGCACCGAGGTCCATGATCGCCTGGGCGTAATCGTGCGCCTGCTCCTCTGGCGTCAATGCCCCGGCCCACGACCAGAGCTTTTTCTCCGCGGCGCTGCAGCGCGCCGGTTGCCGCAGAGCGAAGAGACGGCAGAGCACGCGACGCACGTTGCCGTCGAGGATCGGCGCCGGCTTATCGAAAGCGATCGAGAGGATGGCGCCGGCGGTGGACCGGCCGACCCCAGGCAGCGCCTGCAGCCCCTCAAGGGTGTCGGGGAATGTGCCGTTGCATTGCTCGACGATTATTCGCGCCGCCGCGTGCAGGTTGCGGGCGCGCCGGTAGTAGCCGAGCCCGGCCCACTCTTCAATGACGGCTTCGACCTCGGCCGCAGCCAGGGCGTTGACATCGGGGAACCGCTCGAGCAAGCGCAGGTAATGAGGAACCACCGCCGCGACAGTCGTCTGCTGCAACAGGATTTCCGAAAGCCAGATCCGGTACGGGTCGCGAGTCTGCCGCCACGGCAGATCCCGCCCCTCGCGGCCATACCAGTCGAGCAACAGGCGGGAAACATCTTGTGGGTCGAAGGGGATGTCCATAACAGGTCGTCGGCAAGCGGGCGGGACAGAGTTCAATTCTGTCCCCAGCTACCCTTCAACCAATCTCCTTGAGGGCCGCAAGTGTGGCGTCCATCTCAGCATCGGTGCCGATGGAGATGCGCAGCCCGTGGGAGAGCAGCGGATCGGAGAAATACCGGACCAGGATTTTCCGTTTGAACAGGCTGTCATAGACCCGCTTGCCGTTGCCGTCCGGCGGCGAAGCGAAAACGTAATTGGCGTGGGACGGGGTGACCCGATAACCGAGCTGGGCCAGCCCGGAACTGAACCGCTCGCGGGTGGCGCAGATCTTTTGCACCGTCTGACGCAGATACTCCTGGTCCTGCAACGCGGCGGCGGCCGCCACCAGGGCGAGCCGGTCAAGGTGGTAGTGGTCGCGGATCTTGTCGAGGGCCGCCACCGCCTCGGGCCGCGCCACCGCCAGGCCGAGACGCATACCGGCCAGGGAGTAGCTCTTGGAGAAGGTCCGGGTCACCACGACGTTCTCATGCTCCCTGACCAGCTCCAGGGCGTTGGTATCGGTAAAGTCGACGTAGGCCTCGTCCACCACCAACATGCCGGCGCAGCGCCGCGCCAATTCGGCAATGTAAGCGTTGTCGAACGCGCATCCCAACGGAGCGTTCGGGCTGGTCAGAAAAAACAGTTTGCCGTCGTACTTCTCCGGAAAATCGGCAACGCGGAAATCGTCGGTCAGACCGAAGGTCCTCACCTTCGCGCCCTGGATTTCAGCCAGGGTCGCGTAGTAGGAGTAAGAGGGGTGGACGTACGCAATCTCTTCCCCGGCGTCGGCAAAGGCACGAATCAGGTTGTTAAGCAGCTCGTCCGAGCCGTTCGCCGTAATCACCCAGGACGGATCGAAACCATAGAGTTCAGCGGCGATGCGGCGCACCTCACGGCTGGCGGCGTCGGGATACTTACGCAAGCTGGCGCCATCCTGCCCGACCTCAGCCAGGATGGATGCCGCCACCCCCGGAGCCGGCGGATAGGGATTCTCGTTGGTGTTGAGCTTGAGCCAGCCCGACTCCTGCGGCTGAAAACCGGGAATATACCCGGCCATCTCGGCGATATTTTTTCTCAGTGGCAACATGACACGTTCCTTTTTCGGGATGGACCCGTCAATATTCCTCCAGGATTTCGTACCTGGTGTTTCGTTTGGCCGGGATGAACCCGGCACCCCGGGCCAGCTCGACTACCTCGTCCCGCGACATGCGGAACGAACAGCCGGCCGCCGCCACCACGTTCTCCTCGAGCATGGTGCCGCCGAGGTCGTTGGCGCCGAAGAACAGCGCCACCTGGGCCATCATCGCTCCCTGGGTGACCCAGCTCGCCTGGATATTGGCGACGTTGTCGAGCACGATACGCGACAGGGCGAGGACCTTCAGGTAATCAATGCCGCTGGCGGTTTCTCCGCCGAGCTCCGTATTATCCGGCTGGAAGGTCCAGGGGATAAAGGCGGTGAAGCCGCCGGTTTCCGCCTGGATTTGCCGTACCCGAAACAGGTGTTCGACGATGTCCTCCGGTCGTTCCTTCGAACCGAACATCATGGTCGCGGTGGTCCGCATCCCGAGGGCATGCGCCGCCTCCATCACTGAGGCCCAGTCGCGCCAGCCGATCTTGTTGGGTGAGATCTCCTGCCGGACCTCGTCGACCAACACCTCGGCGCCGCCGCCGGGGACCGAATCGAGGCCGGCCGCCTGCAGCCGCCGCAGGCAATCCTGCATACCGATTCCGGAGAGCCGGGCGACGTGGATCACCTCGGCCGGCGACAGGGAATGAATCTGCACCTGTGGAAACCTTGTCTTGAGCTCCCGGAACAAACTTTCGAACCAGTCGATTTTCAACTCGGGGTGCAGCCCCCCCTGCATCAGCAGCTGGGTACCGCCATGCTCCACCAGCTCCTGGACCTTGGCGTATATCTCGTCGCAGGAGAGAAGATATGCGTCCGGCGCCCCGGGCTTGCGGTAGAACGCGCAGAACCGGCACTGTGACTCACAGACGTTGGTGTAATTGACGTTGCGGTCGACGACGAAGGTGACCCGATTGTGCGGGTGCTTGCGGCGGCGGATAGCGTCGGCCAGGCGACCGACCGCGAGCAGGTCGTCCTCTGTCAGCAGGAACAGCGCCTCCTGCCGGTCCAGCCGATCCCCCCGCGTCAATTTTCCCTGAATCTGTCGCAGCATCTCTGGTTGACCCTTCATCCGATGGTGCGTAATTCGTTGTAAAGGGTGTCCCGCTCAACCGGCACGCGGCCCGCGTTGCGGATCAGGCCGCAGAGCTGCTCCTTCCCCATCGCCTGGGGAGAATCGGCTCCGGCGTCGTGCCCGATCTTCTCTTCAACCACCGTCCCGTCCAGGTCGTTGACGCCGAATGCGAGGCTGACCTGGGCGATCTTCAAACCGAGCATCACCCAATACGCCTTGATATGCCGGATGTTGTCGAGAAAGATCCGGCTGATCGCCAGGGTCTTGAGAGCATCGACGCCACCAACCCCTTTCGCCCCCGGTACCCGGGTGTTGTCCGGTTGAAATGCAAGGGGAATGAACGCCTGGAAACCGCCGGTTCGATCCTGCAGGTCCCGCAGGTGGGACAGATGCTCGACCCTGTCTGCATAAGTCTCGAGATGGCCGAACAGCATGGTGCAATTGGTTTTCAGGCCGGCACGATGGATTTGCCCGATCACCTCGAGCCAGCGGGCACCGCTGATTTTTTCCGGGCAGATCTTGTCGCGGACCTCCTGGCCTAGAATCTCCGCGCCGCCACCCGGCATCGAGCCGAGCCCGGCCTCCCGCAGCCTGGCCACGACATCGGCGACCGAGAGCCCGGACAGCTTGGCGAAATAATCGATCTCCACCGCGGTGAACGCCTTAATGTGCAGCTCCGGGCAGGCGGACTTAATCCGTCCGAGCAACTCGGGGTAAAATTCGAACGGCAGGTCGGGGTGCAGCCCTCCCACCATATGGATCTCAGTCGCCCCGCACCCGGCCGCTTCCCGGGCACGCTCCACCATTTCGTCAATTGCCAGGGTGTAGGCCCCCTCTTCCGGCCCCTCTTTGCTGAAAGCGCAGAAGGTACAGCGATTGACACAGATGTTGGTGTAGTTGATGTGCCGGTTGACGTTGAAATAGACTTTATCGCCATTCAGGCGTCGGTTGGCGATAACGGCCAGCTCGCCGATGGCGAGCAGGTCACGGCACTCGAACAGCTGCAACGCCTCGGCGTTATCGATCCGTTCACCCCGCTCGACTTTGGCGCGGATAGCGGCAAGTTGATCCGTCATGGCTTTTGACTCAATGCTCCTGTTTGAAACGGTCGCGACACTCGGCTGAACAGAAAGAGTGATCGACTCCCCCGTGTCTCAGGGAGACGGCGTCCCTCTGTGGCAGGTAGGTTCCGCAAACCGGGTCCTTGACCATCGATTCTCCGCTCTCCCGCGAGGTGGGATGAGATGATGAAGTCCCCCGGGGCGGCCTGAACAGCCTGAGAACCGTCGATACGACGGTATAGAACAGGAAGGCGAAAATGGCAAACAGTAACAAGCGAATCATGTCGGGATTCTACCAGTCTTTCTCCAGCAGGGTGGATAATTCAGCCCTCGGCAACCTCTTTAGCAGATCAACAAACTTCATTCCGCTGACCGGATCGCGCCCTGACGGCAACAGATCGATCAGCGGTTGCAGCACAAAAGCACGTTGTGCAAGTCGCGGGTGCGGCACGGTGAGATCCGGCGTTTTCACCTGTTCCTCGGCGTAGAGCAACAAATCGACATCGAGCGTGCGCGCGCCGTGCCTGGCCCGCCGAATCCGACCGAATTGCTCTTCGATCCTCAGGCAGACACGCAACAGCTCGTGCGGACCCAACCCGATTTCAACGGCCAGGACCGCGTTGAGAAAGGCCGGTTGCCCGACCGCCCCTTCGGCCGCCATCGATTCGTAAACCCCCGAACGGGCGCAGACACTGATCCCGGTCTCGCGATCAAGCGCCTCGCGCGCCATTCGCAGGGTTGTCCAACGATCTCCGAGGTTGCTCCCGAGTCCAAGATAAGCCTTTGCTGGTGTCTCCATGGCAGGGGAGATTAAACCATAGCGATTCGGAAACGGTCAACGCGCCTCTTGCCTGGATGAGACGGCCATGCTACAAGCCTAGCCATGGAACTGCAACTCACCCTCGCCATCAACGACCTGGAGCGGACCGAGCTCTTTTACCGGGAGGTCGTCGGCCTGCGCCTGGAACGGGTATCTCCGGGCGACAATTTCCCCGGATTTCTGCTGTTACGGGGATCGACTTCAGTCCTGTTCCGCCAAGAGGGTGATTTGGAGGCGAGCCACCCGGCGCTGTTCCAGAACCTCGAACGGCATCCGAAAGGGGTCGGGGTGACCATCGAGCTGATGCTCCCCGATCTCGACCCGGTGTTTCGGGCAGTGGCGCGCCGGCAGCTGCATACCCTCTACGAAATCGAAGACCGCCAGCATGCCCGCAGGGAACTCTGGCTGCACGACCCGGACGGCTACCTGCTGATCCTGGTCGAAGAACAGGAGTCTTGAATGAGTCAACTCGCCATTGAGCTGGTACCGCGCAACCGGGAGGTCCTGGAACGGGACATGGCGTTGGTCCGTGAACACTTTCCGCATGTCGACACCATCAACATCCCCGACCTGCTGCAGTTCGATTTGCGGAGTTGGGATGCCGGGGACATTGTCTCGACTCAGTTCCCGAACGTGATTCCCCACCTTCGCGCGATCGATTTCGACCTGCGCTGCGACTGGCCGTTCCTGGAAACGATCCGCAACACCGGCTGCCCGGCGCTGCTCGCCATCTCCGGCGACCCGCCGCAGGACATGCTGCATCGCACCTACCGCACGCCGATTACCGGCTTCATCGCGCGCCTCAAGCAGGAGCTGCCGGGGGTCAAGGTCTATGCCGGACTCGACCCTTACCGCAGTGGCATCAAGGAAGAACTCGACTACGTCGCCGCCAAGCTCGACGCCGGGGCGGACGGGCTGTTCACCCAACCGTTTTTCGATCTGCGCTTCATGGAGATCTGGGCCGACCTGCTGCCGGGGATCGATGTCTGGTGGGGTATCGCGCCGGTCCTGACCGAAAAGAGCCAGGCCTATTGGGAGAACAAGAATAACGGTTTCTTCCCTCCTGATTTCAAGCCAACCCTCGACTGGAACCGGGAGTTCGCGCGTCGCGCCCTCGAATTCACTCGCGGCCGCGACGCCAGCGCTTACATCATGCCGATCCGCGCCGACATTCGAAAGTACCTGGAAGGGATTGTCTGATCAAATGGGACAAACGATGCGCTACATCTGCAGCAACTGCGGCTACATCTACGACCCGGCGGTCGGCGATGCGATGAACGACATCCCGCCGGGGACGGAATTTGCCGACCTCCCCGACGACTGGGTCTGCCCCTTGTGCTATGTCGGCAAGGAGCTGTTCGACCCCCTCGACTGATTCGTTATCCAAAGAAAAAAGGGCCGACATTTTTTACCGTCAGCCCTTCGAAGTTAAACCGCGAAATACTTTGCCTGCGGGTGGTGGGCCACCAGGGCCGAGGTCGTCATCTCCGGCACCATCTCGCAGGTCTCGGTCAGGCTGACACCGATGGTTTCGGCCTGCACCAGTTCGCATAACGGACGCTGCAAATCGAGATCGGGGCAGGCGGGGTAGCCGAAGCCGAAGCGGGAGCCGCGGTAGCGCTGTACCACATATCCCTCCATGTCAGCCGGTTCGTCAGCCGCGATCCCGAGTTCCTGGCGCATCTTTTTGTGCCAATACTCGGCCAGGGCGTCGGTCAGTTCGACACCGAAGCCGTGCCAGAGCAGGTAGTCCTTGTACTGGTCTCCGGCATAAAGTTCCCTGGTTTTTTCAGCCAATTTCGGACCGAGCGTCGCGACAAACAATCCGGCGACATCCCCCCCCTCTTCGGCGCCGCGGAAAAAATCACTGATGCAGAGGTGGGGCGCGAATCCCTGGCGGGGGAAACCGAAGCGGTATTCCTTGTCGTCATGTCCCAGGACCAGGTCGTCCGCATCGCTGTGGCAGTCGAAATAACCGTAGGCGACGCGTGGCTGCAACAACCCTTCGGCCAGCGCCTGCTGCAGAATCTGCGCAAATGCCGGCTCCACTTCGTTGGCCACAAGGTCGGCATACTCTTCGGCCGAAAGCTTTCCGCGCCGGTACCCCCAGCGTCCACGGAAAAGGGCCTGGCGATTCAGGAATGCGAGCAGGTTTTCGACATCGATGTCCGAAGCGGCTCGTGAACCGAGAAATGGCGCGGTCGGGATTTCTGCCAACCGCTCAATCTCCGTAGCCCGTGGACCCGGCTTGGCACCAGCCGTCTGCTTCACCTCGACCCGGGTCGAGACAAGGGTACCGGCCTCGAACTCCCGCACCGCCTTCAGTCCGGCAAAAGCATCGGAACAGTAGACCACCGGAGCCGCGTAACGCGGTGCACACTCCTCGGCCACGAATCGTGGTGTCAGAGCCGCACCACCGAGCAGAATCGGCTGGGTCAACCCTGCATCACGGAACTGGGCGAGGTCGTCTTTCATCAACAGCGCCGACTTGACCAACAGGCCGGAGAGGCCTATAACGTCAGGCTGCAACTCCTTCGCCTTGGCAATAATCTCCTCGGCCGGCACCTTGATCCCGATGTTATGCACCTTGTATCCGTTGTTGGAGAGAATGATGTCGACCAGGTTCTTGCCGATGTCATGTACGTCCCCGGCGACGGTGGCGATCAGCACGCTGGTCTGGCTGCCATCGGCCTGCTTCTCCATGAAAGGTTCGAGCAGAGCGACGCTCTGCTTCATCACTTCGGCCGACTGCAACACGAACGGGAGCAGTAGCTCTCCCCGCCCGAACAGCTCCCCGACCTCGCGCATCGACGGCACCAGCAGTTCGTTGATGATGTCTAGGGGCCGCCAACGACCGCGTAGCTCGCTGAGGATATCCTCCAGCCCTTCCTTGTCCCCCTTGAGAACCCTGCGTCGCAGTTCCTCCTCGGGCAGGAGCCCGGTATTATCATCCTCTTCGCTCTCCTCGACCGCCTGCTCGAAGTGGGCGATGAAGCGCATCAGCGGCGTCTCCTCGAGGTCTTTGTCACGGTTGTAGAGCAGATCGAGGCAGACCTCGCGGTCCTCCTCGTTGATGGTCGCCAGCGGGATGATCTTGGCTGCGTCGACGATGGCGGTATCAAGACCGGCCTCGACCGCCTCGTGCAGGAAGACCGAGTTGAGCACTTTGCGGGCAGCCGGGCGCAGGCCGAAGGAGATGTTGCTGACGCCGAGGGTAAACCCGACACCCGGCAACTCCTGCTTGACCCGGCGAATCGCCTCGAGCGTATCGATCGCCGCCGTGCGCATCTTCTCGTCGCCGGAGCCGACGGTGAAGGTCAACAGGTCGAACAGGATATCCTGGGGACGCAACCCGTAAGCGTTGACGGCCAGGTCGTGAATCCGTTTCGCCGCAGCCACCTTATCCTCGCAGGTCAGGGCCATCCCCTCCTCGGTGATGGTGAGGGCGACCACGGCGGCGCCGTATTTCTTCGCCAGGCGGCAGATCCGGTCGAGGTTCTTCCCGCCGTCCTCGAGGTTGATGGAGTTGATGATCGCCCGTCCCGGATAGAGCGGCAGAGCGGCAGCGATGGTGTCGGGGCTGGTCGAGTCGAGCATCAGCGGTGCCTTGCAGGAGCCGGCCAGCAGCTTGACCAGGCGACACATGTCGCTCTGCTCGTCCCGCCCGGCATAGGCGACCGAGAGATCGATGACCTGCGCTCCCCGTCCTTCCTGGGCGAGAGCTATCGCCAGACAGGCGTCCCAATCCTCGGCGAGCAGCGCTTCGCGAAACGCCTTGGAGCCGTTCGGGTTGCAGCGCTCACCGAGCAGCAGCGGCGGGATCTCCTGGCGGAGTTCGACTGCCTGGTAGAGACTTGATACGGACGGTTTCATCGGCTCACCTCCCGTTGTCTCGGCTCGACTCCGGCCAGTTTCTCAGCCAGGGCCTTGATGTGGGCCGGACTGGTACCGCAGCACCCCCCCACGACACTGACACCCTCCTCGGTGCAGAAGCGGTGCATCTGCGTGGCGAAGTCGTTCGGAGAAAGCGGATAGACCGTCTCGCCGTCGACCACCTCCGGCAACCCCTGGTTCGGGATACAGGAAATACGCTGCGGCCAGTGCTGTCCCAGATAGCGGACGTGGCTCGCCATGTCCTGCGGCCCGGTGGCGCAGTTGAGACCGAGGGAGAAGAGCGGAAACGGCTCCAGGGTCGCCACCACGGCACCGATATCGCTGCCGACCAGCATGGTCCCCTGCTGCTCGATGGTCACCGAGGCGAGCACCGGCAGTTCCAGATTGGCCGATTCCAGCACTTCGAATGTGGTGATCAGCGCGGTCTTGGTCTGCAGCAGGTCCTGGCAGGTCTCGACGATGAGGCAGTCGACCCCCCCCTCGAGCAGCGCCTCGACCTGTTGCCGGGTCGCATCGGCCAGTTCCTCGACTTCGATATGCCCGAGGCTCGGCAACTTGGTCCCCGGGCCGACGGAACCGGCGATGTACCTGTTCTCCCGGCCGCCAATCGCCTTGCGCGCGTGGTCAATTGCCAGGTGATTGATCTCCCGCACCTTCTCCTGCAGACCATATTCGGCCAGCACGATCCGCGAGGCGCCGAAGGTGTCGGTCTCGACCACCATCGCACCGGCATCGAGCATGCTGCGATGCAGGTCGACGATAAATTCCGGACCGTAAAGGTTGAGCGCCTCGTTGCAGCCGTCACAACCGCCCCAGGCCTGGTCGGGGATCGCCATCTGCTGCAGGTTGGTCCCGCAGGCTCCGTCAAAAATCAGTATGGGATGGTCCTGAAAAGTCATATTGACTCCCTTGTCGCGAAAATGAGCCGCGAAGTATAGCTTAAGCATGAAAAAAATGCGAGTTTCCAGGGAACCAACCGGTAAAAACAACATGGTGAACAAAACGAACTGAGAATCCCCCGAAATGCGTTAAACTGTTAAAGGTTAGGAGGATCTCATCGCGACCAATCACACCAAGAGTCCACACCGTAATCAGCTGGATGTTATGTATGAAGGAATTCTACCAGCAATCGATCGAAACCGTATTTGCCGAACTGCATTCCAGCGATAAAGGACTAATCCAGGTCGAAGTCGAGGAACGACTGGCCCGATACGGCCCGAATACCCTGGAGACGTCGGTCCCGATCAATCCCCTGCTGATTTTCATTGACCAGTTCAAGAGCTTTATCATCTACATCCTGCTGTTTGCGGTCGCCTTTTCCCTGTTGATTGGCGAGTGGGTCGATTCGGTCATTATCCTGGCAATCCTGCTGATGAACGCCATCATCGGTTTCTTCCAGGAGCTCAGCGCCCATAAATCACTCGAAGCACTGAAACAATTCAACCCAACCTGGGCGACCGCCCTGCGCGACGGCAAGCCGAAATCGCTCGAAGCAAAACATCTTGTTCCCGGCGACGTTGTCCTGCTCGAAGCGGGGGACAAGATTCCAGCCGATGTTCGCCTGCTGGAGACGGTCCGGCTTAAAATCGATGAATCGATCCTGACCGGCGAGAGCGTGCCGGTCGAGAAACAACCCGGCACCATCGAAGGCAAAGTCTCCCTCGGTGACCGGCTCAACATGCTCTTCGCCGGCACCTCGGTGGCGACCGGCCATGCCCGGGGGGTGGTGGTGGCAACCGGCATGCAGACCGAGCTTGGCTGCATCACCGAGCTGATCAAGAGCACCGGCGAGGAGATGACGCCCCTGCAACGTCGGCTTGACCGCTTCGGCAAACAGCTCGGCTATGCCATCATCTCCATCTGCCTCATCATCTTCACCCTCTGCCTGGCCAAGGCGCACATGGCAGGCAATCTCTCCATGCATATCCTGGTCGATCTCGCTTTCATCGCCATCAGCCTAGCTGTTGCCGCCGTGCCGACCGCCCTGCCTGCGGTGGTCACCATCGCACTGAGCATCGGAACCAAGCGCCTGCTGGGTAAAAAAGCGTTGGTGCGCAACCTCTCCTCGGTGGAAACTCTCGGCAGTTGCGATGTTATCTGCACCGACAAAACAGGCACCCTGACCGCCAACCAGATGACCGTGCGCTTTGCCTGGAGTCTCGACGGCGAAACGGCTTTGACCGGTGTCGGTTATGCTCCGGAAGGAGAGGTTACCGGACCGCTGGTCGAGCCGCTGTTCGACTGCGGAATTCTCTGCAACAATGCCGCCCTGCACGCCGAAGACGGCAGCTGGCGGATTTCCGGAGACCCGACCGAAGCCGCCCTGTTGACCAGCGCCGCCAAGGCTGGCGTCAATACAACCGGCAGGCGACTCGACGAGATCCCCTTCGACTCGGAACGCAAGCTGATGAGCGTTCGCATCGCGATCGACAACCAGGAATGGGTCTACAGCAAAGGGGCACTCGACAGTCTGCTTCACCATTGCGACAAGGTCCTGGACAACGGAACGGACATCCCCCTGGACAACCAACTGGCCAAACGCATCAAGAATCGTCACGACGCATATGCCGACCAGGCGATGCGGGTGCTCGCCTTTGCCAGGAAGCAAGTCCGTGGCGACGATGATTTCACCGAGGACGGCCTGACGTTTCTCGGCCTGCAGGCGATGGTCGATCCACCCCGCCCCGACGTAGTCGATTCGATCCGTCGGACCCGGCAGGCCGGGATCAGGGTGATCATGATTACGGGCGATTACGGTGCCACGGCGACTGCGATCGGCCGGGAGATCGGCATCGAGGGGAAACTCCTCGACGGTGAGGCCGTGAGCGGTATGGAGCCGGAATCTCTTCAGCAGGCGTTGCGGGACGGGACCAATATCTTTTCGCGGGTCGCACCTGAACATAAACAGCGGATCATCGATGCGTTACAGCGGATGAACTATACCGTTGCGATGACCGGCGACGGTGTCAATGACGCGCCGGCATTGAAAAAAGCGAATATCGGCGTCGCCGTCGGCAGCGGCACCGATGTTGCTAAAGAGGCGGCCGATTTCGTACTGCTCGACAACAGCTTCACCCATATCGTCAACGCGATCGAGGAGGGCCGCGGTATTTACGACAACATCCAGAAATCGATCATGCTGCTGCTGTCCGGGAACCTCGGAGAAGTCCTGATTATTTTCCTTGCCGTCATCATCGGCCTGAACCTCCCGCTGACGGCAATCCTCCTGCTCTGGATCAACATGGTGACCGACGGAGCGCCGGCCCTTGCCTACAGCGTCGACCCCTACGGCCGTGACATCATGAGGCGCCAACCGAAACCGCATGCCGAGGGAATCCTTCCCGGACCGAAGCTCGCCCTGCTTTGCGTCCTCGGCTGCGTCGGCACCGCCATTGCCCTGATCCTGTTTTACTGGTATGGAGGATCCTCCAGCGATGAAGCGGTTCTGATCCGCGCCCAGACCATGGTCTTCAACTTCGTGGTGCTTTACGAGGTGATCCTGACGTTCGTGATCCGGAAAGGCTATCAGGTCCCGCTGCTCGCCAACAAGTGGGTCTGGGGAGCGACAGGTTTGGCCGTCGGCCTGCAGGGGCTGTTGATGTACACCTCGCTCGCCAAGGTTTTCCGGATTGTCCCACTCGGTTGGACCGACCTCGGAGTCCTCGCCGGAGCGGGGATGCTGTTCGCCATCGCCAGTCTGCTCTATCAGCGCTTCGCGGACCGGGGTGTAACGTTGCCTCGCACCGAGCAGGCGTGATATTGTCCAAAGGGAAGAAAACTCTTCTTAATTATTGAAGGAAACCGAACAACTTGAAACCATCGACAACCCGGAACCGGCCCGAACTGCTGGCGCCTGCAGGAAGCCTCGAATCCCTGTTCGCCGCCAGCGACAACGGCGCGAACGCCGTCTATATCGGCCTGCAAAGCTTCTCCGCCCGCGCCAAAGCCCAGAATTTCAATCTTGAAGACCTCTCCCAGTTGACCCGCTACCTCCATGGGAAGGGACAAAAGCTCTACGTCGCTCTGAACACCCTGGTCAAGGAGAAGGAGCTTCCGGAACTGATTGACATCCTCGCGGCAACGGAAGAAGCCGGCGTGGATGCCATCATCCTGCAGGATCTGGCGGTTTGGCGACTCGCCCGGGAATATTTCCCAGGGCTGGAGCTGCACGCGTCGACCCAGTTGACCATTCACAATACGGCCGGCTGCCGGCAACTTGCCGACATGGGCTTTAAGCGCGCGGTTCTCGCCCGCGAGTTGAACCTCGAACAGATCGCTCACATCCATGCCCATACCGACATAGAGCTGGAACACTTCGTCCACGGTGCTCACTGCTTTTCCTTCTCCGGGCAGTGCTTCTTCTCTTCTTTCCTCGGTGGACAAAGCGGTAACAGGGGGCGCTGCACCCAGCCTTGCCGACGCCGTTACCGATCCGGCAACCGGCAGGGGTATTATTTCTCACCGAACGACCTCTCGGCCATCGAGCTCCTGCCGGAGTTGACCGCTGCCGGCGTCCGCTGCCTGAAGATCGAGGGGCGGATGAAAAGCGCCGAGTATGTTGGCAAGGTCGTCGAAGCTTACCGCACGGTTCTCGATGCCGCCGATGCCGAACGGCCCGCGGCGGTCGCAAACGCCAAGGAATTGCTGAAACAGTCCTTCGGCCGCCAGCCGACCAGCGGCTTCCTGCCCGGCGGGCCGCCCCAGAACCTGGTCGCCCCCCACACCCTCGGCGCCACCGGGCGCTATCTCGGCCAAATCGAACAGGTACAGAAGGGCTTCATTCTCCTGAAACCGCGGGCTGAGCTGGAAATTGCCGACCGCATCCGGATTCAACCTGCGACAGATCAGCCCGGCACCGCCTTCAGCATCCGACGCCTGGAACTCGGGCACAAACGGGTCCTGCAGGTCCCAGCCGATCAATCAGTCAAAGTAGCCCTGCCACCCGACGTGCGACCGACTGTCGGGGACGCAGTCTTCAAGGTCGCCTCAGGGAAGAAGCGTAACGTCGATATCGCCGTTCTGCGCAAGCGGCTGCGAGCAGCCGAAGACCCGCAGCAACCGGTCAAGCTGCATTTTTCCATGCCCGACAATGGCCACTTTACTGTTGACGTCATTTCCGGGCGGGACACGTTGAGCCGGACCTTCGAGGTCGAAAGTTTTCCCGCCGAGCGGCAACCGTTGAGCGGCGAAACCGTCGCCAAGGTCTTCGCTCAATGCGGCGGCACACCATTCCGCCTCGACAGTTGGGGCGCCGACCCGCTACCGCCGGTCGTCATCCCTCCGAGCCGGCTCAAAGCGATCCGCCGCGAATTTTTCCAGTGGTTGGAAGGCGAAGCATCTCGGCCGTCAAAGCCGGACAGCCCGGAGCAGCGACGCCTCGCGCTCAACTCATTATTGCCGGAGACAAAGTTCCAAGGCGAAAACCAGGCCCAGCTGATTGTCGCGTGCCCAAACACCAAGCCCTTGCAACTGCTGCAAAATCACCAGGCAGGGCGGTTGTTGATCCCCCTGCGACAAACCAACGTCGACTCAGCACTCAAATCGCAACGAGCCCTGAAGCTGGCAGCGCGGATCTGCTGGGACCTCCCTGTCATTGCTTTCGATCAGGATTGGGTGGAGCTCGAAACAATGGTCGAGCAAGTCGTGGCCGCCGGTTTCACCCGGTTCCGGCTGCACAATCTTGGGCACCTCCCCCTGTTCAAGGCAACACCCCAAGCCAAGCTGACCGCCAGCTACCGGCTTTTCATCCTCAACAGCCAGGCAGCCCTCGCCTGGAAGGGACTCGGTTTTACCGAGGGAACCTGTTACCTGGAAGACGATCGTGACAACCTTGCCGATTTGTTGCAACGGAACACCGGTCTGCCGCTGCATGTGACCATTTATACACAGGTTCCGTTGCTGATCAGCCGCATGCCGCTGGTCGGTCTTCGCTCAGGCGACCAACTCACCTCCGACCGCGATGAGAGGTTACGCGTTGAGCAGCAGGGAGAGCTGATGACCCTGACCGCTGAGCGCCGTTTTTCCCTCAGCGGGCACCTGGATGAGGTCGCCAAGCTCGGCTTTTCCGGCTGGGTCGCCGAACTCGGCCCTGTTGAAACCTCCGATCGACAGGGGCGCCAGATCATCAACGCAATCCAACAGGACCAGACGCTTCCGGGGACCAGTCAGTTCAATTTCATGCTTGGACTCGCTTGATTCTTTGGAACCTGCGACAAAATGGGAATGGTTTTTGCTGCTTTACGTCAGTGACTGTTTCTTGTCCGTCTGGGTTGTCGCATCTTGTCTTGAGAAAAGTAACAACCAACATTCGGATTGGAGATATCCATTGAAGCAAAACGAGACAAGGGAATTTTAAACCCGAAACATCCCGAAAACAGAACGTTTGAAAGAATGTTTTTTCAGCTAATTCGGTTGCTTAACCGATATAACTGTGTTATTAAGGTGAGCATTCTTTCACATTCAATTACTAAAGGAGTGGATACAATGAAACGGCACCTGATTCTTGTTGTGTGCTTGACCCTTTTCTTGGCATCCCAGGCATGGGCAGGACAATTCGGCCCGATCACTTCACGCGTTCAATCCGGTCAGTTTTATCTCGGCGGTGGTTATATGAACCTGACCGAGAAACTCGACGCCGGCGATAATGCCTATAATCTCGATGGCAAAGAACCCCTTGAAACCAGGCAGAACAGTCTTTATCTGCAAGCGGGTGTTGGAATCGGTCGTGGTTGGGAGGGTTACATCCGTGGCGGTGTTTCCGATTTCCAAGTGGAATCCCTCGACTATCAATGGACCAATCAATCAAGCGAATCGAGCAGTGAACTACGTCCGTTCTTTTCAGCCGGGATCGGCGGCCCTGCCTTTTCCGGTCCAACGTTATCTGTCGGGCCGTTTGTCCAGGTCAGCTACTACTCCGATTACGAAGATGAAAAAAGTGGCTCCTTCAGTGGGAATCCCGGAAAAGAGAAGTTCTTTTTCGACAACGCGATCAATGTTGATCTCGGCTTTACATTCGAAACAGTCCTGGAGGGCGCCGTTCTTTATGGAGGCCCTATCGTCTCCTTTTACGACTCCAAAATCAAAAGTGCCTTCTACGCGTCCGACAGTAATCTGGGGACTGCCACAGAGGGTTGGCACGATCTCAAGCTTGATTCCTCCTACGGCGGGTTCTTTGGGATCAACTGGCCCCTGAATGAGAGCTTGCAGCTCAACGCCGAGGGCCAATATCGCAGCGGCCTCGGAATTGGCGGCAACCTGATTTACACCTTTTAAACTTCGCTAAAACGCTTTACGCAGTGCCGGGAAATGGCACTTGGCCAAGGAGAAGTTTTATGAAAAGAGGCTTGGCGTGGCTCTGTACAGCACTTACGGTTCTTCTATTGCTGACAGCATGCAGCAGCAACGGTGGTGATGATGTCAAAAACGACAACGATTTCCCAAAACTGGCCGGCCCACCGGCCAACCTGGAGATTTCCAGTCAGAACCTCATCGCTGGTGAGTCATACACAATTACCGCTTACGTGACGGACAGTTCGGGCGATCCGGTCAATGACGGTATTCTGGTCAATTTTTCAGCAATTGGAGGCGAGGTTACCCCCATCCAATCAAGCACCGTCGATGGCGAAGCCGAAACAACCTTCAATATTGACAACAACGCCACAAGTGCCGAGATCACGGCCGCCTTCTCCAGCAGCGTTTCGGACGACCTGACGTTGAACATCGTCGGTTCGCCCGCAAACATTGTCATGACCAACGGGTTGACACCCGGCACCTCCCTCGCGCCGGGCGGAGAGACAAACATCACCGCCTATGTAACAGACTCCGTCGGCCAGGCAGTGGATGACGGGACCACCATCTACTTCTTCACCTCCGGTTTCGGTGCAGAAGTCGACGCTACTGCCCCGACAAAGAGCGGCATTGCTACCGCTCATTTCGTGGGCGGAATCGCCTCCGGCACGACAACCGTCAACGCGGCCACTGCTGTCAATGTTCAGACCGGCACCAACGTCACCGCCTCGGTAGATGTCCCGATCACCAACGGCGATGCGGCGGCTATTTCATTCATCTCCTCTTCCCCCGACAGCTTCATCGGCATCAAGGGGAGCGGGCAGAATCAGTTCGCCGAATTGACCTTCCAGGTTCTGGATGTCGGAGGGAACCCGGTCCCGGACGGCACCGAGATCAAATTCGACCTGACGCTCTCCCTGCACGGCGGGGAGAGCCTGCTGGCTGATACCGGCTTCACCATCGGCGGTCTGGTCGTTGCCAGGGTTCAGGCCGGCTTTGTCGCCGGTCCGCTGCGTGTCCAGGCAAGCTACACCGACTCTTTGGGCAATGTCATTTCAACCCAGGGTGTCGTTTCGGTCGTCAGCGGGCCCCCCGCTATGGAGCATCTGACGATTTCGCAAGAGCTCTTCAACCAGGCCGTTTTCGTTTACGAGGGGCTACTGAACAAATACTACGCTATTCTGGCCGACCGTTACGGGAATGTCGTCAAGGACGGCACCCCTGTCAGCTTCATAACCGATTGCGGCCGCATCGGCACCAACGCAGACGGCGTCGATGCCCTCGAATCCTTCCAGGTCTCGACATTCGAAGGGCGGGCCACCGCAGAGTGGCGCAGCTCCAACCCCATCAAAACGTTGTGCAATATCGTCGCCTACACCCCCGGACAGGAGTCCTACGACGACCTCAACGGCAACGGACAGTTCGACGAAGGAATCGACGTCTGCACCGCCAACATCGGTGAACCCTATATAGACGAAGACCATAACGGTTCTTACACCACCGGGGAACTTTACATCGACACCGATGCCGACGGGGTCTATGACTTGGCCAACACCACATGCGACATGGAGACCATCATCTGGACAACGGCCAAGGTGACCCAATCGAGCTACATCAATCCGATCCTGCTTGAGGTCTTCAATCCCACAACGTTGGCCTGGGAGCCGGTCACCTCCAACGTCTTTGGCCTCACCCACGAGCAGTCCCTCGCGTTTCGCTACTATGTGCAGGACATCTACGGGAACGCCCTGGTTGAAGGGACGAAGATCTCCGTCCTTGAACATGAACCGGGGGCCAGCAGTCGTGGTTGTTCTGCCTCCAACACTGAGAAGTTGGTATTCGTGGGGCAGGACGAGATCGAACTTCCGGATCAGCTCGGCCCCGGGAATGTCTATGAATTCTTCCTGACCAGCGCCTCGACCGAAGACACCGATGCACAGACATGTCAAATCGATATCGATATCCTGACTCCTGATTTCACCCCGCAAACGGCCGCGACCACGTCGACCCCCGGCAACAACGGGGGAGATCAATCGACGATCCTGGTGGTCAACTGGGCACTCGGTTCCGGAAGCGGGACCGGATTGTTCGAGGACACCACTCCTCCCACGGTCGAATATACCATCCCGATCGACGGTGCGACCCAGGTGCTGGCGGACAGCAGTTTAACGATCGTTTTTGACGAACCGATGAATCCTTTAACGGTCATCCCGGAATACATCACCCTGACCGACCTGACCGAAGGGACGCAGCGTCCGCTGTATGTCGATACGCTCGACAGCACGGCAACGACTTACATTTTCAACCCCGACGGCGACTTCAACGCCGACCATGATTACCGCGTCAACATCTCTACAAATGTCGAGGATCTCTCCGGCAACAACCTTGCCAGCTCGTATTCGTTTGACTTCACCTCCATCGGTGCCCTCCAGGATCCGCCCAGAGTCGAATTCATCTCACCGGGTCCGGGCGCTACCAACGTTCGTGCGAGTGCGAGCATTGTGGTGAGATTCAGCCAGAAGATGGATTTCGCCTCCATTGTTGACAGTGACGGTTATCCCGTTAGTGTCTTCCTAGATTCTCTCGGTGGTACAAGCGTGCCGCTCTCATTTACAAGCGTTTCAACTGACGGGACTAGCTTTGTATTTGACCCCGTTGACCTCGGGGCGGATCTGCTTGACCCAGGTGACGATGTGGACGTCGATCTCGCCCTCGCTGCCAATTATCGTATAACCGTCACGGCGAACGCCCGATCGGATGCAGCCCTTGGATTGATCCCGATGGACAAGGACTGGACTTCGGTCTTCACTACGGGCCTTCTGCCATAGTCCTTTCTTCCCAAACCAAAGGCCGCCAGGGCAGGAGCCCCGGCGGCCTTCTTTTTTTCTAACTTCATCACCTTGTGTGCTGTCCCACCAGCAGTATCCATTTGCCCTGCCTTGCCAGCTTGCTCTTGACACAACCTGACAAAATTTACTTTCCCCCAGCAAACGAAAAAGCTAAACTTTCAGCCCGTGCCGAAAAAACATCTCGCTGCCGTACACTTCAGCGCCAGCCGCCTCTTTCCAAATGTTAATGAGACCCTATGCTTGAGAAAACCTACACTTGGCTCCAATCTCATTGCCCACCGTTACAACGGCTGCATGCCTGGCTTGATACCACCTTAGGCCGCTTTCTGGCTATCATTGTCAAAAAGAAAATCAGCGAGCTGGCGATTCTTGTTCACAAAATGAATGACAAGGTGTTGCTTTATGTTTTTTCCTTATTTTTATCTGTAATATTTTTAAATATTACTTTTTGTCTCAGCTCTTTTTTCTGGGGAATCTACAAAAGCACCCATGTCGGATCTTTATTTGTCTCCGGTCAAAGCTCAACTTATCTTTTTTTGGAATATTTTTTTTCAAGAAACGACTATATAACTATTTCTTTTCACTACCTCTATTCCTCAATTGTTTTAATTTCATTTTTTTCCATAACACGATTTCTTGGCATCAATCGACGATTTTACGAACATGTGTCTTTATTTATATCAATCCCCCTCTGGACCCTTCTTTGCGCCAAAATCGTTTCAAACATTTACAACGATAACTTCTATTCATTTAACTCTGTCTTCGATTTCAACCACTGGACATTTATCATCATAGTATTCCTATTAATCAGTCCTACAATGAATTTTATCAATGGAATTATTCCCGAGATTGATGACCTTTTCATCAACCCGTTGAAACGCTGGCGAAAGCTCAAGGTTGAGTATGAAATACACACCATTGAGAAGAAAACCAAGCGCGAATAGCCCTTCCTCTGGAATCCTATTTTTTACACCAGCCCTCGACCCGCTCTGACAGTCTGCCGCATATTCAAAAAAACGGCTCCCGGAAGTTTCCTCCCGGGAGCCGTTTTCCGTCTTATTGCAATTGCGACTTTAAACCTTACATCATGCCGCCCATGCCGCCCATGCCGCCCGGCATGCCACCCGGCATACCACCTCCAGCAGACTCATCCTGCGGGATATCGGCAACGCAGGCTTCGGTGGTCAGCATCAGGCCGGCAACCGAAGCGGCATTCTGCAGCGCGCTGCGGGCAACCTTGGTCGGATCGATGATCCCGAGCTTGATCATGTCGCCGTACTGATCGGTCGCGGCATTAAAGCCGTAGGCGCCCTTGTTGTTGACGACTTCGTTGACAACAATGGAGCCTTCCATGCCGGCGTTGGCAGCGATCTGACGCAGCGGCTCTTCAAGGGCACGCTTGACGATGTTGACACCGAACTGCTGCTCGCCGTCAGCCGTCATCTTCTCGAGAGCGGCAACCGCACGGATCAAGGCCACGCCGCCTCCGGGAACGATTCCTTCCTCAACCGCGGCACGGGTCGCGTGCAGGGCGTCCTCGACGCGAGCCTTCTTCTCTTTCATTTCGGTTTCGGTCGCGGCACCGACCTTGACCACGGCAACACCCCCAACCAACTTGGCGAGACGCTCCTGCAGTTTCTCGCGATCGTAGTCGCTGCTGGTCTCTTCGGCCTGGGCGCGGATCTGCTTGACGCGGCCCTGGATGTCAGCTTCGGTCCCGGCGCCATCGATGATGGTGGTGTTGTCCTTGTCGACCACGATCCGCTTGGCGGTACCGAGCATGTCAACGGTGGCGTTCTCCAGCTTGAAGCCGACATCTTCGGAGATGACCCGACCACCGGTCAGGATGGCGATATCCTCGAGCATCGCCTTGCGACGATCACCGAAGCCCGGAGCCTTGACGGCGCAGACGTTCAGGGTGCCACGCAGTTTGTTCACCACCAGGGTGGCGAGCGCTTCGCCCTCGATGTCCTCGGCGATGATCATCAGCTGACGACCCTGCTTGGCGACCGGCTCGAGCACGGCGAGCAGATCCTTCATGTTGCTGATTTTCTTGTCGTGGATCAGGATCAGGGCATCTTCGAGCACTGTCTCCATCCGCTCCGGATCGGTGACGAAGTAGGGGGAGAGATAGCCGCGATCGAACTGCATCCCTTCGACCGTCTCCAGCGAGGTTTCCATCGCCTTGGCTTCCTCGACGGTGATAACACCTTCCTTGCCGACCTTCTCCATCGCCTCGGCGAGGATGTTGCCGATGGTCTCGTCGTTGTTGGCCGAAATGGTGCCGACCTGTGCGATCTCCTTGTGGTCCTTGACCGGATTGGAGAGCTCCTGCAGAGCAGCGACGGCAGCCTCAACCGCCTTGTCGATGCCGCGCTTGATCTCCATCGGGTTGTGCCCTGCGGTCACCAGCTTCACACCTTCACGGTAGATCGACTGAGCGAGGACGGTAGCGGTGGTGGTTCCGTCACCGGCAACGTCCGAGGTCTTGGAAGCGACTTCCTTGACCAGCTGTGCACCCATGTTCTCGAACCTGTCTTCGAGCTCGATCTCCTTGGCAACGGTCACGCCGTCCTTGGTGATCAGCGGAGCACCGAAAGATTTTTCGATGACAACGTTCCGGCCCTTGGGACCGAGGGTCACTTTGACCGCGTTGGCCAGGGCGTCGACCCCTTTGAGGATTTTGCTACGGGCGTCCTGCCCGAATTTAATTTCTTTTGCAGCCATGATTGCTACTCCTCCTTGAATGATTCGGTTGTTCGTATTTACTCGACGACGGCCATGACGTCGTCTTCACGCATCATGAGAAACTCTTTGCCGTCGATCTTGATTTCGGTTCCGGCGTACTTGCCGAACAGGATCTTGTCATCGACTTTGACATCGAGGGGGATGGACTTCCCGTCTTCGGTCTTCTTCCCCTTGCCGACAGCGATGATCTTGCCTTCCTGCGGCTTCTCCTTGGCCGTATCCGGAATGATCAGGCCCCCGGCGGTTGTGGCCTCCTCTTCGATACGCTCGACGATAATACGGTCATGCAATGGTCTGATGTTCATTTCTTCCCAACTCCTTTCGTCGTCAATAAGTGCCTTGCGGCAGGCTATTTATCCCGCAAATAAAAAAGAAAAAGACGCTCAGTATCTCGTTTTTCCGGGAACTGGCCTCTTGCTTTTTAGCACTCACCCGCAGGGAGTGCTAAAAAGGAATGGCATAAATATAATCAGCAGCGGGGTGATGTCAAGGGTTAAACGCGGTTTTTTTCCAGAGTGCTATTTTGCCGTCATGGCAGAATAGAGCTGAGCGGCGAGATTGTCGGCCACGTCCTTGGCCAGAAGGTCCCTTTGTTGAACCAGAGAGGAATAATCGTGTTGAAAGAAAACCTCTTTGGGATAATCAAACTGCAGGCTTGGAACCTCGCTTCCCGGTTCGTAGATATTGAGGCGGCTTTTGATGCGGATATCAGTCGAACAGCACCCGCCATCCTCGACGTAGCTGAAGATCTCGCCGGTAATCAGGTAATGATCTCGCCGCACAGTGTCGGCGACCTCTTCAAAGCCCCGCTTCAGAATGAGGAACTCAACCGCCTTTTCTTCTCCGATTTCATTCAACCGGTCAACAAAACGGTCGAACAGGGTCTCACGAACCTGGCGTGGCACCATAACGGTCATAAAAGGGACAACGAAGATCGTCTCTTCACCATCGATCGGCCGCAAGCCGCCTGCCGGAGGCTCCTTGTCCGGAAAACTGCAGGATGCCAGCCCTGTCGCCAACAGGAGCAGGGCAATAAGCAAAACCCTCATGCCTGCCTGCTCCTCTCTTCATTGGCATAACGTTCGAAAAGCTTGTGCCATTCGGGACTGCCGGGAGAGATATTCTGCTTTTGCAGTTTCCGGCGAACAATTTGATCGATGAGCTGATCCTGCTCGACAAAATCGGCGAGGGACGCTTTCAGGGCCGAGATTGCCTGGGCCCGGTCCGGACAATCGATCATCCCTTCACGGCAGAGGCTGTCCAGAATCAGGTGGCAGAGGTGGGAGACTCGTTGGCTTGAAAGATTCACAGCACGATCCCTTTCTGCTCTGCCAGGCGCCGCCGGATCATGGCCAGCGCTCGCTGGTGGTCCGAGCCGGGAGGCAACTGACTCTTATGGGCGGAGAACAACCGCTCGGCCTCGAGGTCGAGCTGCCGCAGCTCCTCGTCTCCAGCCTTCAGCACCGTAACAATATGTTGCCGGGCTTCCTGCTCGGACCGGCGCAAACGACATTCACCCCGTCCGGTCAGGGCGTGCAGGGCCCGCTCGGCCAACCGCTGTTGAAAATCTGCCCGGCTCATGCGACCAATGCTCCACCACAGGAGGAACCGCAGCCCGCTGTGCAACCGTAACAGTGTTGCCCGGTGACTATTCTCCTGCCGGCCAGCTGTGAGGGGTCGAGATCATTGACGTGCTGCGGCAAACCCTCGCTCAGTTCCAAACCGAGAACCTGGTTAAAATCGCAATCCGACAGGGAGCCGTCCCAGGCAATGCAGACCTGATGTCGGCACATGACCCCCTCGAGGGTGGACGGGTTAAAGGAACGCTCCAGCAACTGACGATATTCCAGCTCCTTGTCGTTCAACTTCAGTTCCTGGAGGAAACGCCCGATCGGCATATTGGCGATGGTCAGCAGTGTTGTGAAACTGATACCGAACTGCTCCTGAAGATATGTCCGATAATCCTGTTCCAAACTCTTCTGATCGGGAGGCAGAAAAGCGCCGCCGGGGTTGTAAACCAGGTTCAGAGGACGTTCAGGCTCAACCCCGAAACCAAACCGGTTTAACTGCTGCAGTGCTTCGATACTGCGCTGGTAAACTCCGGAACCCCGTTGGGCGGTCACGTTACTGTCAAGGTAGCAGGGAAGAGACGAGACAAGATGGACGTTGTTTCTCTGAAAAAATTCCGGCAGGTCTTCCATGCCGGGCTCGAAAAATACAGTCAGGTTGGTTCGAACCTGAACCGTGTTTCCCAGTTTCCTCACTGCGCCGACGAATCGCTTGAAGTCGGGGTTCAATTCAGGGGCACCACCGGTAATATCAACCCGGGTTTCCGGCAAGGAGGAGACCAGGCGCAGAATTGACTCCATGGTCTCCCAACGCATGACCTCCTGTCGTTCAGGGTGCCCTCCGACATGGCAGTGTCGACAGCTGAGATTGCAACGATATCCGACATTGACCTGAATGGTCATCGGCTCGGCCGCCGTCAAGGTATGTCCGAGTTGGTCCTGAACCGCCCGGGCAAAAGAATTCATCGTCTTCACTTCCTTTGGTTCTGATCCAGTGTCCCAGCTATGGCCCTGCAAAAGAGATAAAATGCAGTCTTAAACGGCCAAATTTTCGCTTCGACCCCTATGGTCCGACCGACCCCTCGCGGAACGAACAGTCAGAGCTGTCCCTGGTCGGCCAGGCTGACATAATCCCGATAGCCGATGATGATATGATCGAGAACGCGCACCCCCATCAACGCCCCGGCTTGCCGCAAACGATCGGTCAATTCCAGGTCTTCGCGACTCGGCGTCGGATCACCGGAGGGGTGGTTGTGAACAAAAAGCACTCCGGCCGCCCCTTCGCGAACAACCGGCGCAAAAACCTCGCGCGGATGGACGATGCTGGCCGTCAGGCTTCCGGTCGACACCAAAACTTCGCTGAGAAGCCGATTCTTGGCATCTAGCAACAGGGCAAAAAACTGTTCCTTCTTCTGGTCGCGCAGCCGGAAGTGAAAATGAGTAAACACGTCCCGGGAACTCGAATAACGTTTTCCAACCGGAAGCTTTGCCCCGGCCAGTCGTTTTGCGAGTTCGCCCAGGGCCATGATTTCGGCTGCCTTCGCCGGGCCGACCCCTTTCTCCTGCTGCAGCTCCCGGGATTGAGCCCCTGCCAGCCTTGACAGACTGCCGAACTTATTCAGCAGGCTGCGGGCCTGATCGATGGCCGTGGTCCCGCTGGAAGCATCCCCGGTCCGAAGAATAACGGCCAGCAACTCGGAGTCTGATAGCGTGGTCGGTCCAATTTCCAGCAACCGTTCACGTGGTCGCTCGCTCACCGGCCAAAGCTTGATTGCGCTCATATCCCCCCCCTGACACATATGATGCTGCCCATATTACCACGTCCTCCGGTTGCAAAAAAAGTTGAAATTACAACCTTCCGGCTCATCTTCAAAGACAAAAAAAGGGCAAGCCACCGGCCTGCCCTTCTTCGTCTATAAACTCAAAGCTTGCAATTAAAAATGCTGGGAGTCGTTGTCGCCCGACTGGGCTGCAGTCAGATCGACCGGAGCCTGCTTGAGAATAAACTCGTAGCTATCCTTGAGTTTCTTGGTAAACAGTGTTCCGAGCCAAAGGGGACTCCAGACCAGGCCAGCCGCCAGCCAGGTGCCTTGAGCTTCGCGGTCAGTCTCATCCGACTTGACTTTCTGGTTCAGAACTTCAAATCCGTCTTTCTGGATAACGACCTCATAAGCACTCCCCGCGTCGTTATGGTATTCAAACTGGCAGGGGGTGGTCCCGATTGCCTCACCGTTGACAAACACTTCCGCGCCGGGGGGCGAGGAAATAAAAGCTGCCTGGTTGGTCGCACAGCCGCTGACAAACAGGGAGAGAATCGCAAATGAAACCAGTTTTTTCCACATAGACGCCTGACTCCTTGATTTCGGGGGGCGATATTGGTCAATCTTACATTTCATTTAAAAGCAAAACCCTTGCCAAGCAATCAATAAATAAGTGTTTTTTGATTGCGGATGAACTTAATCTTCTTTTATCAGAGCAGGCACATGTAAAAGACAGGTGAATTCAGGCGGTTATCAACACATTCAAAGGTCGGGGGACATCTATGGTTTAAGTGAAACTGAATCTGGCTCGATTGTAATTTTTCGGCACAACGAGAATCCTCGCCAAGTTCCGTCAAAAACCGAGGCCAAGTGACACATAGTGTGCTGGTTTCGACACTAGAAGATTCAATAATCAAGTAATGGCCGAAACGAGACCGGCATCATGGCAAGTACGGGCGCAGATAGGTGCCGGTAAACGAGCGTGAAACCTTGGCGAGTTCCTCCGGTGTCCCGCTGGCGACAATGCAGCCACCCCGACTTCCCCCTTCCGGGCCGAGATCGACAAGATAGTCAGCGGTCTTGATCACATCGAGGTTATGTTCGATGATCACCACGGTATTACCGCTTTCCACCAGACGCTGTAAGACGTCGAGCAGTTTGCGAATGTCGGCAAAATGCAAACCCGTGGTCGGCTCGTCGAGGATATAGATGGTTGTTCCGGTAGCGCGCTTGCTCAACTCTTTCGCCAACTTCACCCGCTGGGCCTCGCCGCCGGAGAGAGTCGTGGCGCTCTGACCGAGGCGGATGTAGCCGAGACCGACATCGCGCAGAGTTTCCAGCTTGTTCTTAATGCGTGGGATATTTTCAAAAAATTTGGCACCCTGATTCGCCGTCATATTCAGCACGTCGGCGATCGATTTCCCCTTGTACTTAATTTCGAGGGTCTCACGGTTGAACCGCGCCCCCTGGCACGCCTCGCAGGTAACAAAGACATCCGGCAGAAAATGCATCTCGATTTTCAGGATGCCGTCCCCCTGGCACGCCTCGCATCGCCCCCCCTTGACGTTGAACGAAAAGCGACCCTGCTTGTAGCCGCGAACCTTGCTCTCAGGCAGTTCCGCAAACAGGGCGCGAATGTCGGTAAAAACCCCCGTATAAGTTACCGGGTTGGAGCGCGGGGTGCGCCCGATTGGCGACTGATCGATATCGATCACCTTGTCGAGGTGCTCCAGGCCCTCGATCCCCGCACAACGACCGGCCCGCTCACGCGCACCGTTCAATCGCTGCGCCAGGGTACGGTAGAGGGTGTCGATCACCAGGGTGCTCTTGCCGGAACCGGAGACGCCCGTCACGCAGGTCATGACCCCGAGCGGGATGGAGACATCGACCTGCTGCAGGTTGTTGGCCTGGGCAGATTTGATTTCAATCCATTCCCGGGGAGTACGACGGCTGGCCGGGACCTCAATGGTCAAGGTCCCGGAGAGGAACTGGCCGGTCAGAGACGCGTCATTCTCCATCACCTGCTGCGGAGTCCCGGCCGCAACCACCTCCCCGCCGTGAACCCCGGCGGCCGGACCCATATCGATAACGTGGTCCGCCTCAAGGATGGTCTCTTCATCATGTTCGACCACCAACACGGTATTACCGAGATCGCGCAACCTTTTCAGGGTCTCCAGCAGGCGTCGGTTGTCGCGCTGGTGCAGACCGATGGAGGGCTCATCGAGAATATAAAGCACCCCGACCAGGCTGGAGCCGACCTGGGTCGCCAGGCGAATCCGCTGCCCCTCGCCGCCGGAGAGGGTCCCCGAGGCGCGGTCGAGCGAGAGATAATCGAGCCCGACATGGGTCAAGAAGGAGAGCCGTTCCCGGATCTCCTTCAGGATGCGCCGCGCGATCTCCTGTTCCTTCGACGTCAACGAGACTTCGCCGAAAAACCCTTCAGCGTCGCTGATGGAGAACGCGCAAACCTGCTGGATGTTCAGACCACCGACCCTGATATGCAGCGGCTCAGGTCGCAACCGCGCACCCTCGCAGGTCGGGCAGGGCATCACGTTCATGAACCGCTCCAGGTTCTCCCTGACCGTGTCGGAATCAGTCTCCCGGTAACGCCTCTCCAGGTTGGTGATCACCCCTTCAAACGGTTTCTGATAGAAGTGTCGTCGCTCACCCTGGTCCCAGAAAAACCGGACTTTCTCCTGCCCCGATCCGTGCAGGATGACGTGACGTACTCTCTCAGGCAGTTCTGCGAAAGGAGTGCGAATGTCAAACTTGTAATGCTCGGCCAACGATTCGAGCAGTTGCTGGTAATAGATCCCGGTTCGGCTCTCCCACGGCAGAACCGCGCCTTCCCGGAGGGAACGCGATGTGTCGGGCACCACCTGCTCCGGGTCAAAATACATCCTCGTCCCAAGCCCCGAACAGTCGGGACAGGCGCCGAACGGGTTGTTGAACGAAAACAGGCGCGGCGAGATCTCCGGGTAGGAGACACCGCATTCGACACAGGCGTGCTGCTCAGAGAAAAGTTGTGACTCACCATCGACGATTTCAACCCGCAACAGCCCCCCGGATAGCCGCAGGCAGGTCTCGACCGAGTCGGCCAGGCGCGTCCGGATATCCTCCTTGATGACCAGTCGATCGACGACGAC
This sequence comes from Desulfuromonas sp., assembly GCA_002868905.1. Lineage (GTDB taxonomy): Bacteria > Desulfobacterota > Desulfuromonadia > Desulfuromonadales > Geothermobacteraceae > BM304. The sequence continues at coordinate 74,625 of PKUA01000009.1, forward strand.
CTCGATGGTGTGTTTCTTCTTTTTATCGAGCTCGATGTCGTCTCCGAGTTCATGAATAACACCGTCGACCCGAACACGCACGAACCCGTCCGCCTGAAGCTGCTTCATCTCCTTGCGGTACTCCCCCTTGCGCTCACGCACCACCGGCGCCAGCAGCATCACCCGGGATCTTTCCGGCAGGCCCAACACCTGGTCCACCATCTGCTCAGCGGTCTGCGAAGCGATTTCCTTACCGCACTTGTGACAATGAACCCGGCCGACCCTGGCGAACAGCAGACGCAGATAATCGTAGATTTCCGTCACCGTCCCGACCGTGGAACGTGGGTTCTTGCTGGTGGTCTTCTGTTCGATGGAAATGGCGGGGGAGAGCCCTTCGATGCTCTCCACATCCGGCTTGTCCATCTGTTCGAGAAACTGCCGGGCATAAGCCGACAACGACTCGACGTAGCGACGCTGCCCTTCGGCATAGATGGTATCGAAGGCGAGGGTCGATTTCCCGGAGCCCGAAACCCCGGTGATCACCACCAGCTTGTCGCGCGGGATGGAGACATCGATATTTTTCAGGTTGTGCTCACGGGCACCCTTGATGATGATATTTTTATTCATGATTTTCCGTGCAGTCTCGCGGGTCAGAACCCGGATCAGATTCCATGCGTCATCGCTGCGGCCATCTCGATCGCGGCAATCAGGCTGGCGGGGTTGGCACGCCCACTCCCGGCCAGATCGTAAGCTGTCCCATGATCGACCGAGGTGCGGACAATCGGCAGGCCGAGGGTAACGTTGACGGCATCTTCGAAATGAAGCAGCTTCAGCGGGATCAGCCCCTGGTCATGGTACATGCAGACCACGGCATCGTACTCTCCCGCTGCCGCCGCCCAGAACAGGGTATCGGATGCCAGGGGGTCGGTCACATCGATCCCTTCGCGCCGCGCCTGCAATGCGGCCGGCCGGATCAGCCGTTCTTCTTCATCACCGAACAGACCGTTCTCTCCGGCGTGAGGATTGAGGGCGGCCAATCCGAGACGCGGGGTTTCCAGGCCGAACTGTCGCTGCAGCGCATCATGGGTGATCCTGATGGTGGCCAGGACCTCGTCCCGGGTCAAACGCTCGGGAACCTCGCGGTAGGCAACGTGGGTGGTGACCAGGCAGACCCGGAGGCGATGACCGGCGAGCATCATCACCACCTTATCCACCCCACACCGCTGCGCCAGCAATTCGGTGTGCCCCGGGAAAAGAACTCCGGCGGCGTTGATGGCCGCCTTGCTGATCGGCGCCGTCACCATGCCGGCGGCACGACCATCGCGACACGCTGCGACGCTCCATTCGACATATTCCGCCATCGCCCGGGCACAGGCATCATCCGGCTGCCCGTAAGGAAGATCTTCCGGAAGATCAGACAAGGCACGCACCAGCAGGGAGACTTCGCCAACTTGCAGCTGATGGGTGGCGAGAGGCGACTCGACCTGTTCGACCCTGGCTTCGGCGCCGAAAACCTGGGCGGCGCGCCAGAGACAGCGGGTGTCGCCGGCGACCAGGAGCGGCCGGGCAACCTGTTGCAGCGCACCCTGCAGCAACGCCTTGACAATAATCTCGGGGCCGACCCCGGTCGGGTCGCCCATGGTAATGACGAGCGGCAACATTCTCATGGATCCTCGTTGGTCAAAGAGACTATTTTAACCGAGACGCCACCTGAACGGCAACCAACATGACAGACTATGATTTTGCCTGGGAAAACCCTTTGCGGAGAGCGGAGGGGAACGGAGAGAATACCCGTACGACCGAGACGCCGTTGACAGGAGGGCTCTTTTCGCGACGGAAAGGCCCTGCCCAAGCAGGGCCTTGATCAAAAGACAGTATCAAATCCGGATATCGATGTATGCGGTCTCTTTCAGCTGTTTGCTCCACTGGCGAAACCGCTCATCCCGGTCCTGGTCCTGCAACAATCGTTCGATTTCCCGCCGAACCTCGTCGAATTTGCGGAAACCTCCCGATTTCCGTTCTTCGACTCGAACCAACATGATCCCGGCGGCGGTCGTCACCGGGCTGCTGAAGCTGCCTACCTCCAGCTCGCTCAGGGCCTGACGGACTTCCGTTGTCAACTCCGCCTCCTTAAACGTACCGAGTTCCCCTCCCTGGGCTCTCCCGGACTGTTCCAGTTCTTCGACCAGCGAAGAGAAATTCTCGCCCTGTTGCAAACGCTGATAGAGCTCAGCGGCCTCGGCTTGCAGTTCGTCGAGTCCTTTGCCACCGGAGGCCGAGGTGTCTGGCAGCATCAGGTAATTGAGACGCACCGTGGCCGGCTCCCGGTAATCGTCGATATGTTCGCGGAAATACTCGCGCACATCCTGCAGGGTAATATCGACCTTGCTCTGCACCTCCCGGTTGACCAGCTTGAGACGCAGAATCTGCTGGCGCAGTTTTTCCCGGTAGTCATCGAAGCTCAGGCCCTGTTCTCTAACCGCTTCCTTGAGCTGATCCTCCGTGATCTTGTTCTGCACCCGAACGTCGCGAATGGCGTCATCGACCTCCTCATCCGACACGCGCAGACCGACCTCCTCGATTTTCTGCCTGAGCAGCGATTCCTCGATCAGGCGATTCAGCAGTTGCCGGCGTGCTTGCTCCTTCTGTGGCTGCGAGAGAGCACCTCGATCGACCAGCATCTTGTCGAGCTCCTGTTCGAGCTGGTAGGTGGTAATGATCTCCTGGTTGACGACAGCCGCGATCTTGCTGACCAGTTCGGCCCCGAAGGCGCCGGTGGCTATCAATATCATGAACGGTATCAGGAAAAGGCTACGCATATCTTCTTCCTCGCGGGTTGAAAGGTTATTCGATTTCCGCCAGCAACTCCCAATCGACTTGAATCGGGATTTCTGCCCGCAGATGACCGAGCCAGTTACGAAATGCTTTCTCTTCGGATGCTTCTCGTAGCCGCTCCAGGATGTCTGGTCGAGCCTGCTCCAGCGTCAATTGACCCGGCGGCTGACTCTCCTCGACCAGAAACAGATGGAAACCATAAGGGCTGGAAACAGGTTCACTGACTCGCCCCGCCGGCAACGTGAATACCTTGTCATCAATCTCCGGCGGCAGCAAACCAGGCTCCAGCCAGCCCTGCTCGTCACCCAGGGTATCAGGGACATCGGAATGCTCCCGTGCCAATTCGGCGAAATCGGCGCCCTGGCGGAGCAGTCCGAGGACCTCATTGGCGATCTCTTCATCATGCACAACGATTTGACGCAACCTGATCCGCTTCGACTGCTTGAAGTCCTCTTCGTTCTCCCGGTAATAGGCCTCGATGGCAGCATCGTCTGCCTCCGGCACCTGCCCCATGGCGGCGGCAATGGTCTTTTCGACCCGTAAGGAACGATTCAGGTTGCGTCGCCATAATTCTTCGCTCAAGCCCCGCTGTTCCAGCTCCTGACGAAACTCCCCCGGAGGGTAATCTCCTGTGGCTTCAGCAACGACCCTGTTCAGCTCCTCCGGTGTAACGTCAATCCCGAGCCGGTCGGCCTCTGCCAGAATCATCTCCCGGTCGAGAACCCGTCGGAGATAGGTACGCACCAGCTGCTGCTGAACCCCGCTCGAAACCTTGGCGTCCTCGGCAAACGCTTCGCGGAATTCCTGCTGAAACGCCTTCAAGGCAACCGCTCGCTCACCGACCCGCATCAGGATCGGCTCGTCATCGTCGGCAGAATCACACCCGCTGACCATGAGCATGGCAAAGCAAACAACAAGGAGCAAAAACAGGCGCAACAGATTCATGAAGCGGAGGCTATCACAGGGTTAAAAAATGCTGCAATTCTTTTCGCGCCGCACTCAACAACTCGTTTGGCTGACAACGTCCCAACCTTATACTGAGCCGATAATCGGCCGAAAAACTGTAACGTTGCGCATCGCTCTGCAGCAAACCGAGCAACAGATCGGGGGACACGGTGGTTTTACCATGGAAACCGAGGGTCAGACGTTGACCGTCATACTCGGCAAGCTCGATCATCAGCCTCTTCAGGACAACCCGCAGCTTCATCACCTCGAGGAGCAATGCGGTCGGTTCCGGGATCTCGCCGTAACGGTCACGCAATTCGTCGGCAATGTCGTAAAGATCCGCCTCGTCGGTCGCACTCGCCATATTGCGGTAAAGAATCAGGCGCTGATTCGGGTCCGGCACGTACTTCTCCGGGAGATACGCCGACAGGCCAAGACGGATTTCGGGATCGACCCGCTCCTCCTTCTCCCGCCCCTGCAGCTCTTCTATCGTCTCCTGCAGCAGCTCGGTGTACATCTCGAAACCGACGGTAACGACCTGCCCCGCCTGGCGCGACCCGAGCAAGTCCCCGGCACCGCGCAGTTCAAGGTCATGGCTGGCGATCCTGAACCCGGCACCGAGTTCGGTCAGGTCCTGCAGCACCTTGAGTCTCTCCCGTGCCTGCCGGGTCAAGATCCCCTCCCCGGGGATCAACAGGTAGGCATAAGCCCGCCGGTCCGAACGTCCGACCCGGCCCCGCAGCTGGTAGAGCTGGGCAAGGCCGAAACAGTCGGCCCGGTTAATGATAATGGTATTGGCCCGCGGAATGTCGAGTCCGCTCTCGATGATGGTGCTGCAGACCAGAACATGGCTCTCCCCGGCGATAAACCGCAGCATCACCTCCTCCAGCTCTTTCTCCCCGAGCTGGCCGTGGCCGACCGCGATCTTTGCCTCAGGCACAATCTTCTGCAGATATTCGGCCATCGCATCGATGTTCTGCACCCGGTTGTGAACGAAAAAGACCTGCCCGCCGCGCCGTATTTCCCGCAGAATCGCCTCCCGGACCAAATCTTCGTCAAACCGGGTGACATAGGTGCGGATCGCCAACCGGTCCACCGGCGGCGTCTCGATGATCGACAGGTCGCGCAACCCGGCCATGGAAAGATGTAGCGTCCGGGGGATCGGCGTCGCCGTCAAGGTCAGAACATCGACTTCGGCCCGCAGCTTTTTCAGCCGCTCCTTGTGTGCAACCCCGAAACGCTGCTCCTCGTCGACCACCACCAGACCGAGCTCCTTGAACTTGACATCCCTCTGCAACAGGCGATGGGTGCCGACGATGATATCGACTTTCCCCTCCGCCAGCCGCTGCATGATCCGTTTCTGCTCGGCCGGGCTGCGAAACCGCGACACCATCTCGACCGTAACCGGAAACGCCTCCAGGCGCTCCTTGAAAGTGGTCCAGTGCTGCTGCGCCAATACGGTGGTCGGCACCAGCACCGCGACCTGTCGTCCGTCGAGAACCGCCTTGAAGGCGGCTCGGATCGACACCTCGGTTTTCCCGTAGCCGACATCGCCGCAAATCAGGCGGTCCATCGCCTTGGGACTGACCATGTCCTCAAGGACATCCTCAATGGCGTGAAGCTGGTCTGCCGTCTCCTCGTAAGGGAAAGCCGCCTCAAACTCGCGAAACATCCGGTCAGGCGGAGAGTAACTGAACCCCTGGTTCATTTCCCGCCGGGCATAGATCTGCAGCAGCTCGCGCGCCAGTTCCTCCACTGCGGCCCGCGCCTTGAGCTTGGTCTTCTCCCAGGCCGTTCCGCCCATCTTGTCGAGCTTCGGCGGCGCCCCTTCGCCACCGACATATTTCTGGACTTTTTCAATCCGGTCGACCGGAAGGTAAAGGCGGTCTCCCCCGGCATACTCCAGGTTGAGGAAATCACCGGCGACGCCGCCGAGCTCCAGGTGCTGCAGGCCATGATACCGGCCGATGCCGTGATCGGCATGAACGATCAAATCGCCTTCCTTCAGTTCTGCCAGGGTCGAGAGAAGCTCCTTGGCCCGCGCCTCCGAGCTCCGGCGCCGCACTCGCCCGCCGAACAGCTCCGCCTCGGTGACGACCGCCAGCTTTTCGTCCGGGAGGCGGAACCCGGCGGTAATCTCCCCGTAACAGAGCTGCAAGTCGCCCCGGTCGGGCCAATCGGCCCGCAGAGGGCCATCAGTCGACAAAGCGATCCCATACGGCGACAGCAGATCCCGCAACCGCTCCGCCTGTCCCCGCGTATGACAGACCAGCATCAGGCGCCAGGATTCTTTCTGCCACTGCTTCAACCTGGTGGAAAGTTCCTCCAGACCGGATTCAGCCTCCTGCAGCTGGAGACGCAGATCGGCGTTGCCAAAGGCTTCGATGCGGAATTTCGGATGCTCGTCTTCAAGTTGATAAACTTCAAGCAGAGGGAACTCGAGGCGCGGGCGGGCGGCCAGCGCCGCCTCGACCTCTTCGGCCGAGTGGAACAGCTCGGCAGCCGCAACGTACGGTTCCTGGCGTCCGGCCGCCTGCTCCTCCCCGTGCTGGATTTCGGCCGAAAAGCTGTCAACCTCCCGTTCGATCCCCCCCGGGTCCTGCAGAACCCAGCGGGCGTTGCCGGCATAATCGAACAGGCTGTCCAGTCGACCATAATTCAGCGGGAGCAGGAAGCAACGCCCGGGAGCGAGCAAGCCTTCACGCGCCTCCTCGGCCACCTCTTCCCGCACCGAGCGGGGCAGGCCGAGGTCATCGCACCGTTCTTTGAGGTTAGCGAGGAAGGTATCGAGGTGACGGCCGGCCAGGACCATCTCCCGGGCAGGTTGCAATTCGAAGGTTTTAAAGCTGCCCTCAGCGGAGCGTTGCGTGACGGGATCAAAGCTTCGGATTTTCTCCAGGGTGTCGCCAAAGAAATCGAGCCGTAACGGCTGATCGCCGGTCGGGGGAAAAAGATCGACGATATCGCCACGCGCCGAAAAACTCCCCCGGTCCTCGACCAGCGCAACCGGCTGATAGCCAAGCTCCTGCAACCGCTTGAGCAATGGTTGGCGCGGATACTCCTCCCCGACCACCAGGCGTTCACTCAGTTCGGCGAGGACCTCCCAGGGGATCACCCGCTGCAGCAACGCGCGCACCGGCAACACCACGATCTTCGCGCGGCCGGAGGCGAGCGCAGCCAGGGTCGCCAGGCGCGTCGCTTCCACCTCGGCGTGCGGAGTCAGGGCTTCGTACGGGCGCATTTCCCAGTGGGGGAGATACCAGACCGTATTGTCGCTGCCGGAATAAAAGCGGAGTTCTTCAAAAAGGGTGCGCGCCTGGCGCTGGTCGGGAACCACCACCAGCAGCGTCCGCCGCTCCGATTCCATCAATTGGGCCAGGAGGTGGGCTCCGCAGCTGCCGTGCAATCCGAGAACGTCGACCTGCCCGGTCCCGGCGCTGACGGTTTCGACAATGCTGCGCACGGTCGCGTGCGGGATGTTGTGAGTTTCGCTATCGATGGTCATGCGACTTGAACCGATTCATGTGACGTCAACGACGGTGAGTGATCAAACCGACACCGGCAATAAAAACGGTGCCACGGCACGAAGGCCGGGCACCGTTCGGGAAAAATCTGTTCCGGCCCGGACTCAATCGCGCGGGACGGCCAGCATCCGGTCGAGAGCCTGCTTCGCCCGAACGCGCACCTCGTTCGACACGGTGATCCGCGGCTCCATGGTCTGCAGGGAGCGGAGCACATCCTCGAGCGTGGTCAGCTTCATGTTCGGGCAGACCAGCGCCTTGCTGGCGAGAATAAACTCTTTGTCCGGATTCTCCTTCCGCAGTCGGTAGAGAATCCCCATCTCGGTGCCGACGATAATCTTTTCGGCCGAGGTCTGGCGGGCAAATTCGTACATACCGCTGGTGGAGCAGATGTGATCCGCCAGCTCCAGCACCTCAGGGGTGCATTCCGGGTGAGCCATGAACAGGGCATCCGGATGTTCCTGCTTGGCCCGCCGCACGTCATCCACGGTCATCCGATCATGGGTCGGACAGTATCCCTCCCAGTAGATGCAGGGGGTTTCGATATGCTTGGCGATGTAGCGGCCGAGGTTCCGGTCCGGGACCAGCAGAAGTTCCTCCGCGTCGAGCGACTTGGCCACGTTGACCGCGTTGGAGGAGGTGCAGCAGATGTCGCTCTCAGCCTTGACTGCCGCCGTCGAATTGACATAGGTCACCACGGTTGCGCGCGGGTGCTCCGCCTTGAGCTGGCGCAACCCTTCGGCGGTCACCATGTCGGCCATCGGGCAGCCGGCATCCTCCCGCGGGAGCAGGACTGTTTTTTCGGGAGCGAGGATGGCAGCGCTCTCCGCCATGAAATGCACCCCACAAAAAACGATGACGTCTTTATCGGTTCGCGCTGCCTCCATCGACAGGGCAAGAGAGTCCCCGGTGATATCGGCGATCTCCTGAATCTCATCCCGCTGATAATTATGCGCCAGCAGCAATGCGTTTTTTTCCGCACAGAGCTTTTTGATTTCCGCCTGTAACTTATCGATTTCCATCCGAATCCTTCCCTTTAACCGGAATCCGCGGTACCGCGAGTCACAAATCCAGGTGATGTGTCAGGGGCGAAAGTGTAGTGGAAAAGCCTTGCTATGTCAAACTGTTAAGCCGTTTACGTTGTTGACTTGGTCCCGGATTGCCGCTATCCTCACCTGACTTTCAGCCGAAGCCGATTCACCTGCGGATTTGGCACCCTCAAAGGACTCTAGTTATGTTCGGTATCGGTTTCCCGGAACTGCTGTTAATTCTCGCCATCGCCCTGATCTTCATCGGGCCGAAAAAGCTCCCTGAAATTGCCAAAGCGCTCGGCCGGGGCTTCGCCGAATTCAAACGGGCCACAGACGATTTCAAGCAGAGCCTCAATGAAGAGACGCAGATCAGCCAGATCCGCGATCAGATTCTCGAAGGGGGAAAGATCCACCCGCCCGGCAGCAAGACCCAACAGGCGGAAAAAGGGGCCGACATCTACCCCGAAGAGATCGACCTGCCGGGGGTCAATCCGAACCGCGGCGATCAACCCCTCGGCCCACGCGCGAACGCCGAACGTCCCACTGAAAACGGCGAGAAAACGGATGAGCCGTTGACGGAAAAGACCGACAAATCTACCGAGATTGCTGATAGCGAACCGGAAGTGCCCGAGGAGAAACCGCATGGCTGAACAGGATCTCCCCTTTACCAGCCACCTCGAGGAACTGCGCAAGCGGCTGATGATCGCCGCCGGCGCTTGGTTCGTGGCGTTCCTCGGCTGTTATGCGGTCGCCGAGAAGATCTTTGCCTACATCGCCGAGCCGGTTAAGAAAGCCCTGCCGGAAGGGAACACCCTGGTCTTCATCAACGCCACCGAGCCGTTCTTCACCTTCATGAAGCTCGGGGCTCTGGCCGGTTTCCTGATTGCCATGCCGGTCATCTTCTGGCAGGCCTGGTCGTTCGTCGCGCCCGGTCTCTACAGCAACGAAAAACGCTTCGTTTTCCCCTTCGTCTTCGTCAGCACCCTCTGCTTCGCATCCGGCACCTTTTTCGGGTTTTTCTTAGTCTTTCCACAGATCTTCACCTTCCTGATCAGCTTCGGCGGCAGTGAATTCGCCCCGATGCTCTCCATGGCCGGGTACCTCTCCTTCGCCACCAAGCTGCTGCTCGCCTTCGGCATGGTGTTCGAGTTACCGATCGTCATCTTCTTCCTGGCACGCATGGGAGTGGTCGATCATAAGTGGCTGGCGGCCAAGCGCAAATACGCCCTGGTCGCCGGTTTCATCATCGGCGCCATGCTGACCCCGCCGGATGTCTTCTCCCAAACCGCCCTCGCCCTGCCGTTTGTCATTCTCTACGAAGTCGGCATCATCGTCGCCCGGTTCTTCGGCAAAAAGCCTGTGTCCGAGGAAGATGAGGACGAAGCTCCCGACGAAGCGTGACATCGAGGCGCTTATCCAGGCCTTTCTCCTTGCATTTTCCCCTATGAAATGGTTGTTTAGGGGGATATTTTACTTTGCCTAAAGCCTGAATCCTTGCATTGACATGAGTCTCTACCAGCACCTCCAGGAATTGTTGCGCGAAATGGACATCCGCTCCATGGGACGCCCCCTGTTGCTCTCCTCGCTGGTCGGAGTCATCGCCGGACTCGGCGCGATCGCCTTCACCGCAGGCGTCCATTGGTGTGACAGCTTTTTTCTTTCCGGTCTCGCCGGGCTGAACCCGATCGAGCCGGGCCTGCCGATGGAAGACGTCCCGATCCTGACCACCCTCGTTATGGAGCATCGCTGGTTTTTGTTCCTGATCCCGGTGATCGGCGGGCTGGTCTCCGGATTTCTGGTCTTCAAATTCGCCCCTGAGGCTGAAGGACACGGGACCGACGCGGTCATCGACGCCTACCACAACAAGGGGGGGCAGATCCGCAGCCGAGTGCCGCTAATCAAGGGGCTCGCTTCTATCATCACCATCGGCACCGGCGGCTCAGCCGGCAAAGAGGGACCGGTCGCCCAGATCGGGGCCGGCTTCGGTGCATTCCTCGGCAGCCGTTTGAAACTCTCGGCTTCAGAGCGGCGCATCCTGCTGCTGGCCGGGATGGCCGGCGGCATCGGCGCGACCTTTCGCGCTCCGCTCGGCGGCGCCCTGTTCGCGGTCGAGGTCCTCTATCAGGATCCCGAATTCGAGCACGAGGGGCTGATCCCCTGCATCATCTCTTCGATCGTCGCCTACTCGATCTTCGGCGCCGTCACCGGCTGGCAACCGTTACTGACAACACCGCTGTTTGGCTTCGAGCACCCGAGCGAGATGTTCTGCTACCTGATCCTCGGTGTCGCCTGCGCCTTCCTCGGCAAGTTCTATGTCTTCGTTTTCTACGGAATTCAAAAACAGTTCCGCAAAATCCCCCTGGCACCGATGCTCAAGCCGGCCCTGGGCGGCCTGCTGCTCGGCCTGCTGGCGATGCTGGTGCCGCAGGTCCTCGGCTCCGGCTACGGCATGGTCCAGGCGGCCCTCTACGGCAAAGTGGCGATCTGGATCATGCTGGTGGTCGCCGTGGCGAAAATCATCGCGACCAGCCTCACCATCTCCTCCGGCGGTTCCGGTGGTGTGTTCGCCCCGTCGTTGGTCATCGGCGGCATGCTCGGCGGTGCCTTCGGCGCCATCGCCAACGGCATGCTCCCAGGCATCGTCATCGATCCGAAAGCGTATGTCCTGATCGGCATGGCCGGATTTTTTGCCGGGGTCTCCAACACACCGATGGCGACGTTGATCATGGTCTGCGAACTGACCCAGAACTACGCCTTGCTCGCCCCGCTGATGCTGGTCTGCGTTGTCGCGATGATCGTCTTCCGCCGCAACACAATCTACCACCGCCAGGTTCCCGGCCGCATCGACTCCCCGGCCCACCTCGGAGACCTGGTGATCGACGTCCTTGAGGGGATTCGCGTTGCCGACCTGGCCGAGCACGGACGAACGCCGCATACCATCCCGGAGCACAAGAACCTCTCCGAGATCCTGGAGACCATTGCCGACGCGGAAGGGGCCTACTACCCGGTGGTCGACAAGGACGGCAACATGACCGGGATCTTTTCGGTCAACGACATCCGGCGTATCCTGGCCGAGGACATCCCCCCGGGACTGATCCTCGCCCGCGACATCGCCAACGCCAACGTCATCACCACCCGCCCGGACGAGACCCTGACCGAAGTGCTGCGCAAGCTGACCAGCCGTGGGCTGGAGGAGATCCCGGTGCTCGACATCCTCGACCCGCGCAAGGTTCACTTCATGCTCTCGCGCCGCGCCGTCCTCGCGCGCTATGCCAGCGAAATGGAGCGCCAGAAAGGGCGCCTTGAGGCGGCCGGCTAGCAGGCCGATGGAGCATCCGCGTCACATCATCGTCGCCAGCTGCCTGGTGCGGAACCAAAAGGGTGAGATCCTGCTGGTCCGGCACCATCGTCGTGGTTGGGAACTGCCGCAGGGGAGAATAGAGGAGGGGGAAGAGCTGCTGGCCGGGCTGCATCGGGAGGTGCGGGAAGAGACCGGTGTGTCCATTGCGACACCCGAACTGGCTGCCATCTGGTCGAAGTGTTCGCCGCCGACCGCCCTGATTTTCGGCTTTATCGCCGACTACCTCTCCGGGGAGATCACTGCAAGCGCTGAGACGCCGGATGTCGCCTGGTGCCGGCCCGACACCGCCGCGGCCCGCATCGAGCATCCCATCAATCGGGACCGGTTGCAGGAGCTGCTCGACCATTCTGGCCCGCTCCGCTACCTGAGCTACACCACCGGGCCGTATCGTCTCACCAGAAATTATTAAGCGTCAGACCACCCGGATCATGAACTCCGGGCAGGCGGCACCGCAGTAACCACAGAGGATGCAGTTCTCCTCGTCGACCTTCGCCTTCCCCTCCACCAGCTGCAAAGCGTCATTGGTGCAGGCCGGAACACAGGCGCCGCACCCCTTGCAGAACTGTTCCATGATGACCAGCTTCCGTCGACGCTGCTCCAGCTTGTGCCAGGCCTCCTCGTCCTCGCCGGATGCGGTCAGCAGGGCGAGGTTGGCATCGATCTCGGCAGTGCCGGTCATACCGAGGGCGAGGGCATCGACCCCGGGCAGCCCCGCCACGTAGCGGATATGCTCCCGGGCCTTGTCGATCAGGTTGCCGCCGGCCAGCGCCTTCATGGCGTAGATCCCCTTGCCGGCCTGACTCGCCGCAGCAATCGCCGTGGCCATCTCATCAGCGCTGCCGTCGATAATCCCCATCCCCTGCCGATTGATCAGTGGGTGGATCACCTCGACGTCCGGTTGTTCAGCCGCCTGGTAGACGGCGCAGACGTAGTGGGTCGACAGGCCGAGTTGGGCAATTTTCCCCTCGTCCCGCATCTTCAGCAGCTCGGCGAACACCTCGCTCCGCTCGACGAACGGCTGTTGCAGGCGGGCGCCGTGCAGGTGAACGATGTCGAGTCGCTCCCGTCCCATCTCCCGTAGCGCCCGCTCGACATGAGCACGGGCTGTCGTCGCATCGGCGGCATGGGTCTTGGAAGCGATCAGCACCTCACCGGAAAAACCGGCGATGCCGTGGCGGATATGCTCATAGGTCCCGTAGAGTTCGGCGGTGTCGAGCAGGTTCACCCCCTGCTCAAGGGCATAGCGGATCAGCTTTCCTCCCTCGGCCGCGCTGAGCCTCGCCTGCAGTGGACCGAGCGGCAGGGTTCCGTAAACCAGCGGCGATATCTGCAGACCGGTTCGTCCCAGGGGTACTCGGGTCATCGTCATCTCTCCTTACGCTTGCGCTGTCCTAGTCGCTGTAGCGGGCGAGCCACGCTTCGCCATCCTCGCGCAGCTGCGCCGGGAGTTCCGGATGCTGCAACAACCGTTTCAGGTCCTGCAGCCCCTCCTTTTTCCAGCCGCGCGCCAGATAGGTCTGGGCCACCCGCATATTCCAGCGCAGGTTATCCGGTTGCTGGCGAATCGCCCCCTTGAAAGCCTCCAGGGCGCGGTCGAGTTCCTTGTCGTGGCGCAGCCAGAACTCGGCCAGCAGCGGGTGGACATGCCCCCCCCCGCCGCAGCCGCCAACTCCCGGCAGTCGCGCCAGCAACGCTTCCGCTTCATCCAGACGCTCGGCAGCTTCCAGCAGGTAAGCGCAAAGGACCATGGTGTCGCCGTCCACATCCGGGTGCTGGATCGCCTGCAGCGCCAGCTCCAGCGCCTGCTGGCTGTTTCCCTCCCCCGCCTCGATTTGCGCCAACCGACCGAAGGTGAAGCCAAGTGTGATTCCGGCCTCCCGCATCGAGGTTAGCCTCTTTCTGGCCCTTTTCAGGTCACCCTCGTCCCGCAACAGGTCGGCCAGCAGAGCCCAGGCCGGCGCCAGATCCGGCTCGCGCTCAACGGCCTGCTCCAGGGACGCGATCGCTTCCCGGTTCCGGTCGAGGCGGGCTTCGGCCCCGCCACGCTCCAGCCAGTAGATGCCGCTCCTGTCTCCGTCCGCCATCCCCTCCCAGGTCTCCAGAGCCCGATCCTCTTCGCCGCCGTGCGCCAGCAGCAACCCGGAGATGAACTCTTCCGGCATGTTGCGGTAACCCTCGGCAAGCTCTTCCGACAGACCGCTCAGCAGCAGCTCCAGCCGGGTCTCATCGTCCGGCAGGTCCATCTCTTCCGGAGCCAGCGGCTTCGCTTGCGGCTGGCAGGTCGAACAATTCGAAGCAGGCGCCCTGGCGGCAGACTGGCCTCCCTGAGAGCCTGCCTCCAGGGCCTCCTGCGCCTGCTGCCGCAGCTCGTCCGACCCCGCGACCTCCAGGGCGATCTGATAATGCTCTGCCGCCCGCTCCTCGTCACCCGCGTTGCGGCACGCCTCGGCCTCGGCCAGGTTGTACTTGGCGAGTTCATCGCCGGCCTGCATCCTCATCCGGGCAAACTCCTCCCGTTGCTCGCCGGCAAGCTGTTCAGGGTCGATCTCATCGACGTAGCTGATCGCTTCGGCCCAATTTGATTGCTGTACCGCCTTTCCCATGGCAACCAGGGGATCTTTTTTACCGAAAAGGCTTTTCAAAAATGCCATTGCTTAACTCCTGATTTCTTTTTTTGCAGGCAGTTTAGCCTGCCGACCGTTTCGTTGCAACGCACCTGTGAAGACCTGGTCATCGAATTGCGTACTAAAAGTCCTAAGGTCATACAAGAATTGCCACTGACATGGACTTGTGAGAATTTTTGATAAATTGTCTTAATAGATAGGGGAATGTAGGAATTTGCTGGTATTACAGAACCAGGGGGGAAATGGGATGATTCGATGATGTCTTTATGTCTTCCTCTGCCGGCAGATAGACATCCAGACCTACATACTCCATCAACAGATTCAACGTTACGACATACAGCACTGGGCCAGATTCCAGTACATGCAGGTTATCCTTCGTCCCTGCTGTGAGCCTGGTGCTCACGCAGTTACGCTCCATCATCAATCCTTGAACAGTAACCGTATTCCTTAGCTCTCTACGAATGTCATGGTTCTGATAGTCGGGTAAACCTGAGTCATGGTGATGCTCCTTTCTGCGGTTTGAGGTTGGTTGTCGCGATGGCCATCGCAAGCCGAGGAAAAGGCCACATGGCCTCAAAGAGCTACCCGGGGTTGCAAATAACTGTGAGGGCTATTCGCTATATTCAAACAGGGCCTGTATCGCGAAAAGCTGAAATGGATTCAGGTGGGAGATTAAGCTTTTAGGGGGACTACCAAGAGTTAAGGGCTTACGGTAGGAGCTCTGTCGGTAGGAAGCTTGAGGATCAAGCGAATTGGTCAGCTCTGCTGACAGAGCAGAGGACGATGGAGTCGTGCCTTATAGATGGAATTACATCAAAACTACATCAAAACAAAAAAAAGGGGTTGCCGTCGGTATGGCAACCCCTTGATATTTCTGGTGCCCAGGGACAGAATCGAACTGCCGACACGAGGATTTTCAGTCCTCTGCTCTACCGACTGAGCTACCTGGGCAAAGAGACGTCGTTTATAGCGA
>PKUA01000006.1 GCA_002868905.1 Desulfuromonas sp.
AAGAACATGGCGCCTGCACCATGTGTGGAGAATTCTGTGCATATAAAGTCATGAGTGAGGGTGAAGACAAGCAGGCCGGCTGACAAACAACCTGTTTTCTGTATGGCAGTACCTGGGAAATTATGCTTAAATTTATAGTCATCGCCAACATTGGCATACTACACGCCAGGAGAACCAACAACGATGGTGGCTAAACGAGTTACGCGCAACGTTCGCCAGCGACGGCCCAAGAAAAAACTGCGGCTGCGTGGCTTCAACAACCTGACCAAGACTCTCTCGTTCAACATTTACGATGTCTGCTATGCCAAGCGGCCCCAGGCACGCAAGGAATACCTGGCGTATATCGATGAAGAATACAACTCGGACCGTCTGATCAGGATACTATGTGAGGTGGCCGATACGATCGGCGCCAACATCCTCAATATTTCAGGGCAGGACTATGACCCGATGGGGGCGAGCGTCACCATCCTGATTGCCGAGGAGCCGGTGGAGCCGAAGACGGAGACCGCCCTGGCCCATCTCGACAAGAGCCATCTTTGCATCCATACCTACCCGGAGACCGACTCGCGCAGCGGGATTTCAACGTTCCGTGTTGATGTCGACGTCTCGACCTGCGGCAAGATCAGCCCGTTGAAGGCACTGAATCACCTGATCGAGAGTTTCGAATCGGATATCGTGCTGGTCGATTACAAGGTGCGTGGCTTCACCCGCGACGTCCGTGGCAACAAGCACTTCATCGACCACCGCATCCATTCGATCCAACAGTATGTAAATAAGCGGATTCTTGAGCAGTACAACTGTGTCGATATCAACATCTACCAGGAGAACCTGTTCCATACCAAGATGCTGCTGAAAGATTTCAATCTCGACAACTATCTGTTCGCCATTAACGCCGACGACCTGCCGCTCGAGGAACAGATTCGCATTCGAGACGTTTTGGAGCAGGAGATGACGGAAATATTCTATTCGAAAAAGATCTATTAACGCCTGTCTGGGTGGAGATGGTTTCAATCATCTCCGGCACCCCGGTTCACCGAGGAGTTTTCCATGCAAAACTTCATCCGCACTCTTTGCTCCATCAGCTTTTTCGTCCTGGCACTCACAGGATGCACCGCCATGACACCACTCGGCAACCCGGAAGCGCCCTACAACCCGCCACGCCAACCCGAGGTCGGCGACATTCTCCACCTGCCGACCGGCACCTACCTCACCCGGGACCAGCTTGACATCCTTGTCACGGACAATCGGATCGTCTACGTCGGAGAAACCCATGACAACCTGTCATCACACCGTTGGCAGCTGGAAGTTCTCAGGGCACTCTCCGACGAATTCCCCGGCGAGATCGCCCTCGGCATGGAAATGTTCACTCCCGAGCAACAGGATGCGCTTCACCGCTGGACAGCGGGGGAGTTGAACGAGAAGGAATTTCTCAAGAGTGCGGAGTGGCAAAAAGTCTGGCGCATGGACTTCGCCTACTATCGTGAATTGATGGAATTCGCTCGCGATCGAAACATCCCGGTGCTCGGCCTGAATGCCCCCAAGGAATTGGTCAAGGCGGTCGGAATGACCAAGCCGGAAGACCTTCCGGAAGAACAGCGAGATAAACTCCCCGAGCTCGACCTCGATGACCCCTACCAGTCAGCCATGGTGGAAGCAATTTATGGCGGACATGAATCCGGGTCGGCCATGCTCGACGGCTTTCACCGGGTTCAGACCCTGTGGGATGAGAGTATGGCGGAAAACATTGTCAACTATCTGACATCTCCCGCCGGCGCCAACAAAAAACTTGTGGTCGTTGCCGGAGGCAATCATATCCGGAACGGTTTCGGCATACCGCGCCGGGTCTTTCGCCGTCTGCCGACCAGCTACCTCCTCGTCGGCACGCAGGAACTAAGCATACCCGAAAACCGTCAGGACCGGGTCATGGACGTTCATGTCCCCCGCTTCCCGATGCCGGCCTACGATGTCATGATTTTCACCGAGTATGAAGACCTGCCGGACAAGGTAAAACTCGGGGTCATGCTGGAGGAGAAGGATGGAATTGTAACCGTTATCAAAGTGATCCCGGGGTCGACAGCCGAAGATGCAGGCATCGAGGACGGCGACCAGATCACAGCCATCGACGGAGAACCGGTCAAAGAGATGTTTGATCTGGTCTATGCGATTCAGCAAAAGACGGTGGGAGATTCGGCACGACTGAAAATCGTCAGGGCTGGTGAAACTTTTGACGAGACAGCGATTTTCAAACCACTGCCGGAAGGCGATCCGCACAAGTAGAGAACGTCATCTGCTGCGCTCCAACCTCTCCAGCCGTTGCGCGGCGTTTTTGTCGAGTCGCTCCAGGGCAGCCTTCGCGTGGCGTAGTTCATTGACATCGCCCCTCTGTTTCGCGGTTGCTCCCAAGAGAAACCATGCTTCGCTGCTCTCCGGCAGATACTGAACGGCATGCCTGGCATTTTCCGTCGCGGCGGCAATGTCCCGAAGACGTACGGCGATCATTCCGAGCCCCAGGTAGGCCGTCCCGTTCTCTGGATCAAGCTCCAAAGCCTTCCTGAAAGAGCTCTCTGCATCAGTCAGGCTGTGCATGGAAAGATGAGTATTGCCAAGTTGGACCAGGGCCGGAAGAAAGTTCGGGGAGATGTCGATGGCTTCCATGTAAGAATTCACGGCATACTCGGAATGTTTCAATCCCCTGTGGGCGTTCCCGAGTTGGTAAAAAAGCTTGGCTGAAAAAATATCCCGCTCTGCCGCCATGCTTACCAAATTGACAGTCTCCTCATATTTTTTCTGAGCGACATAATTGTATGCAAGGTTAATGTACCCGGAAGGGTAATCCGGCTTTGACCTGACCAATCCTTCCAACACCACTTGCGCCTCCTCCAGCCGTCCCGCTTCATTGAGGCGTTTTCCATATGTCAGGGCCAAACCGGGATGGTCGGGTGCATGTCTGTAATTATCTGCATAAAATGCGAGATCGTTATTCCACACCACATTTCGCCGCCATGTCATTACCCCTAAAACGACACAAATCAGGACAATTGCAACGATTTGTAACTGCGGCCGATGTAACTTGCCGAGCATCGCCGGCACCAGAACGGCGAATCCGAACATGGAGAGGTAGAGCCTGTGTTCGAAAACCGGATCCAGGGGGATGAAGCTCGACTCCACCAACAACCCGAGGTAAAACCAGCCCACTCCAAATAAAAACAGAGGAAATCTTTTTCGCCAGAGGAAGGCGATACCGAGCAACAAGGCATGCCCCGCCAGGGAAACCATGGTCTTGGCATTCCCCAACCCTTGTGCTATCGGAGTGTCATAAAACAACTGCTGCGGGAAGGGAATGAACAGCTGCTTGACATAATGCCAAACCACTGATGCCTCGGTCGCGAAATACTGAATCGGGGTCACATGCCCGCCCTGTTGCAAGGCAACTCTCTTCGCCCCCTGAGCCGGCGCATTCCAGTTGGAAAACCTGGAGAAATACAACCATAGCGGGGCCATTGCAAAGGGCAGAACGGCGCACACCTGATCAGGAAGGGTCCGACGGCGGCCGGGAATCTCAGGGAGGAAAAACCGGTCCAGCAACAAAAGTGCGACCGGCAAAACCGCGGTATTTTCCTTGCTCAGAACAGCGAGGGCGCCGGCAGCCAGGGCAAGGGCGTAGAAAACCGTGGCGGCAGGATTGCTGAAACTGCCAGCTTGAACAGATCGCTCCTTCCAGAGGATGTACAAATAGCAGGCCAGGAAAAACCAAAAACCTGCAAGCGACGTCATCCTCTGGGTGATGTAAGTCACGGACTGGGTCTGCAGGGGATGAACGAGAAACAGCAGGCCGACAAAGGTCGGGAGCAGACGCTCCTGTCGGAAAATCCGCCTGGCGATTAAAAATACCAGGCCGGCGGTCAAGGCGTGAATAATGACATTGAAGATTCGGTAACCGACAACGTCCGGGCCGAACCACGAAAAATTGAGAGCGAACGTCAGGAAGGAGACACCCCGCCCGCCCCAAAGATGCCCCCAGGCAAGCGTGGGGTCCAGCGAACTTTTCAGTTTGAACAAAACCCGCTCGTCATCAAGATAGAGCGGACTGTCCAAAGCATGGCCGTACAACAGAAAGGCACAGCCCAAAAAAAGGAGCCAGGAGACGAGGAGGGTCTTGGAACTGTCCGCCATCTTTAACTGGGCCAGACGTTCTGTTTTCAATTCTGGCCCTGAACCATTCTGCGACTGCTGATGTTGTTTATGTCCCCTGCTCTTGTTCTTTCCCATCCTGTTTCAACACCTCAATTTCACGCTGCAATAGTGCATTCTGCTGGGCAAGATTCTTGATCTGGTCGGTCATGCGAGACAGCTTCATGGAAAACTGGATGACAATCAGCAACAAAAACACCAGGGCACCCAGAAAGACGGTTGTTGTCGGCAAAACCGCCCCGACCAACCGGGTCAGTCCAAGCAACCATTCATAGCGGAGCACCAGGAAGAACATGGCGCAACTTGTCAGCAACCATAAGACAGAATATTCCTCCCGCAACCGTCGGGTTCGGACCATTTCAATCGTGACCCCGAAAACGATCGCACAGACAATGAGGGCAAAAGCCTGCTGATTGTCAGTCATGCCAACCTCCTAACGATACCTGTCCGAACGCAGCAGCGTCACCCCAATTGAGAGAAACATCTTAAAAACATAGTAAAGCGGCTTCAAACCCGAGTGCATACTCTGTCCCCCGTTATCCGCAAACATCCTGACCGATCTCTCGGCGATGCGGAACCCTGCCCGATGCAGCAAGATCAACAAGTCGGCGTCAGGGTAATCACAAGGGAAGGAATCACGGGTCAAATAGGATATCACTCTCGCGTTGCAGGCCTGAAAACCTGACGTGGTATCAGTCAACCGCTGCCCAACTAAAGCGGAGACCAGTTTGCGGAACAAAAGCATGCCGAGTTTACGCGCCAGGGATGGTCGGTAGGTGCTGGAAGAGTGAAATCGAGAACCGATCACGAAGTCGGCCTCGTCCTTGACGACCGGTTCGAGCAGATCCGCCATCGATGAAGGGTCGTGCTGTCCGTCACCGTCGATCTGGACCAGCAGGTCATATCCCTGGGCGTGGGCGTACTTATAGCCGGTCTGCAAAGCGACACCGTACCCCATGTTCCATGGATGAGACAGGACCGCCACGCCTAATTCGCGAGCCACCGAAGCGGTCGCATCTCGCGAACCGTCGTTAACCACCAACAGGTCGGCGTCAGGCATGGTCCGTCGTACGTCAGTGACAACCCTCGGCAGACTCTTCTCTTCGTTGAAGGCCGGAATGAGGATCAATAATCGCTTCATCGCCCTTCTTTCTGATTCCGCATACCGATAGTGACCAATCGGCGCCAGAGGTGCCACGCCAGACTCGCCCGCCAGCTGATCTGTTGTGCCGGATTGCGACGTCGATAACTGGCATTGGCGGTGTGACGCCGGTGTAAAAAAGTGATTTCATCGACAAAAACGACATCCCCTGCCGCTTCGGCCAGCAGTCCGAGCCACGAGTCGTGCATCGGGATCCCCTTGGGAAATGGCAGGGCCAGTTCCAGCAGAGGGCGCGTAATCGCCATGGCACAGCCCGTATAACAGTTACGGTAGATATTGCGCCACACCCCCCTGCGGGGAGGAAACCTTTCAAACAGCCTTTCGCGCAGCGACTCACCTGCCTCATCCACCAGGCCGGCATCGCTCATCATGGCAGCGATACTGTTCCGCCTGTCCCGCATGACCTCACGAATCCTGTCGAGCTTCTGCGGCAACCATATATCGTCCTGATCGCAGAGGACGATAATATCATGCTTTGCCGCCGCCAAGACATATTCAAAATTCGCTTTCGGATCAAAAAACCGCCGTGGCGGGATTACTCGTAATTGCGGCATAGAAAATTGCCGCAGCAGGTCAAGCGTCCCATCGGAGGAACCGTCATCCGAAACCACGATTTCATCCCCTGCACCGAGCTGTTCCAGTACCGATTGGAGTTGCTCGGCGATGAAACGTTCGCCATTATGAGTCGCAAGACAGATAGAAACCGGAACCTTGTCAAGGAGCTGAGGGGCCATTAGTTCAGACGCTCCCTGTCAGAGGAGTCACCATTTGGAGAGGCTGCTACGTGAAGGTCGAGCAACTCGGCGAATGAGAGTCTGAACTGTTGGAGGAGTGTCGCCATCTCCCCGCTTGTGCGACGACGTTGAGAATGGAACCTTCGACGCTTTTTCAACATCCCCGGCACACCCCACAGAGCGTCAATGTTGGCCTTGATCAACGCCTTGATGATCGGCCAGCATTGACCACTCTGGGCAAACTCACCGCCCGAACCGACCCCTTGACGTACAGCGACAATCTGCATCCACAATCGAACGATACTCCAAAACGGAAGCTGCAACAACATCGACCATGGAAAGTTTTTCAGGGCGACCCAGTAATGGTTCCGTTCAACCAGATAGAGCTTGAACGGGCTGAAGCTACCGCCGGTCACCGAATAATGATGCCGCACCACAGCATCCGTCGCAAGAACCGCATCCCAACCGGCCCAACGCCCGCGCAGACCGAGATCGGTGTCTTCGGCATAAGCGAAGAAGTCCTCGTCGAAAAAACCGATCTGTTCAAGCATCTGTCGTCGGTAGAGTGCGGCACACGGACTCGGGTAGAGGATCGGAATAACCCCGGAAAGTCCGAGGTCGTCAAAACGGCGATGGCGAAATGCTCCCCGGGACATTCCGTCACGGCAGACGCGACCACCGAGGGTATCGACCAGTTCCGGAGTTTCGTAAACAACTGTCCGGCTTCCAACCATGCCCGCCTCAGGACAGGCATCGGCCGCAGCCACCAACTTCTCGAGCCAGTCCGCCTCGGCCCGGGTATCGTTATTCAACGCGACGATATAGTCGCCGTGGGCCATTTCAAGCCCCCGATTGTTGGCGACCGAATAACCGAGATTCTTTGGCAACTCCAGCAGCCGCACCTCGGGATAATCCCGGTTCAACGCGGCAATCGAACCATCCGTTGAACCGTTATCAACCACGATGAGTTCGAAATCCCTGAAAGTCTGCCGTCTCAGGCTCTCAAGGCACTCGGGTAGAACCCCCATCCCGTTCCAGTTCGGGATGATGATGCTGACGCGACATGAGTTCGGAAGGGAAGAGGTCATCGGAATGGTTGCCAAAGAATGAAAGGCTGCCTGGACGTCGACAGCCTTTCACAAATCAATTCACTCGGTAAAAGTATGTGGGTCAGGCGCGATTCGCGCTGCCAAGAACCGTCTGGTTTTTATGCTTGATCAAATCGACCAACTCTTTTCGAGCGGCACCGAGATATTTACGCGGATCGAATTCACCCGGGTTGTTGGCGAGGAATTCCCGCACCTTGGCAGTGACCGCAAGACGTCCGTCGGAATCGATATTGATCTTGCACACGGCGCTGGCGGCCGCTCGTCGCAACTGCTCCTCCGGGACCCCGACGGCGCCCTCCATTTTCCCGCCGTACTGGTTGATGAGCTGCACATACGACTGCACCACGCTCGATGCGCCGTGTAGCACGATAGGAAAACCCTGAATCCGCTTCTCGACTTCGGCGAGGATATCGAACCGCAGGGGCGGCACCTCTTCGCCCGGTCCAAGCTTGAATTTGTAGGCGCCGTGGCTGGTGCCGATGGAGATGGCCAGAGAGTCGACGCCGGTCTTGCCGACGAAATCCTCGACCTCCTCCGGCTTGGTATAGGTCGACTGTTCAGCCTGGACTTCATCCTCGATACCTGCCAATACGCCAAGCTCCCCTTCCACCGTCACATCATGGGCATGAGCATATTCGACAACCTGCTTGGTCAGAGCGACGTTCTCTTCATACGGCAGGTGGGAACCGTCAATCATAACCGAGGAGAAACCGCTGTCGACACAGGACTTGCAGAGGTCGAAGCTGTCGCCATGATCGAGATGCAGACAGATCGGGATGTCCGAGCCCATCTCACGGGCCATCTGGACCGCACCCATCGCCATGAACCGGAGCATGGTCTGGTTGGCATAATCGCGCGCGCCCTTGCTGACCTGGATGATGACCGGGGATTTGGTCTCCGCACAGGCAACGATAATTGCCTGCAACTGCTCGAGGTTGTTGAAATTGTAGGCCGGTATGGCGTAACCGCCGACCATCGCTTTGGCAAACATCTCACGGCTGTTGGCCAGCCCGAGGTCCTTGTAGGAAACCGCATCTCCCATGATTGTCGATCCTCCCTGTTGCAAAATGTTTGTGAGCAGACTGACACCGCAAATATTCGACAGTCCCAAGTGGCATTCAGATAAAAGCTATTAATACCAGTGTCACCCCTGCAAGTCCAGCCTTGAGACGTTTCACCGCCACCCAGCAGAATCCGTATGAAGGGGTTGCCTTGATTTAACCCTTGGTTTAGCATAGCGAGTCCCGCCGGCGGCGGGAGGCAAAATTGTCTGCAGGAGTCACTTCAACGCGGAAGGGAAGAACATGGATCAAGCCAAGCAGGAAGCTTATTTTTCCGACTGGAAACAGCGCGAGGAACTCGCGGAAAAGATGCTGCCGGTCATCGGCCGTCTATACCGGGACCATGGTGTCGTCACCACCATTTACGACCGCAACCTCGTCCATCAGTCGGCCGTCGATATTCTCAAGTCTCACAGATTCGCCCGGCAGATTTTGGAAAACGAGCTTTCGGTACGAGACACCATGCCAGTGCTTGAAGCGGTTGCGGCCCTTGATCTCGCGCCGGCCCGGGTCGATATCGGCAAACTGACAGTCCGGTTCCAGGCCCAGGCAGGCAACCTCGACCTTCCCTCTTTTGTCCGGCAGGAGTTGAAGGAAATCAACACCGGCCACAAGCCCCTGCTCTCCGAGCCACGCGACGTCGTGCTCTACGGTTTCGGTCGCATCGGCCGCCTGCTTGCCCGCCTGCTGGTCGACCAGACCGGTGGCGGCGACAAACTGCGCCTGCGAGCCGCGGTTGTCCGCAAGGGGAGCGAGGACGACCTGGTCAAACGGGCCAGCCTGCTGCGACGCGACTCCATCCATGGCCATTTCGACGGAACCCTGATCATCGATGAGGATGAGAATGCCATTATTGCCAACGGCAACATGATCCGCATCATCTACTCCGACGCCCCCGAAACGATCGATTACACCGCTTATGGCATCAATAACGCCATTCTGGTGGACAACACCGGCAAGTGGCGTGACCGCGATGGTCTCGGCAATCACCTGCAGGCGAAAGGAATCGCGGAGGTCATCCTCACCGCACCGGGAAAAGGGGATGTACCGAACGTGGTCTATGGCGTCAACAACGAGTTACTGACAAAAGAGGAGACCATCTTCTCCGCAGCCAGTTGCACAACAAACGCCATCGTCCCGGTCCTCAAGGCAGTTTCAGACCGTTTCGGCATCGAGAGCGGGCACGTCGAGACCTGCCATTCCTACACCAATGACCAGAACCTGATCGACAATTATCACAATAAGTCACGTCGGGGGCGGGGAGCGCCGCTCAACATGGTCATCACCGAGACCGGAGCCGCCAGCGCGGTCGCCAAGGCACTGCCGGAGTTGAAAGGGAGGCTGACCGGTAATGCCATCCGGGTGCCGACACCGAACGTCTCCCTCGCCATCTTGAGCCTGAACCTTAAACAGGAGACCGATGTCGCGACCCTCAACGCCTACCTGAGGGAGGCCTCTCTCGAAGGACCGTTGCACGAACAGATCGACTACACCAATTCACCGGACGTGGTTTCGACCGATTTCGTCGGTTCCCGCTATGCCGGGGTGGTTGATTCACTTGCAACCATCGTCCAGGGGAACCGCTGCAACCTCTATGTCTGGTACGACAACGAATTCGGCTACAGCTGCCAGGTGGTCAAGATGATCGACCATGTCGCCGGGCTGAAGCTACCGGTCCTGCCGCACTGACACCGAAGCAACCGCAAAAAAGAAAGCCGGCCCTGACGGGGCCGGCTTTCTTCGTTTTAAACCTGCATGTGAGTTCGGTCACCTGGGTCGCATCATACGCATTTTCTTGCGCAGACGACGCTGGGCCTCCTTCTCCTTACGCTTACGCTTCACGGAAGGTTTCTCATAAAACTTGCGCTGTTTCATCTCGCGAAACAGCCCTTCCTGCTGCAGCTTGCGCTTGAAGACCCGGATCGCCTTCTCGACGTTCCCGTCAACAACATGAATTTCCACCGAACACTCACCTCTCTTCCCGCGGCATTTTCTGTCCGACTATCATAGCCCGGACGAGCCAAAAGCGAATTATATAGATACCCGCAAGCAAACGCAAGGCGGTTTTTGAAAAAATCCATGAGACGCCTCAGCAGCGCGAAGTCGCCTGTTGCGAGCCTCATGCGGTTTCGTCAGTCATCAACCGCCGTGAAGAGGGGGGGGCGAAACGGACTGGAGAGTGCTCGTCGGTCTCTCTTCGGCCGTCACCGGTTGCGAATTTGCACCACGTACTTTTTCCAGGTTGGCCCGCTGAACCTCCGCCGTCTCCAGGGCCCTGCGCGACTCCTGGTGCCAGGGGTCGAAAGTCCCGATCACCTTCCAGGATTCGATCGCCTTGTCGAGATCACCACCCCGATAAGCGACCAACCCCCGATCCATCAGCCCATCGGCACAATCTGCTATGCGAACCATGAGCTCACCACTCGTCAGATCGACCCTTTGGGACGCAGCTTCGGTTTTGGGAAACCACTCATGGGCAAGACGAAAAAGCTCCCCGGCTTTCGCCAGTTGATCAGCCTCTTGATGGAGTTCCGCAGTGTTGATAACGCCGTTGACTGCCTGCACATATTCCTCGGCCAGACTCGTTTCCCGAGTTCCTCTCCCGATCTCTGTCCGCACCAATTCCAGTGCCGAACGATAATCACCCGACTCCAAATACCCTGCAATCTCCTCCAAACGCAGTTCGGGAGCCGGATGTTTTTCCGGGACCTTGACAGTCGTTGCAGGTGGAACCTCCCTGGGCATCCTTATGACATGCGGAAATTCAATCGGTCCGCAAGCCGTCACTACAGCTAGAATCGTCGGGAGCAGAAACATCCGCCAGCGCCGAGTTCTCATATGGCACCTCCGATAAATGACAACTCCCCCTCTGGTTCATCCTGCAGGCTTTCAATGAACAGATCGGCAAGCTGCGGCGCGAACTGTCTCCCCCGAAACGCCCTGATCTCTGTGACAGCCTCTTCCTGCGATCGCCCCGGACGATATGGGCGGCAGGTTGTCATGGCATCGTAACTGTCGGCAATGGCCACTATCTGGGCGTATAGCGGGATTTCGTCACCTTTCAACCCGCTGGGATATCCGTTTCCATCATACCATTCGTGATGGTAGAGCACCACCGGCACATACTTGCGCAATGAGTCGGCCAGGCCGACAATCTCCGCGCCGTGCTCCGGGTGCTGTCGAACAAGACGGGCCTCCTCTTTATCCAGGGACCCCGGCTTGTTCAGGACCAGATCCGGGATGCGGATTTTTCCGATATCGTGCAGAAAACAGGCTATTTCCAAATCTTTCAGTTCGTCGTCCTTCAGACCGAGCCGACGGCCAACGCCCAGTGAGAGGCTCGCAACTCGCTCCGAGTGACCGAACGTGTAATTGTCCCGGGCATCGAGGGATGCCGCCAGGATCCGCACAGTCGAGATGTAAGCCTCCTCCAACTCATGGGCGGAACCTTCCAGTTCCTCTTTCTGCGCACGAATCGTTTGCGCCATCGCGTTGAAGCTGGTCGTCAAAACGGCGAGTTCGTCCCGGGAGGAGACCGCCACCCGGACATCGTAATCACCGGTCCGGATTCTCGAAACCCCGGCCGCCAAACGTTTGATCGGCGAGGTAAATCGGGTGGCGAGCAGCAGGGCCCCTGCCAATCCAACCCCCAGAATCAGCAAGGAAATCCAGAACATCCTGGTGCGGGCCGAAGACTTTGCCGCCAGATAGGGTGCTGTATCGATCCCAACCAACACGGTTCCAACCTGTTGATCGGCAAACTTGATCGGGGCTTCGAACTCGAAAACGGAACGTCCCTCCCTGGATACCTCCTGCACGACAAAGTCGGGCAATTCGGCCAATTTTCGCCCGGATTGACGTTCGAACTGAGCGCCCGCAGCCTCCAGGCGGTTATGTGCGAGAACGGTTCTTTCGCTGTCGAGAATGGCGAGGTAGACGACGTCTTCCTGGGCAACGGTGATTTTGGCTGCGAGATTGTCGAGAGCAAGACGGTCGCCGGACAAAATGCTGTAGCCGGCCGGGGTGGTTGTGCCGATGATCAGGGAACCGCCGCGCTGCAGAAGGGACTGCCACAGCGCTTCATCGAGGATACGGATAACCACAACGGAAAAGCTGGTGGTAACCAGGGCAATAAGCGCCAGAGTAACGACAGCCAGCTTGAAGCGGATTCCTCCGGGCCGTTTTTCAAACCAGCTGAAAAGAATCGGCAGGACTCTCTCATGCCAGAAACCAGTCGGACCTGTTGCCGCCCCCATCCCGGCGCTGATCTTTTTTTGCTTCATTGCCCGTTGTTCCGTACGGGGCAAACCACCCCGCTCTTCTTCTGTCGTTTCCGGCCAGTTCGTACCCCCTGACTCCCTTGCTAACATGCCATATCCCCAGAATTATTGCTACCAGGTATGCGGTTATGTTTTGTGCATCGCGTTTACCATTGCTCGACCTGTCACAAGAGAAACTGGGCAGCGACCAGATTCAGCCAAAAGACATTCTCTTGCGATCATTCCCCACCTGCCCGCCAGGCCCAGAGGTTTACTGTAATTCCTCCGTTATGCAATAGCGCGGCGCTTCTCCATCCACCTCCAGGAGGACGCTCTGGAGTCAACAAACCGCAGCGCCAGCGGTTCCAGTCAGCCTGCAACCGTTGTGCAACGACCTGCAGGGGTGACAGCTGCCGCAAAGGAAGGTCAAGACGAAGACCGTAAGGAGGATTGGCTGCCATCAGCCCACCGGCAGGATTGACTTCGAGTACTGCGACGTCCTCCTGGCGAAAGCTCACCAACTCCTCCACGCCCGCCGCACGGGCATTGGCCCTGGCTGCTTCCAACGCAGATTCGTCTTTATCGGCTGCGAGGATGATGCCGAACCCAGGATCAACGGTCTTGCGAGCCGCCTCACTCAAAAGCTGCTGCCAGAGGCCGTGACGAAAACCGGGCCACCGCATGAAGCGGAACTCTCGCCGCATCCCTGGAGCCAGGTTCGAACGGAGCAGGGCCGCCTCGATCGGCAACGTCCCTGAACCGCAGCACGGGTCACAGAACGCTTCATCTCCGCGCCATCCGAGAAGACTCAACATCCCGGCGGCAAGATTTTCACGCAGGGGGGCGGGGGTCATGATCTGGCGATAACCCCGTCGATGCAGTAATTCCCCGGAACTGTCAATGGAAACGGTGCAAGCATCCTCCTCCAGGCGAACCAGCACCACTTGCTCCCCGTCGCCCGGGACTGATTCTTGAGGCCCGAGCGCCTGACGCAGGGCGGTCTCCACTGTCTCGGCAATCCGGTCACTGTGCATCAACCGGGACCGATGACTTGTGACACGCAACTTGACCGGCCATCCCGGCCGGACGTAACTTCCCCACGGCAGCTGCAGCGCCTTGCGATACAACCCCGGGAAATCCTTGGCCCTGAACTCCCCCAGCCGCACCAGCACCCGGCTACCGCAACGTGACCAGAGATTAACAAGGTAGAGTTCGCGCAACCCACCCTGGAAAGCGACCCCGCCCTGCCGTGGTTCACCCTGGACACCAAGGGAACCGAGTTCCGCGACGCAACACGCCTCGAGTCCCGGTGGGCAAATTAAAAACAGATCATGTTGGCGATTTTTCAATGATTTACTCGGCCCCCGACTGTTGGAATGATTCGACAAATCTTTCTGTGGCAGTTATTCTCTTGGGGATATTTTCATGTTATCGGTCGTCGTTGGAGGGTGTTATTGTCGATGCGACCGCGTCCACGTTCACCTATCAGGACAGGACCCGTTGCCATGCCGTCACCGTCATCCCCGATTATCACCAGCATGCTCGACCAGGACCTCTACAAGCTGACCATGCTGCAGGTCTATTATCACTGGTTTCAGGAGGCGGACGATACCGAGTTCAAGTTCAAATGCCGCACCCCCGGTTTCGATTTACGTACCCTGGCCGAAGCCATTATGACCGAACTTGAACATGTTTGCACCCTCGGCTTCACCAGGGAGGAGCTGAAGTACCTTTCCTCCCTCCCCTACCTGAAAAAAGACTTCATCGATTTCCTCAGGATTTTCCGTCTCGACCCGGATCACATCTCCATCGACACATCTGGCGAACATCTCGACCTGCGATTTCGTGGTCCCCTGATCTACATCACCATGTTCGAGATCTTTGCTCTTGGCATTATCAGTGAGCTGGCCAACCGGGAACGCTTCCCCGAGCCCGACTACGGTGAAGGACGGCGCCGTTTGCAGGAAAAGATCGCCCAGGTCAAGACACATCCGGAAACCAGCGGTTTCATGTTTACCGATTTCGGCACCCGGCGCCGCTTCAACAAGGCGTGGCAGCGCGAAGTCGTCGAAACCTTCTGCAAGGAACTGCCGCAGAACTTTAATGGCACCAGCAACCTGGCCCTCGCCCGCGAGCTCGGCATCCGCCCCATCGGCACCATGGCCCACGAGTTTCTGCAGGCGTGCCAGGCGATTGGACCCCGCCTGATCGACAGTCAGAAACACGCCCTGGAGACCTGGGCCAAAGAATATCGCGGCCAACTCGGCATCGCGCTGACCGATGTGGTCGGCTTCGATGCTTTCCTCCAGGATTTCGACCTCTATTTCGCCAAGCTGTTCGATGGCCTGCGTCACGACTCCGGCGATCCCTACTGGTGGACGGAAAAAGCGCTCGAACATTACCGGAAGCTCGGCATCGATCCGCGCAGCAAAACCCTGATTTTCAGCGATGACCTGAACATACCGAAAGCCCTGCGCATTTACGACACATTCAAGGACCAGACGAGAGTCGGCTTCGGCATCGGCACCAACCTGACCAACGACCTCGGACACAAACCGCTGAATATCGTGATCAAGATGACCCGCTGCCGCAACCACCCGGTCGCCAAAATCAGCGACAGCGCGGGAAAAGAGATGTGCGAAGACCAGGCCTACCTCGACTACCTCGCCTACACATTCAACATCGATCGCAAAGTCATGGCGGACAACTGAAAACTTCACTTGAACCTTTCAAATCGCGAGGGAATCAGAATGAATCTTCACCTGCTCATCATCGACCCGCAAAACGACTTCTGCTCTCCGCAAGGCGCTCTGTTCGTACCAGGCGCACCGGATGACTCGAAACGGAGCGCCACGCTGATCAACCGTCTCGGCAGCCTAATCACCGATATCACTGTGACGCTCGACAGCCATTATCAGCTCGACATCGCTCACCCGCTTTTCTGGCTTGACCGGGACGACCGGCACCCGGACCCGTTTACCATCATCACCCCGGAGGATATTGACCAGGGAGGGTTCCGACCGGTCAACCCCGACTGGCAGAAACGGGCAGAGAGATACGTCCAGCAGCTTGCCGCTTCGGGGCGTTACCCCTTGTGCATCTGGCCCCCCCACTGCCTGATCGGAACCTGGGGACACAATATCCAATCCGACATCCTCGAGGCAATCCACGGGTGGGAACGGGATAATATCCGCAAAGCTGGAATCGTTACCGCCGGAGAAAACCTCTGGACCGAGCACTACTCGAAAATCCAGGCGGAGGTTCCGGATCCGGACGATCCTGCCACCCTGCCGAAACTCGACCTGGTCAAACGGTTGCAACAGGCAGACACCATCGCTGTTCTCGGCCAGGCCCGGTCCCACTGTGTCGCCAACACCGTCCGCGACCTGGCGAGCCACCTCCCCTCCGGGGACATCGCCAAGATCTGCCTGATCGAGGACTGCACCTCCAACGTCCCCGGATTTGAAAATCTGGGGGATGATTTTGTTCGAGAGATGACAATCCGCGGCATGCGGTGCTCGACGGCAAGCGAGTTTCTGCGGTAATCGACAGCCCTTAACCTGCTCGGAGAATTGCTCATTTTTGTTGATTTCAGGACACCCCTCCATTAGTATTTACAATAGCAACTGAAATTCTCTCATTGATAGTTTTCCAAGGGGGGGGACCATGTCGAAACACGTGGTCGTCATCGACGACAACCGATTCATCCTGACAGTTGCCAAAGACATTCTGACCAACGCCGGATTCCAGGTCTCGGTGGACGAGTGTGCCATCAACGCCAACCAGCATATTTTCGGTGAAAAGCGCCCCGACGTGATTCTGCTCGATGTCATGATGCCGCTTATCAAAGGTGACCAGAAGCTGCGCAACCTGAAGAATTACGACTTGAGCCGCGACATTCCGATCATCCTGATGTCTTCCCGGCCCGAAGATGAACTGAAACAGATCGCCGCCGACTCGGGAGCGGACGGGTTCCTCTGCAAACCGTTTGATGAAAAAAGCCTGGTTGCCGCCATCAATTCGCAACTGGAGAGTTGAAAGGATCCGGTTTGAGTTTTGCCCAATGCTCAAAACCGGCAGCACACCAAACGGAGGGCTATCCCGGTCCACTCCAGGGCATATCGGCACTTGAGTTTTACTGCGGCATCGGCGGTTTTGCCGCAGCATGTTCCACGCTTCCCTTGAAAATTGCCGCCGCGTTTGACCAGAGCGAAACCGCCCTTCAAGTCTATCGACAGAACTTCCCCCGGCACCCGATCTTCCACACCAACTTGGAGCAGGCCGAACCTGAATTTCTGTCCGGCTTCGAAGCCGACTTCTGGTGGTTGTCACCCCCCTGCCAACCCTATACAATTCAGGGCTCACGACGCGACCTTGATGACCCGCGTGCCTGCAGTTTCCTGCGCCTGTTGGAGATCTTCCCCGACACACGGCAACCGGCTCATTTCGCTTTGGAAAACGTGGCGGGGTTTGCCGATTCCCGCGCCAGGGAGAGAGTCGTCGAGCTGCTGGACCGACATGGCTATCACGTCGAAGAAAGAGTCCTCTGTCCAACCGAATTCGGGATTCCAATGCGACGGCCCCGTTACTATCTGACCGCATCCCGGCTCGCCCTGAAAAAAATCGACCAGGCGAAAGCAACATCTCGCGACCGCGCGCTTGCAACTTATCTCGACCACCATGCCAGCGACAGCAACCTGTTCCTCCCCGAGCCGACACTGGCCCGGTTTCATACGGGCCTGCGCATTCTGCATCCGGAAGACGACACTGCCTACACCACCTGCTTCACTGCCGGGTATGGGCGCAAATTGATGCATGCCGGCTCTTTCCTCCAGGACAAAAACGGCGTTCGCTGTCTCTCCCCGGCGGAAATAGCCAGGCTGTTCGGCTACGGGCCAGACTACTGCTTTCCAAAGGATTTCACACTCCGAAAGCGCTGGCGTCTTCTTGGCAACAGCCTCTCGGTCGATGTGGTGCGACACCTGCTACAGAAATTCCACCTTGATCCGAACCAGAGAGCAGCGGGATAATTTTTTTTATGCGATCAAAGGCAATCGCTTGCCAAACAAGACGACTTGAGTTAGGATGGCGACCGCTTTAGGCCAGTAGCACAATTGGCTAGTGCACCGGTCTCCAAAACCGGGGGTTGGGGGTTCGAGTCCCTCCTGGCCTGCCAGACTCAAAAAGGAGCGGCTTTGCCGCTCCTTTTTCTTTTTTGATTCTTTACCCAAAGCGGTAAAGAATCAACGCCGTAGAGACGTAGCATGCTACGTCTCTACCCCTTCGAAGCAGCATTTGCGTGATTCTTTTGTCCAAACCGAAACAACCAAGGAGACCGGCAGATGTTCGACCGGATAATTATCCATTACAGCGAAATCGCCATTAAAGGGAAAAACCGCGCTTATTTCGAGAACGCCCTGGTCAAGCGAATCAAGCAGGCCCTCGGCGACCAGGCCAAAATTCACAAACGTTACGGTCGCATCGTCTGCATACCAGTAGCAAGTGCTGATGCCGCAGAACTCTGTGCCCGCCTGTCGCGGGTACCGGGTATCGCCCACTTCTCCCTTGGACGTGCTGCCGGGAAAGATATGGAGGAGATCAAGCAGGTCGCTGTCGATCTGATGCAGAGTCTCGATTTCGAAAGTTTCGGCGTCAGGACCAAGCGCTCCGACAAGACCTTTCCGGTCAAATCCAACGAAATCAGCCGCCAAGTCGGCGGGTGCATCGCTGCGACCCTGGAGAAAAAAGTCAACCTGACCGACCCCGACCAGTGGTTGTATATCGAACTGACCCACCGCGAGACCCTGATTTACAGCGAAAAGATTTCCGGTCCCGGCGGCCTTCCGGTCGGTACCAGCGGAAAGCTGGTCGCCTCCCTCTCCGGCGGGATCGACAGCCCGGTCGCCGCCGCCATGATGATGAAACGGGGCTGCGAGATCATCTTCGGCCACATCCGCAACGAGACCCAGTTCGCCGGTGCCGCGGTCAACAAAATCGAAGAGCTTGTCAACACCCTGACCAGGCACCAGGTCCGTTCAAAACTCTATATTTTCCCGTTCGGCGAGATCCAGCGCCATATCATCGCCTTCGTCCCAGCCAAGCACCGGATGATCATCTATCGCCGCTGCATGATGCGGTTGCTCAACCGGTTGGCAGATAAACACCGTGCCAAGGGGATCGTCACCGGTGACTCCCTTGGCCAGGTCGCCTCCCAGACCCTCGACAACATTCGCTGTATCCAGGCCGCCTCCGAGCTGCCGGTCCTGTCGCCGCTGGTCGGTCTCAACAAGGACGAGATCATCACGCTGGCTGAAAAAATCGGCACGTTCGAATCCTCCATTCAGCCCTACCCCGACTGCTGCTCCTTCATGATCGCCGCCCACCCGGAAACGCGGGCCGATCTGGACGAAATCGAGCGGTACGAAGCAGGGATTGTCCAACTTGACGACCTGCTGGAGCAGTGCCTCGAACAAGCCGAACTGCGCACCTTCGAAATCTCATCCATGGAACCGACATCCCCCGGGGATTGACTCAAGCCCCCGGACGTGCCATAAACTTGCGGACAAACTCAGGAAACCCGAATCCGTGTTGATTCGTTTGACGCTGAAAAAGGAGGCAAGAAATGATCGAGATTGATTTTGACAAAATGGGCGGCCTGATTCCCGCCATCATCCAGGACCACGAAAACGGCGAAGTGCTGATGGTCGCTTTCATGGACAAAAAAACCCTGGAAAACACCCTGCGGGACGGCAAGACCTGGTTCTACAGCCGCACCCGCAACAAGTACTGGATGAAAGGCGAAGAGTCGGGGAACACCCAGGACGTGGTCGAGATACTGACCGACTGCGATGCCGACACGGTTGTCATCAAGGTCAAGCAGAACGGCCCGGCCGCCTGCCACACCGGCAACCGGAGCTGCTTTTACGTCCGCTGGGAAGACGGTCAGTGGGTGGAGCACTCTAACCCGTTGTTCAACCCCGACGAAGTCTATAAGAAAAAATAACCGAAAGAGGATGTCATTATGGCCAACGAACTGAAATTAGGCATCCCGAAGGGGAGCCTCGAAGAGGCGACCATCGACCTGTTCAAGAAAGCCGGCTGGACCATCACCGCGCGGTCCCGCAGCTACTTCCCCGACTGCGACGACCCGGAGATGTCCTGCAGCCTGGTCCGACCCCAGGAGCTGAGCAAGGTCCTGGAGCGTGGCGTGCTCGATGTCGGCATCGCCGGACGTGACTGGGTTCGTGAAAACGACTCCGACGTGGTCGAGGTCGGCGAGATGGTCTACTCCAAGGTCTCGCGCCGTCCGGCCCGCTGGGTGCTGGTGGTCGGCCCGGACTCCGAGGTGGAGAAACCGGAAGATCTCGCCGGCGCCACCATCTCGACCGAGCTGGTCGGCTTCACTAAACGGTTCTTCGCCGAGCGCAACATCCCGGTCTCCGTCGAGTTCTCCTGGGGCGCCACTGAGGCGAAAATCCTCAAGGGGTTGTGCGATGCTATCGTCGAGGTCACCGAGACCGGCTCGACCATCAAGGCCAACAACCTGCGGATCGTCGACACCCTGATGGAATCGGTTCCGGTTCTGGTCGCCAACAAGGACGCCTGGGCCGATCCCTGGAAACGGACCAAGATCGAGCAGATCTACACCCTGCTGCAGTCCGCCCTGCGGGCCGAGGGGATGGTCGGAGTCAAGATGAACGCCCCCGGAGACAAGGTCGAGGCGATCAGCGAAGTGCTGCCGAGCCTCAACCACCCGACCGTGTCGCACCTTTACAAGTCGGACTGGGTCTCAATCGAAACCATCATGGCGGAAAACGAGATCCGGGTCATCATCCCGCAGCTGCTGGAACTCGGCGCTGAAGGGATCGTCGAATACCCGCTCAACAAGATCATCTGACTGGTAAACAAAGGGCATCCCCGACGGGATGCCCTTTGTCGTCTTGCCTATGAAACTTCTGATGATTCATACAACCCGTTTCGCCTACCGCACCGGCCACAAATCCCTGGACGATGTTCCGGAGAATAACGCAACGGCTGACTACTCGGATGCCCTGGTCGGTTTCATCCATGCCGAGGCGGAGGACGTCGACAACGCGAAGAAGGTCGAGACCAAGCTGGTCAAGAACCTCAAGTGGGGCGCTCGCAAAAACGGAACCTCCCACATCATCCTGCACTCTTTCTCCCACCTCTCCGAGAGCAAAGCGCCGGCCGATTTCACCAAGGACCTGTTTGACCGCTGCCAGCAGCGGCTCGAAGAGGCCGGCTATCGCACCGAGCAGACCCCGTTCGGCTATTTTCTCGACCTGGAACTGGCTGCACCCGGCCTACCGACAGCGCGGATTTTCACCAGTTTCTGACCCCTACCCCCATTGAAGTGACAGTTACCTCATGACTGTTGGCTTTTAGGATTAAAGGTAACTGTCACCAATTTTCGGTCATCACTTGACCCAGTCGGTGTAGAGGTCATTGTTAAAACCGATGATGAACTCGTCACCGACTCGGTAGGTCGGCGCCCGCAGGTTGCCGCTCGGCCCCATCGCATTCTGCAGCACCTCCGCCTTGCTCCCCGATGGGTCGTCGAACACCTGCACTTTCTTCCCCTTGGCAACCGTCACCCGGACTCCCTGTTTCAACAGGTCCCACGCCTGCTCCTCGTTGAACCGGGTGGTGCGCGCATCAACTGCCTCTTCAACCTGCACCTGCTTGTTCTCAAGAAACTCTTGAGCTTTTTTGCAGGACGTTCACCCCTTGCGCAGATAAGCCCAATCAACCTTCATATCGATTCTCCTTTCTCATTCTGATGAGACATAAAGATATCACAGGGCGAGCAAAGGAAAAGCCGTCTGACAGGAAGTTGCTCACGCGACCCGATTCGACTTCAGCCAAAGACCACGCAAGGGCAATGGCGGGGATCGCGCTCACCGACCGAAGCGAGGTTGAGCCCGATCCAGTTATGAACTTCGTTGACGTCGAAACCGGCAAGACGCTGCTTGCCGACCTGCATCAACGGCCTGACAATGAGCAACGGCTCCTCGACCATCATGCCCAAGGCAACTTCCGGCTGAACCTCTGCCGGGACAATCTCGCCCGACTTGACCCCCGGGTTGCTCGGATTAAACCACTCTGAAACGGGCCGAGACCCAAAAAAAGAGGCGAGGGTTTCTACCGTCCACGATTCTGTCAAAAGATCGTTGACCTCAAGTTCGTGCCCCGATGCGAGCAGGATCTCCTTCTGCCGTTTATTACCCTGACAACCGGGCTTTTCCCAAAAAATCACCTTGGCCATAACATCTCCATCTCAGTCATTGTTTGAATCAGCGAAGCGGTCATCGGAACGGGCAACCGCGATCTCATCCATCCCCTTGTCGAGCCAGCCGCACCGCACGGGACCGGATGGTTGGTCGAACTCAGGCACATACGGCTTGATATCAAGAACGGGGCTGCCATCGAGCATATCGGCATCCACGACCTCGACTGTTACCCCGTCGATTCGACAAAGGCGCAAAACGGAGAGACCGATCGGGTTCGGCCGGCACGGCGCGCGGGTCGCGAACAATCCATGGGGGGAATCGTCGAGGAACGGAGTGACCATCAATCGTGGTGACGGGGCACGGTGGAAGTGATAAAGAACGATGATGTGGGAAAAACCGTCGAGGTCCTGCAGGGCCGCCTCCCATGCCGGGTCGATTTCGATACGGCCGATCGCACCGCGGGCTGAGGAGGGCTGGATCGGCATGTCGGTCGGCTCGGTAAACGGCGTTCTCAGGATGCCGATCTGCTGAAATTCCATCTCATTCCTCCCCGGCCGGATAAGGGTTGCGCGGATTGACCTTGAGACGCATATCGAGCAATTCGAGCAACGCTTCGGCCGCCGCACGCGGCGGAAGAATGAGAAGATGTTTCTCGAACTCGGCCAACCCTCCAGGCAGATTATCCAACAGGTAATCGCTGGCCTGCTGCTGGTCGGGTCCGTTACTCAGGCGCAACAACTCGCTGACGTTGCGCTGGTGGGTCGGAACAATCCCCTCAGCCAAACCCCATTGCATCAACTGGAACATCGGAAGCTCCCGGGGATTCTCAACGACACCGGAGTCCTTGAGCTTTATGGCGGCGATCCGGTTGACCAGCGAGAGCCGCAGACCGGTATTGAGCGAAGAACTCATTCCGAACCTATCAAGGAACGTTACTGAGTGAGACGCGTCGATGACGCGTCTCCGGACACATGTAGCGTTTCATGCCGTAGACGTCCCGACGGGACGTCTCTACTGAAAACACTCGCATTGAGACACGTAGGGACGGCGCATGCAACGTCTCTACACATCCTCGTACACTTAAGCCGACTGAGACTGCAACTCGTCGAGATCGAGATCCTGGCCGATCAGGCCAACGGCATCGGCGCGACACTGCTTGCAGTGACGAGCCTGTGACAGGATCAACTCGGCCTGATTGCGCACCATCTCCATGACGGCATCACTCGGCGGCTCGAGGTTCTTGAAGATGCCGAGGGGGATCATCGGGATAATGTTCATCACGTCGGCACCGAGATCACGCACCTTGATCGCGAGATCGAGGGTTTCGTGGTCGTTGACACCGGGAATATAAACCGAGTTGACCTTGACCATCATGCCGGCCGCCGAAGCGTAGCGGACACCGTCGAGTTGGCGTTTGATCAGCAAAGCCGCACCGACTTCACAGTCGAGCCGGCTATTCCCATGACGAATCCACTCGTAGACCTTGGCTCCGGTTTCCGGGGTCAGGGCGTTGATGGTGACGGTAATACTGTGAATACCGAGCTCAACCAGCTTGTTCAGGTGCTCGGTCAGCAACAGACCGTTGGTTGAGAGGCAAAGATGCATCTCGGGGAATTCCTTCTTGACCAGTTCGAAAGTTTCAAAGGTCTTCGGGTTGGCGAGAGGATCGCCGGGGCCCGCAATACCGACCACTTTCAATTTGCTGCCGACTTTCGGATGACGCCGAACCAGGCGAACCCGCTCCAGGGCCTGCTCGGGGGTCAAAACCTTGCTGGTGACGCCGGGTCGGGTCTCATTGGCACAATCGAAACGACGTTCACAGAAGCCGCACTTGATATTGCACCCGGGGGCGACCGGCAGGTGAATTCGGCCGGTATTGGCATGATCACCGCCAAAACAGGGGTGATCGGTCTTTTTCTGCATCTTCATCATCGGGCAGCCTGTGGCCATGGTCGAACTCCTTTTCATAAAAAAGGCGATTTCGAATACATCGAAAGCGCCTTTGCTTACCTATGAAACAATAAAACCCCGGGTTCTCTCCCGGGGCTCCCTTGCCTCGAATCATGGAGTACGACCTTGTACTCTCTGCCTTGTTTTGTTTCTTCTTCATATAGCATCGACCGTGCCAGCTTGATGCTATACTGCATAACTCTTCCCCATTTTATCTTCAATTGTCGACAGGGCTACCGACAAAACCTTCAAAAATCTAATTTCATTACACTTTTCTCTCGATTTATCCTGGAAACACTACCTTAAAATACGGAGTACTTGTTGGCCGCGGCGGAAAAAATGGGGCAAGGAGGAGGCGCCATGCATCCTCCTGCCCAAGCCGTAGGCAATTGCATCTCTGGAAAGACCAACAATCGGGCAGAGCCGATGTTGGCCGTTGGGCACCGTGTATCAGGGACTGGTCCCGCACGGGGTCTGTCCCTTTAAACCTTCGGGGACAGCCCCTCACCCATCATTTATGTGCACACTGTTCCGTGCGCCCACCGCACTTGCTGCCATCGCAAACCGCGTCATGGGCCAGCTTCAAAGCAGGTGTGATCGGCCCATGGGCGTTGATCACCTTGAAACCATGCTTCTCCAGTTCCTGTTTCGGCAGATCGCCAATCATGGCGGTCACAACCGCCTGGCAATCTTTGAGCGCCTCGAGGATCCCGTTAAGTTGTGAGTGTCGAAACGGATGTTCAGGGTCGAAGCTGCAGTACTTCTCCACCGTAACCTCGTCGACCTGCAATGGGTCGCCGTTGCGGTACTTGAAAATGCGAAACTGCTCTGCGTGGCCGAAATGCTGGTCGATCTCGGTACCTGATTTCGATGCGACTGCAATGAGCATGTCAAACTCCTTGTATGAAGTTGGCACTGGCCATCATCCGGCAACGATCACAGGACAAAGGCCGATCAGCAACCCCCTTTTATCAAGCTTCTTTGGTCGAAAAGGTGAAACACTTTTTCGGACAGGCGACACCGCAACCGGCGCAACCGATACAATCGTCCTGATTAGCGATAGTCATGATCATGCGGGTCGACTCGGATTCCTCGTCGACCAGATCTTCCGGTCCAAGCACCTTGCGAGCACACGATTTAAAGCAGCGACCGCAGCCAATACACTTTTCGGGGTCGATGCCAGTGACGAATGTCGGGGTCCAGTCGGCCCCCCCATAAGTTTTTCCAGTCAGTAAAGCCATTGTCGTTCTCCTCTTCTATTGTTATTGTTCTGCCAACTGATTCCGTAAAATGTTGAAGTAGCGTGCAATTTACGTCGAGGCCAAGGAAGCCTGGGCGACCCCCGGAGACGTAGCAACGCTACGTTGCACAAGGAGGAGCCGCAGGCTGACGTCGGGATCGGCGTAAAGGGACGCTACCCGACTGAAGGGCGGTCACCCTTGAGCATCGCCTTCTTCAACCACGGCGGCGGATTCTCTTTCAGAACATCCTGAAGTTTTTCCACGACCACGGTGATCGGCTCTTGCTCTTTGCTTTTGATCGGGTGGATCTTTTTCGCGACCAGACGCGCCGCAGCCGGTCCTCCAATCTCGCCGACGTAAACCAGGGCGCAGTCGGCCAGAGCCTCGCCCCTGGCTTCGATCTTGTCATCGCTATGACCCGGCGCATCTTCCGACTCGACCTGGACGACTCCGCAGAATGATGCCTTTTCCGGACCGATATCCCAGATATAAAACTCTTCGGCCTGACCGAAATGTTCGTTGACGTGCACCTTGTCGGTGCTGGCGAATGCGACTTTCATACTTAACCCTCGATTCTCTTTTACAGGAACAATTTCAAATCGGCGTGTCCGGATCATTCTCACCCCCACCCCAGCCCTCCCCCCTCAAGGGGGAGGGAGAGGTAATGTGGGTTTCCAACTCAACTTCAGGAGCGAGCAATTTTTCGTCAAATCAAGGAAGTCTGAAAATTTCGCGGAGGCGTAGCAGCGCTACGCCGCACAAAGAGATTTTCGGACTGACGCCGAGTTGGCGGAAAAGGGCCGCTCAAAAACCTAACGCATCATCTCAAACCACTGGTCCTCGCACGTCTCATCCTTAATATCGAGGAACTTGTTGGCGATCATGGTCAGCATGTTGATCGCCCCCTGGTAGCCGACGACCGGGCTGCGGTGCAGGTTGACCCGGTCGATGATCGGGAAACCGATACGGAACAGCGGAATGCCGGCATCGCGCGCGGCCCACTTGGCGTGGGTGTCGCCGATGATGCCATCGACAGGGTCGGTAACCAGCAGAGAGCGCATGTGCCAGAGGTCTTTATTGATATAGCAGGTGCAACCTTCACCGAAAGGTGAGGATTCGAGAAGCGCGTCCATCTCCTTCTTGAATTTCTTGGTCGCCCTGGAGCAGAGCACGTGATGGGGGATGGCGCCCATTTCGAGCAAGAAGGAAACAATGCCGAGCAGGTAATCGGGATCGCCGGCAACGGCAAACTTACGCCCGTGCAGGTACTGGTGAGCATCGGTCATGGCATCGACCGCCAGGGCCCGCTCTTTCTTCAGCGCTTCCGGAACCGGCTTATCAAACAGCTCGCTCAATTTCAGAATCAGTTCGTCGGTTTTTTTCACTCCGAACGGCAGCGGCATGACTTCCTTATCACCAGAGAACTCAGCGTTGATGAATTTCATGGTGTTGGCCGTCGAGTACTTCTGCAGAGAGATGGTCGCCTTGCCATTGATGCATTCGGCCGCATCCTCGATCTTGGTGCCCCCGGCGTAAAGCTTATACTCACCGTCGCAGCCTGAATCGAAGACATCGGAAGAGTCAGCCAGCATGGTGTAGGGGATATCCATCAATTCACAGATCCGCTTGTATTCACGCAGGTTGCCGACGTTGCCGTCAAACCCGGGGATCAGGTTCAGCTTACCGGTACACTTGCCTTCAATCTTCTGATCCTGGGTCAGATCCTGCAGGATGCTGCGCAGCATGGCATCGTACCCGTGAATATGGGTGCCATTGAAGCTCGGGGTGTTGGCGTAAGGAATCGGCAGCTCTTCAGGCACCATCTCCTTCTGCTTGGCGTTTTTGATGAAGGCGGTCAGGTCGTCGCCGATAACTTCCGGCATACAGGTGGTGTAGACAGGCATCATCTTCGGTTTGTAGAGAGCGTAAGCGTTCTCCAACCCTTCGAAAAGATTGTTCTGTCCACCGAACACCGCACCATCCTCGGTCATGGCATCACAGGTCGCCGCGGCCGGTTCACGATAGTGACGGCTGAAGGTACTGCGGAAATAGGAGGCGCACCCCTGGGAACCGTGCACGAACGGCAGGGAGCCCTCGAAAGATGTGGCGACCATCTGCGCGCCGAGAGGCTGGCAGGCGTGCGCCGGGTTGACCACCAATGCGGTCCGGGCAAAGTTCTTCTCTTTATAGTCTTCGCTGTTGATCCACTCTTTGACCTTCTCAATCTCAGACGGAGAGTGTTCGGTTACTTTTTTCAGTTTTACGGCTGCTTCGCTCATGGCGATAACTCCTTTATATCTTTGTAGGGGCAACCCTGTGCGGTGCCCTCGATTTTTCGAACCGGGCAGGCACATAGGCCTGCCCCTACATATCTCTACTTAAAACGGGCTCTTCACCAGACCCCAGGTCGGGCTGTTGATCGCCATGTCGATATCGCGGGCGAAGATCTTGAAACCTTCGTAACCATGATAGGGACCGGAGTAATCCCAACTGTGCATCTGGCGGAACGGGATACCGGCTTTCTGGAATACGTACTTCTCCTTGATCCCACTCCCGACCAGATCAGGTTTGAGCTCCTCGACGAACTTATCCAGCTCGAATTCGGAGACGTCATCGTAAATCAGGGTCCCTTTCGCCATCTCCGGAGCGGTGCGGTCGTAGTCGTCCTGGTGGGCGAACTCGTACCCGGCGCCGGTAATCTGGATACCGAGGTCCTCGTATGCACCGATGGTGTGACGGGGGCGGAGACCACCGACGAACAGCATGGCGGTTTTGCCATCAAGGCGAGGCTTGTACTGCGCAATCACGCCATCCATTTCCTTGCGGTACTTCTTGATGACCTTCTCGACGTTTTTCTTGATCTTGTCGTCGAACAGCTCGCCAATCGCGCGCAGGCTCTCTTCGATCTTGGTCGGGCCGAAGAAGTTATACTCAAGCCAGGGGATGCCCCATTTCTCTTCCATGACTTTGCACATGTAGTTCATCGAGCGATAGCAGTGGATGAGATTGAGCTTGACGGTGTGGGTCGCCGCGATCTTTTCCACTTCACCATCACCGGTCCAGACCGATTTGACGTTCAAGCCGATCTCTTCGAGAAT
Source organism: Desulfuromonas sp. (assembly GCA_002868905.1). Taxonomy (GTDB): domain Bacteria; phylum Desulfobacterota; class Desulfuromonadia; order Desulfuromonadales; family Geothermobacteraceae; genus BM304. The sequence continues at coordinate 28,057 of PKUA01000006.1, forward strand.
CGGCTTGGCAGCCCAGACGTCGCCACCGATATTGTAATCCCCGATCAGAGCAACATCGTAAGGACCAGCCTTTTCGGTAAATTCGTACTTGCCGATGATGTGGTCTCGGATCGAATCGTTACTGATATGGTGACCGAGCGACTGGGAAACACCGCGGAAACCTTCGCAGTTACAGGGTACGACCAGCTTGTCGAGTTCTTTTTCCATCTTCTTGGCGGTGGCGTTGATATCGTCACCGATCAAGCCGACCGGACACTCGGAGAGGATCGACATCCCCTTGTTAAGCGGGAAGAGCTCATCCGCCTCACGCAGCAGCTTTTCCAACTTCTGGTCGCCACCGTAAACGATGTCGCGTTCCTGGAAATCGGAGGTGAAGTCCATCGGGAACGAGGTTACACCGGGAATTCCCTGCATCAGGTTCCGCCGGGTGCCCCAGCTGTATACGCCGCAGCCGATCGGGCCATGGGAGACGTGGACCATGTCGCGAATCGGCCCCCAAACCACCCCTTTGGCACCGGCGTAGGCGCAACCGCGCTGACTCATGACTCCGGGGACGACCTTCTTGTTCGACTTGACCGCGCAACTGGAAACGGTCGGCTCGTTGGCACCCAAGTGGGGAGCCCGTTTCTTCGCTGCCTTCTCCGGCATCTCAGCCAGGGTCTCAGCAATCAATTTCTCGGTCGATTCTATGGTTACGCCCTTAACGGGCTTTCTTTCAGCCATGCTATTGACTCCTTTAAATTCTTTGACCACTTAGGCGTGGAGACACAGAGAACCTTGACAGCCCGGGTCAACCTTGCTTCCCGTTTTCTGTGACTTTCTCAGGGGTTCTGTGCCTCCGTGGAAAAACCCGATTAAGCGTTCTCGGCCTTGCCGACGTTCTCTTCGTCATCGACTTCCATGATGCCGAACTCCATCAGCAGCTCTTCGAGCTCTTCCATCTCGAGCGGAGTCGGAACCACGAACAATTTATTTTCGTCGATCTTGCGGGCCAGCTCGCGGTATTCCTGGGCCTGCTTGTGCTCCGGCGAATACTCGATAACGGTCATGCGGCGCAACTCGGCGCGCTGGACCTGGTTGTCACGCGGTACGAAATGAATCATCTGGGTGCCGAGCTTGGCGGCGAGCGCTTCGATCAGTTCCGCTTCGCAATCGGTGTTACGGCTGTTGCAGATCAAACCGGCGAGACGAACATTACCGGAGGATGAGTACTTGAGAATACCCTTGGAGATGTTGTTCGCAGCGTACATGGCCATCATCTCACCGGAGACGACGATGTAGATCTCTTCAGCCTTGTTCTCGCGGATCGGCATGGCGAAACCGCCGCAGACGACGTCACCGAGGACGTCATAGAAGACGAAGTCGAGGTCCTCGGTGTAGGCGCCCTCTTCTTCGAGGAAGTTGATGGCGGTGATGACACCACGACCGGCGCAGCCGACGCCCGGCTCAGGACCACCCGACTCAACGCACTTGACGTCGCCGTAGCCCCACTTCAACACATCTTCGAGCTCGAGGTCTTCAACGGTACCGAGTTCGCGGACCTTGTCCATAACCGTCTCCTGGGCTTTCGCATGCAGGATCAGGCGGGTGGAGTCGGCTTTCGGGTCACAACCGATGATCATGACTTTCTTTCCGAGGGAGGCAAGACCGGCCACCGTATTCTGGGTGGTGGTGGATTTACCGATGCCGCCTTTGCCGTAGATCGCGATCTGACGCATTTTCTTGGACTTTTCCATGATACTGTTCCTTTCTGAACTTTTGACCGAAACTCTTTGCCGGTCCTTGGGTTGATGCGATCCGACCGCCCCCGAGGCGGCATCCTCGTTGATGTGTCCAGAGTCGGGCTGATCGCTGATTTCCGCGTTTCGAATAAAAAACGCCCCTGCCGATGCAATGATCGGAAGGGGCGTCCATGCCCAGCGGCTCAATCGTTGCGCCGCGTTCTCTATGAATTCATGCTCCAGGCGTCACCGGCCCGTCGTTGGCGGGCCCGGTCTCATCGCCTGCACGGCACCACCCTGGTACCGCCGGAATATCGAAAGTTTGAAGCCTGACCTAACAAATAAAAAAACCCACGGTAGCCAAAAATTCGACCGTGGGCTTCATTGCCTAAGCTGTCACCCCCGAGACGTCCATGTATCGGGTGCGGCGTTACGTAGTCTTCCAGTAAGCATCAGACGTGCCAAAACCTGAAACTATTATATATTCAGTGTCTTAACCAGAAGAAGGGAGAGGATTGCCCTATGGATGCTCAGCGATTGTGCAGGAACTGGGCAGAAATCATTCAGATAAAAATACTTCAATGATCCCTTTCAGAATAAGCGACTATTTTTTTGCGCCACAAATGTCAGCTTGAAACCTCAAGCCTCGTTCTTGTGAAAAACGTCGAAAAATACGACGCTGTTGTCGTCGATCTCACCACATTTCGCACAACGGTCTTCGAGCTTTTTATTCGCCTTGCGGCAAATGGCACACCACTCGTAAATCAATCGATATTCGGCTCGGCCGACATACTTTTTGAAACGACTGTGGTGGGTGCCGCGCATCCTGCCGTCCGCATCCTCTGGGTTGTGCAGAATTCTGTCGATCACCTTGTGAATGCGGGAGAACCCACCCGGATCGTTTTTCTTGATCCGGGTGAGCTTGGACTCGAAACAGGTTGTGGGATGGTAAGCATAGGGGGTCATCATGGCGCCTTTCACACCGACTCTCCGGCAACGTTTTTGTCATATTAAATCAATCGGCGTCACTTTTTCAAATATCAACTTTATGGCCCGACAAGCGGGACAGGCGCCAACCAACAAGAACCCAGTCCCAAATTCCGCCACTCCCAGCTATTCTACTCTCTGAACTTCTCGTGGAGTCTGGCCATTCGCTGCCGCAGAGTAAGATGATTCTTCTCCAGAAAAGAGGCCGCCAGGATAATCGCCAGACCGAACAGCGCCAGGCTCCCCCAGTTCCCCCAGGAGTAGAGATAGATCGCCTGTCGGACATGATAGCCAAGTCCGACAACCGAGGCGAGAGCTCCCATGGCCAGCATGACCTTCTGCCTGGACCAGACACCGTAACCGAGAAGGACGATTCCGAAGAAGAGCGAGGCAAATGCGGCGCCCACCCCCGGCAGAAGAATCAGGTTTCCGATGAGACTCGAGACGCCAACGATGGCAGCCGCCCGTCGATAACCCGCACCCGGGGTCGACGTGTAAAGAGACATGACCGACAGTGCGCCACCCTGGAAAAACGCGAATAGCGGCAGGAACCAGCCAAGCGATAAGCCGAAAACGTCCACCACCTCGCATACGAAAAAGAAGCAGGCGACCAGAGTCGGGAATGTGCTGAAGGCCTGTAGAATATTGCGCACATTCTCCTTGCACAGCCTCGCACCGACAAACAGAAACAGGGCCAGACTCCCCCAGACGCCACCGGACAAAAGTGCGCTCCCGGTATAGAGGGCATATTGCCGACCGAGCAGCACCATGACGGGCAGCCAGAGCATCCCCCTGACCCAGTAACCTTCAAAGGTCTGCATCACAACGTCCTGCCGCAGACATTTTCGCCCGAAGAAGACCAGTCCGACCAATAAAATAATGACCTGCCAGGCGACGAGGTCCGCGGAGCGAACCGGGACCAGCAGTGCCAGATTGCAAACAAGGAACAAGCCGGTGAGCCGCCCGGCCATCTCCCGGGCAAGCGCCGAAAACGCCACGTACATGAATCCAGCCAGAACCGGCACGGCACATAAGGGAGTCACAATGGCGGCCGCCTTGCTTGGAGCGATCCAGCTCGTATAAGTTCCGTAATGGGTCAAAACCCCATCCAGGGCAAACCGGGAATAGAATAATCCGCCCAGGACAGCAAAATGAACCGGCATAATCGTCGCCACCAAGCCGAGAAGTGTCCTCGCCCCCTTGCTCTCCCTGATCCCGACCCCGCATAACAATCCGGCGATCGTCATCAGCCCGGAGAAACCGAGCAACATGGCATATCGGCTGATATCGTCCCCCCGCGCCCAGTTCTGGACCAGGAACACAGAGGCGGCCGCAATCAGTACCAGGGCGCCGACAAATCGGAGCAGTTGGGTAAGAAGCTCGACCTGCCTTTCAGGGTGCTCACCAGATTGATCCGGCTCGGGATCAAGGTGCGCAGTTTCCTGCTGCCGAATGAACGGGATCGCCCTCATGGTCTTTCCCCTTTCTCCTCACCATCCGGGGACGACCTCTTCAAGGCGGCAAGTTCCTCGCGAAGAGTCGCCTGTTCCTCTTCGTCGAGGAACTCTTGTTCAAAACTGTCTTGTTCAACAGAAAAACCACCGAGAGATTCCGCCACCGTGACTTTCTCCTCCCAGCGGTCGAAAATCTCTTCGATTTCACCAACGGAGACCTCGACATGGTGTTGCGCTACGCGCTGCGCCTCGGCCCGGGTCTGCCTGGTCCGCATCAGGTTCCGTTTCTCGACTAACTCCTCCAGGCGCTTTTTAATCGTCGTGACATCCTCCCGCAGCTTCCCTTCGGCAGACCGGTGAGCCGAGAGACGTTTTTCAAGTTCGGCCGCATCCCGCTGAACCCCCTTGCTACGGCGCATGCACTCGATAGCCTTCTGCTCATCCTGGTCCATGCAGTCGCGCGCCCGTTGTCGCCAGGAGACAGCCGAATCACGCGCGGTCTCCCACTTCTCCTGCAACCGGACCCCGTCCTGATGTACTCGGTTGAGCTGAATCTGCGCCTTGGCGACGGAGTCTCGGGTCTTCCTGATGGCAGCGTTGACCATCCCTTCCTGATTCTCGATCTGTGTCATGACTCCGTCGACCCTGGACCCCAGCGCGACAAACCAACTTTTAAATGCTCGCATGATTCTCTTCCTTTCCGATCTCACCCGTGAAGCGGACCGGGTTCCCGGCCGGCTCTCGCGAGCCCCTCAGCGGGGTAGTATGACCTGCGCCAGAAGTGCCGTTGATACCAGCATCAGGAGCGTGGGAATGACGTCTACCAGCATGTGATGAAAGAATCTGTGGCGAAGACTTCTGGCTTGATGGCAAAGTGCGCATGTCCTGATGGTTTTCATGTCAGCCTCGCTTTCCACCCATGTTGCAGCGGGTTACCCGTCTAAAGAGCATCCAACGTGCCAGAAACAAAAACTATGTATTTTCAGTTGGTTAAACCTGGAAACAAGAAATTTATTTGCGAGAATTACTCACGTGATGCCAAGGGATGTGCACTGGATGAACAACGACTCTAGAAAGGAAGGGTTTTGGTATGAGAGAGGGGGCCATCAGGCTCGGCGCAATTATTCCACGCCGGCACGGGAGGGATTCGGTGGGAAAACAGGCGCTCCGGAACGTGGTCGTCAGCGTTTCCAGTTGCCGGATTGAAGAAATTTCTGCAACTGACGTTCCTGGTCCAGATCGAGAAACTCAACGCCCATTCCAGGGGGGTGGTTCTCTCTGCAGGGATTTTCCGGACAATTGATCCAGGCGACCCTCCCCTGGCAGAGAACCGGTGGCGCACCCTCGATCAGTTCGAATTTCAACTCAAGTTTTTCTCCGGGCGGCAATGGATTGCGGGTTTCCAGAAACAGACCCCCGATGCTTACATTGAAGGAGTAACCGGCCGTGTACCCTGTAAAAGGTTCATGCTCGCCGTAAAACACCTCGAGCCTGACCGGGAGCCGAGGACCCCGACGCTTGCTCAGGGTCATCTGCAGAAGGGTCTTCAGCTGGGCTTCCCTGGGCGGCTTATTGAGAAATGTCGATACCCCGATTTTCTTGGCATCGGCGATCTTCTCCTCACTGCCGTCACCGGAGAGCATCAGGACCGGAACGAAACGGCAGTTAGGGAGGGCCTTAACGCGCCTGGTCAGTTCCAACCCGTCCATCACCGGCATATTCATATCGGTAATAATCATGTCGAAACGTGTCGCCTCAACCTGGCGATACGCTTCGCTACCATTATCGACTGCCGTCACATCGTAATCGAGACCGCGCAACATATCGCCGACCAGCTTCAACATGAACGGAGAATCGTCCACGACAAGGATCTTGTGCTTCACAACAATCCCTCCGATCCGACAACCGGATTTGACAGCTTGGCTGCTACCGGACATCGAAAAATTACAAGGTCTGTTTTCCTTAAGGGGAATCTGGCGGGGTCAAACGAAAACGTCGCTGCAACCGCCCCCTCGATTGTTCCAACTTGCAGACTTGAGAATCCTAATACGGTTGAACAAGATAGTCAACGAAGCCGATGCCGATAATACAAAAAGAGCTGATTCGGATGGGTAGAATGTCGCGGAAGCAGGACTCGAGCCTGGGCATTCAGGGAAGCTTCAGGTCCCTGCCTTTTTCAGCGTTCCGATGACGGAACGTGCCACGCGCTCGCTGTAGCTGTTGAGTTTCCAATGCCCGGGGCACCACCCCTTAAGGAACCTGTGAAAATCGGCCCAGGCGAAAGGAAAAAGAACACGCCACTCCTCGATAAGCGCGCGGTCGTCGATGGCTGGTTGTCTGGACCGAATTGCCACCCGCAGAGCATTGAAATAGATGTTCAGCAAGGAGGGGATCTGCCGCTCGCACTCACCCTCATCCAGGCAGCTGCCAAGGAAATAGGCGACATCCTTCATGCCGCAGCCACCTCCGACATACTGGAAATCGACCGCAGCGACCGCCTTGCCACCGGGGGAGAAACAGAAGTTGGCGAGTTTGGCATCACCGTGCACCAGGGTCTGAAATCGGCCTTCCTCCAACCGACGGTCAATGGCGGCTGCGGTCTGCTGTAAGGGTTTGTCGGTCAATACAGCGAGTTCTTCAGGGCGGGTCGCAAGGTGCCAGTAAGTCCCCTGCTCCCACAGGCCGGCTGGACGGCAGCCGAGGAATGTGGCGTGAAAATTGGCCAGCCAGAGCAAACAGGCTTCAATCTCTTCCCTGCTGGCTCGTTCCAGACGACCCGGGAAACCGCTGTCGTCCAGGTCTTCGAGCACCAGCAGGGTCTCTTCCCCCCGGGAAGCATAAGCCAGGCATCGCGGCACCCGGCAGTCCCGGTCACATTGGGCAGCCCATTCACGATACCAGGATTGCTCGATCTGGTAGGAGCGGAGCTTGCGCCGATGCCCAAGATCGCTGTTCCAGCCGCGCGGATGCCCCTTCGAATCGACCAGGCGAACATGCTTGACCACGACATGGCGGCGCTCACCCCCATTGAGGCGGTAACGGCGGATGGTGCCATAACCACTCCAGAGTTCCTGAATGACCTCTGTCAAGACGAGGTCCGAAGCTCCGGTCACCTGCCGGATAATGTCGGGAAAATCCTGATGCATTTTTTTCAGGGCTCGAATCGCCAGCCAAAGCGCTTCAATTCAATCTTGCCACCGGCATCAAACCGGACCCCTTCAGCATCCAGCAAGGTCCGTTGAATCTGACTGCCATCCCCATCGCGGCGGGGGCTGATTGTCCCCCGGCTGTTTATGACGCGCTGCCACGGGACATCATGCCCGACAGGAAGAGCCGCCATAGCAAAACCGACCGTTCGCGCGGTGGTGCCAACGTGTCGGGCGACCTCCCCATAGGTCGTGACATGGCCCGGGGGAACCTGGCAGACCAGAGAGTATATGCTGTGGAAAAGCGGTTTTTCCGTCGTCATGGTGAAGAACGATGCCGTCCGGGCTGTATCACTTCAGCAGATATTTCCCGACCCAGTTCTTCGAAAACTGGTAGGCGGTGCGCCCGCAGCGCTTGGTCTTGTCGTGCGACCACTTGATCGCAGCACGCTCCAGTTCCTTGTCCCAGGGGATCGTTTGCCCCAGTTTGTCCCCCCAACGTTCGACGCAGAGCCTGACCGCCTCAAGGTAACGGTCCTGGGAAAAAACATGGAACGGCACCCAGATACCGAACCGGTCGGAGAGGGAACTCTTCTCCTCCTGGATCTCGCTCTGCTGTAACTCTCCCTTGACGTACTTGCCACCGAGATGGTCACCGTCGTACTCGGGGAGAAGATAGCGCCGGTTGGAGGTAACGTAGATCAGAACGTTCTCAGGAGCCGAATAGACCGAGCCATCCAGGGCGCTCTTGAGCATCTTGTAGGCGAGCTCACCGGTTTCGAAGGTCAAATCGTCACAGAGCATGATAAAGCGGTACGGTTGATCCTCGATGGACGCGAAAATTTCCGAGATGTAGATCAGGTCTTCTTTTTCCACCTGAATGACGCGCAGCCCATCCTTGCCGAACTCGTTGAGCAGCGCCTTGACGATGGACGACTTGCCGGTGCCGCGCGATCCCCAGAGCAAAGCGTTATTGGCCGGCAGTCCCTGCAGGAACTGACGGGTGTTGTTGACCATGATCTCCTTCTGCTCCTCGACGCCGAGCAGCTGATCGAGACGGGTGTTGTCAGTCACCTTGACCGGCTCCAGGTAGCCGGAGAAAGAGTGCCGCCGCCAGTTGGCGGCGTGACAGGTGGTCCAGTCGACCGGCTTCACCGCTTTCGGCAACAACATCTCGACAGAACTCATCAGGCGCTCGAGCTGAGCGACGGTTTCAGGCTTCAAATTCACCATCGGATTTCCTCTCCTGCAGCAGGATGACACACAGATGCATGTCTATTAACATGTGACGACTTGGAGTTACGACAGAAGGAAATGCTTCACGCGGGCAGTGGGACCGGACTCCAATATACTCGTTCCTGTTTTCTAACGGCTGGTTTGTATACGCCAGAACGGTGGCTGCTGTCAAATCTTAGCGCCCGCACATCGTCCAAACCGATTCGAAAACAGTTTACGGGATGGATCGGACAAATGATTGACTTAAGGCAGTCCTCTGACAAGGATTAAGCGAGGAGAAAGGAGGACGATGTGGCTTATGATGAACATTTGGCCGACCGGATACGCCAGGTTTTCGACGAATGCCATGTTGCGACTGAAGAGAAAAGAATGATGGGAGGCCTCTGCTTCATGGTCAACGGGAAAATGTGCGCCGGAATCGTCAACGAACGGCTCATGGCACGGGTCGACCCGACCGTCTATGAACAGGTTCTGCAACGCGAAGGTGCCAGGGAGATGGATTTCACCGGCCGGCCAATGCGGGGGTTCGTGTTCGTTGAGGCGGAAGGGATCGACGAGGACGAAGACCTGCTCTTCTGGCTCGACCTCTGCCTCGAATATAACCCGCGGGCAAGATCGAGTCGCAAGCGAAGCGGAAAAAAATGACCTCGGCCTGAGTCTTCAGCTCCAGAAGACCAATCCACCTGCAGACCGTTGACACATATAATATTATCTTTCAAATAGCGAACAAAACCGCTCAAACAAGCCTTTTCAGCACTTCAAACATTAACGACATTGACATCGTCAGGCGGCTATCGGATATTGCATAGCAGCATGGCCGACAAGGTCCTGAATGGAGCAGGGAATGGACAAAAAAAACTGTTGGGAACATTTCAATTGCGGGCGGGAGCCCGAGGGGGAAAACGAGGGAGAGCTTGGCACATGCCCTGCCTCAACGGAAACCCGAATCGACGGCACCAACGCTGGGACCAATGGGGGCCGTGCCTGCTGGGCCGTGACAAAAACCCTCTGTGGCAGCGAAGCACAAGGAAACATCGTTGAAAAAATGTCCAAGTGTCTTGAGTGCGAGTTCAGAAAACTGGTATTACATGAAGAAGGAGTCGAATTTAAAACTACAAGGGAAATTCTTGAAATGATGCAGAAAACAAGTTAAGCCATAAACACCACGCAACTAAGCCCGTCGAGGGTCATCCCCATTCAGCGGGAACGACTCACAACCGCGATCTGCTCCCCCTCGAAATCTATGCGCTGTCCAGCGCGAATCTTACAGCGTTTTCGCAGTTCAATCGAGCCATCAACCTTGACAAGCCCTGAGGAGACCGCGACTTTCGCCATCCCGCCACTTCCACATAGTCCGGTTAATTTCAACAGGTTGCAAAGTTCGACGAACTCGCCTTCTTCAAGATCAAATTCCTCCATCACCGCTCCTTTTTTCCATCATCCCTGCGTTCGCCCTCCCCCCAATCCTGGATTTTAATTTCCGGCAGTCAGCTTCTCCGCAACCCAGACCGCGTGTCGATACCCCCCCTTGCCGGGACGCTCACAACGTACGGCAAAGCCCGCCGACCTGAGTCGGGCTTCAAAACCGGTGTCGGGATTTTCCCCCCAGACGGAAAAGACCCCACCGTTTTTCAGGGCGGCCTGACATTGTCTAATGGCAATGCTGCCGTAAAGCGGATCGTTTCGAGCGTCGGTTTTCGGATGCGGTCCACGATACAGATCATAAATAATGGCGTCGAAGGACCCGGGCGCCGAACGCCTGACAAGTTCGGCGACATCAGCAATCTCAACGGTGACCCGCGGATCGGCAGTTGCTCCATCGGTCAAATCGGCGAGCGGACCGAGACACCATTGATGAATGCGCGGATTCAACTCGGCGACCACCACCTCGGCCGTCATCGGCAACTCGTCGAGAACGGCGCGCAGGGTAATCGCCATCCCAAGGCCGCCGATCAGGACCCGCGGCGTCAACTCGTTCTTCAGCTTGCGGCATCCGAACCGGCCAAGAGCCATTTCGGAGCGCTGCGCCCGGCTGTTCATCAGGATCTGGGAGCCGACAGTGATCAGGAAATCCCCCTCATCCCGCTTCCGCAGCTCCAACACCCCTTCATCGTCTGTTTCGAACCGGTCCAGCACCTGCCATGGTTTTGCCATAGCACCTCCTTTGCGTTACGCAACAGGATACCGGTTCCCAACGATACCATCTACAAAAAGGATCGACCAGCGTTTCAGTCAACAGATTCACCGACGCAAGGGCCTATCCATCTCCCCCTATTTCTCAACCAGTTCATTTTCGACGACCTCACCCTTCCGGTCCCATTTCACATGGAGACCAGAATCGTCGCCCCGGTGAAACACAAACAGGTTTTCGTGCGGTGCTCGCGATAGCACCACGTCGATCTGAGTGGTCTCGTCCTCGCGAACCAATTCGCGAAAGGTCGCTCCGTTGCCTCTGGCGTCGACGTGCAGGTCGTCGAATTTGAATAAAGGGGTCCCGGAATCGGCGCGAAGGTCGATGAAATACCGCCTGGAGTGGTTGATCTCGTCCATCTTGAGAAAAACTGTCAGGTGATGCGGATCGACAATATTCTTGTGGACGTGCACCACCGCGCTGCTCGGTTGCGCATCCCCTTGCTCGTCGATGAAACCATGGACGAAGGCATAATCGGTCACCGGATGCCCTTCGTCGTCTCGAAAGCGAAAGTCGAGTTGAGCGAACCCGGGCCGAGACTCCCGGGTTCGGGCCGTCTGCTCTGAACATCGGCTGCGTATTGCATCGTATCCGGCGTCGTCTTCAACGGCGAGACTTTCAAGAATGGTTCCGAGGGGAAGGTGGTTCGCCCGGTCGGTCCGTTTTTTGATGCTGTTCATGATGCCGCACTCCGGCCCGGAATGAACAAAGTCCTCGAAGGCGGCAAATGGCACCGAATCGATCCGTCCCAACTCGGTGATCTGGTGGTTATGGGCCATCAGGCGGTAACGGCGAAAATTGAGGTTGGCCGAGGCGACCCTCACGACCATGTCCGACCCTTTTTCGAAACCTGCCGGCATAACCCGTGCGGCCATTTTGTCGACCAGGCTCTTTTTAACCCGGTCACCGACCAGGCAGATCGGTCGAATCCCCTTATCACGCCAGGACACATTATCGAGCTGACTGCCCGGGTCGAGGCTGGAGGATGGGTCGAGCCAGGCATCGGCCAGCAGCCAGGAATATTCGCTGCCGAGTTCGAGCGCCTTGAGGACCTGGTTGCCGGTCTCGCCGAGGTAACGGATATGGGCCAGCATGGAGCGGCCATGGTGAGCGAGGCGCGACCCGAAGTGCGGGCCGGCAAGAAATACGACATTATGCAATGGGCGGCCGACAGAACAGGGGCCGCTGTAGTGACGGGCGACCCAGTGCCGAACGACCAAAGCGCCGGTGGAGTGGGTGATGATGTGAAAAGGGGTTTCCCAGTCGCCCGCGAGCTTCTCCTTGAGGGCAGCGTGCAGTGCCTTGGCAAGATCCCTTATCTCGACTCGGTCATCCAGCGAGACATAGCGACCGAGGAAGACCTCTTCCGGGGCAAAGTCGCCGTACTGGGCCAGTTTTCGATGCAGTGTCTGGTAAGTCGTCGTTTCCTGAACCGACCAGCCATGAACCAGAAAAACACGTTGAGCCATTTCCCCTCCTCATTTCCCAGTTTCAAGCCAAGCGGACGGATCCATTCCTGCGGGCCAGCCCGACCATCAATATTCATTCATGAATTTCTATACGATCGCAACCAAACCTGTCAAGGCCATGACCTCCCCTGTTCTCAAAATCCTCAGAAAAATGGTCTTATTCGGGAGCAGGACAGGTCAGACCGGAAAAACCGCTGCAGCCCGCAGAGACATATTCAATCAACCGCTTCTGCAGGGGGGAGGATAGTCCGAGCGCACCAATCTCACCCTGAAGAATTTCCGCGTCCCCGTTACAGCCAAGGTAGCCGTTCAGTCGCGCCGCTGCGGTTGAAGTGATCAGCTCCCGTTCATCCGGATAATGCCGTTGCAATTCGGCGAAGAGCGTATCGGCCTTTCGCAGTAGATATTTCTGGTGATAATCCTCGGCCGGGTAAAACGGTCCGGCTGGTTCGATTTCGCTAACGACACTCCTCCCCGAACGGGCTGCCAGCTGGCGCCGCGAATTCCCGGCCAGCGATTCCTGTTCCTTTGTGAGAGGGAAGATGACATTGCGATACTGCCGGCTCCAGTTCTGAAAGGTCGGGTCGTGGCTCTCCCAGAAGACATCGAGCAACTGGGCATAGCTGATGCGATTCGGGTCGAAGTCAATCCGGATCGCCTCGCTGTGGTCACCGATGTGCCGATAGTCGGGATCGACAGTCGTGCCACCGGTGTAGCCGACCGTTGTCCGAATGACTCCTGGAAGACTCCCGAACCGGGAGTCGACGCTCCAGAATCAGCCGAGAGCGAACAAGGCAGCTTCGGTTTTTGAATGCGTTGTACGATCAACAGCAGGTTTTTGCCTGGCAGCCAACATCTCGCCTCCATTCTCTATCCTGGCGCCCGAAAAGAACTCGGGCACCTTCCGACTCTGCGCCTTGAAGGTCCAGGAGATCGGGATCACTCCGTTGGGGGAATCGTCCATACGGGCCACATAGTCGCTGAACCAATCCAGCCCCAACCCGAGCAGAAATCCGACCACCAGGATCAGTCCGAGTCTCCAGGTGACAAACGGTTTTGCTGGTCGCTTCATAAGTCTCATTGTAGCAGGATCGACAAATCAGAGTCACGAGTGGTTCGGTGGCGGACATGATGGAAAATTCTTTTTTTTGAGCCGATCCGGCAGAATCCCAATCCAGAACATCGGGGACCTCGAAGCTGAGAACTACCTCTTGAATTACTTGCAATTCCTGGTATTTTTTGAATATTTCTATTTGCGAAATTGTTGTCACCGGAAGGGCGGAAAACGAATAGACGTGAGGTGCCCATGACCGTAAGAATTCTGGTCTTCGAGGACGATACTTCGACACGTGAGTTTCTTGCGGAAGGCTTGCGCAAACGGGGTTACGAAGTTCTGGCTTTCCCCTCCCCCGTCACCTGTTCCCTGGTCGCGGACCAGGCCTGTCTCTGTCCCCGTGAACATGCCTGTGCCGATATCGTCATCACCGACATGAACATGCCCTGCATGACAGGACTGGAGTTCATCTGGTACCAGTATCAGAAACAGTGTAAGTGTCCGTCCGAAAACAAAGCGGTTATCTCGGCGGACTTGAACTGGAACCAGGAAAAGGAGTTCGCCTCGCTCGGTTGCCGCTATTTCCAGAAACCTTTCAAGCTGAACGAAATACTCAATTGGGTGTCGGAATGTGAACGAAGAATCCCCGCAGATCGGGTTCTGATTCCGACTGACTCGCTCTGGAAGAAGGCAAACATTTCACCGTAGCAGTTGCCATCTGAACTGTCTCAGTCGTCGGCAAAACAAATGGCGTAATCACTGCAGACCCCGCAATTCGGCGCCTTGCACATTGTCCCGCCGTTCCTGTCGCAGACCTGCTTGTAGAGAAACTTCTTCCAGCGCATATTCATGTGGTTGGCATCGGCCATGGCTGGGAGGTGACGTCGGATCGCCGCGGAGAGTTGAGGTCTTTCGTGTAATCCCATGGCAACCCAGAGGTGCCCGGTATGGGCCACGCGGGCGGAGATAATGTAGACGAACCACGTCGCCATCTGACGCGCACGACTTTCGCCCCGCTCGGGCAGATAGGAAAAGAGGATGCCGGTCACCTCGTCGTTCGGCTCGGGGGAAGCCGATATCTCGACCGACTCAAATTTTTCGACAGTGCCCCGTTCGCAATCCGGGAAAAAAGTCTGCAGGATCGCCTGCAGGTCGGTTTCCGGCAAGCCGAGGGCGGCAGCGGTCGGCGCTGGCTCGCGTGCCGCGGCCGTCAGCAGGCAGGCAAAAAGGTGACGGTCCTCCGGTGTCACATCCTCGGGGGGAGGACTTCCCACCAGGGCCCGGTAGAGAGGATCAGCAGCACTGACAAGCGGCCCATGTTCCTTCGACAGTGCGAGACCGGCCTTGACCGGGTCCCGGCCATTTCGAGCACTCTTGACCGCTGCCTGTAAAGCCTCCGCCGCCAACTCGGTACAATAATCCCTCTCGTCAGGCAGTCCGTCGAGAGCGAGATCAAGGCGGCGGGCATCGATGACTGCAACTTCTGTCAATGGATGACCGAGAGACAGGTCGGCGGCTACCGCGCAGGCGGCGATGGTGAACCCGCACCCGAAGACCTGAAAACGAACATCCGTCACCCGCTCCCGATCAATCTTGAGAGTGAACCGAACAGCAAGTTTCCGACCGGCCTCCCGCTCGCCGAGGCCAACTTCACCCGTCCCGTCAGCATTCTCGACGATGCCAGCGTAGCGGCTGTCCGTCGCCCAGCGACGTATGGTGTCCGTATAACCGTTCATATCTATCCTGAAAAAGTCGACAATATCCCTTGTAGAGACGTAGCATGCTACGTCTCTACGGTATTCAGTTACCTGTTATGTTCTCTTAGGTCAGTCGCCACATTCGCCGCCTCGAACAGAAGGTTGCATCCACCCTCGTACAACACGTCACTACGCAATTGGTGTCCAACGTGTTCCCAGTTCGGATAGCCTCTCAGCAACAGCCCCTTGTGCAATCGGTGGGCGAGAGACTCGCAGTGCCCGTTACCGACCACCAGATGATAACGATCATGCAGCAATTCGGCGTCCTCAAGGTCACCGACCTGAACCACGTCGGCAACAACGCTGTTCAGCTGTGGAGAGTTGACCGTCGAGAGCGCAACGCGGACGCGGCCGCCCGCCTCCTGCAGCGACTGGCAGAGGCCGGCAAGATGGTCCGGCTCGGCACAAACCAGAAAATCGGTCTGGCCGAGAGAGAAATGGCTGTCGAGCATCGCATCCTGCAACCGCTTGCGCCAGCGCTCCACAACTGGTGGCGGCTCACTCCGCCCGCTCTCCTGCAAAAGCAGGGCGGCGAACGAATCGCTCGCCTCAAGCCCGCTGAGATGGCTGAAATGGTGGTGACGAACAAACGGGTTCTTCCGGGTCAGCGCTTCGGCCGCCGAAGCCATCGAGGTACCGACACTGATCACCAGGCTGGATTCGGCCAGGCTCCGGATCGCCTCGACCGTGATCCCTCCGTCGGAAATGGCGCTCTGTTTCTCCCCGAGGTGGCCGTCAAGCGAGTTGGATATATCCGGCAACGCCAAGACGTCGAATCCGAAGGCCTCGATAAAGTCCTTGATCTTTTCAACCTCCAGCGAGGTCAGACTGACGTGCGGCAAAAGCAGAACCCGGTCGTCGTCGATCGCCTCGGTGGGAGCAACCAACTGTTCGATGACTGCCTTGGCCGCCAACCCCCAGCCGCACTCCAGCCCACCCTCGTAGTCGGGAGTATTGACATAGGCCAATGGAAAATCGACCTGCGAAGCGACACCTCGCACATCATCCCCCTTGGTCTCGGTCAAGCCGGTGGTGAACAACCCGATCAACGCCGGATCAACCTTGGTCGTGATGTTCTTGATCGCCTCGACGATGTTATAATCTCCACCGTCGAGGATGGCAGTCACGTCGGTGACGGCTGTCGTCTGAACCGCGATCGGCTCGCTGAAATGCCGCGTAAAATACACCTTGGAGAATGAAGTACAGCCCTGGCCACCATGCATCAGTGGCATGCAACGTTCGATGCCGAGAAACGCCAGGGTCGCCCCCATCGGCGCCGACAACTTGATCGGATTGACCTGCAACGGTTTAACCGGTTTTTTCATCACGACTCCCATGGTGCCCTCCGTGCAACATTTTTGAAAACCGGGTTTTCAAGAGCGTTTTTCAAATCTTCCGCCAGGTTGAGAAGCCCGTTATAAGCCCCGTAACTCTTTTTCTTCTCCTGGTTGACATCGGCAAACGCGATCCCTTTTTTGATTGCCGTATAGAGACTGCGCCCTCCGGCGAGCAGCAGATCGGCACCGGTCTCGTCGATCAACTTCGCCTGTTCGGCCCCGGGGTTCATCATCAGCACCCCCTTCTCGCCGAGGTACTCACGGGCCTTGGCCCGATCATCCTCGGTCGCCTTCTTGACAGCGGTCGCCACGACCTCGATGCCGAGATCCTGCAGTGCGGCCGCAATCGACCAGGTCTTGTTACCGCCGGTGTTCAAAACCGCCTTCTTGCCACGGAAAAATTCACGGTAGGGGGCAAGCCGCTGCTCGAGCGACTCCTCCTCGCGGGCGATCAGACGTTCTGTCCGGGCCACCAGGTCGGCATCGCCAAGTGCGGCGGCGATGGTACGCAAACCGTTGCTGGTGTCGCGCTTGCCGTAAAATGAGAGGGAGATGGAAGGAATACCGAACCTCTCTTCCATTTTTCGCGTCAGAGAAACCAGGGACTTGGCACAGACGAGAACGTTGAGCCTGGCCCGGTGAGCGGTCCGGATGGCGGCAACACGCCCGTCACCGCTCAGGGTCGAGAGTATCCGGATACCGAGTTCTTCAAGCAAAGGGGAATATTGCCACATGTCTCCGGTGACGTTGTACTCTCCGATCAGGTTGATATCGAACGGTGTGCTCGTTTCAGGCTCTGCGGTCCCGATCAAATGGGTCAGAACCGCTTCGCCGCCGAGACGACTACCGAGATTTTTACTCCCGACAAACCCGGGTGCGTGCACCGGAATCATCGGTACGCCGTGGCGCTCGGAAGCCTGTTTGCAAACCGCATCAATGTCATCACCAATCAACGCCGTGACACAGGTGGCATAAACAAAAACAGCTTCAGGGCGGTAACGCTCCATGATGTAATCGATGGCCTCGGCGACTTTCCCTTCCCCTCCGAAGACAACGTCGTTGATCGTGACATCGGTGGTAAAACCAACCTGCGTCAGATCACGGCCTGCGTAACTTGTCCCGGTGGCGCGGGTTTCCCAGGAGGAACCGAGGCAGGTCATCGGTCCGTGCACCAGGTGAGCGGCATCGGCATAAGGAAACAGGGAAATCTGCGCTCCCTCGAAGGCGCACCCTCCGGTGGTCGCTCCCGGCTTCGGGACATTGCAGGCTGCCTTACGGGTCTGGTTATGAGCGCAGGAGCTCTCGTCGAGCAGTTCCCTGATCTTCGGTTTTTTTGCCATGGCGGCCGACCTTTCAAATCATCTGCTGAAGTTTCTGAGATCAGGTCCGTCGCTTCTTTGGGAGTGGAACCGGCTTTTCCGGCAACGTTGGCGGGAAAGAGGATATATCCTGTTCGAGAACCGAGTTAAACAGCAAGAGTCTTGCCATGTCGGCAAAAGCCTCAAAATGAGGCACTCTGGCTGCATCACCAGAGAGATTTCCGCGGGATCGAGTGACAATTTCCAGGCAGGATGCACGTTTTTTATGCAAAAAAACACCTTCTCTCTTCGGGGTTGCCTGGCGTGATGGTGCGGAAATGAGCGCTCCGTCTTGATTCTCATCTGGGCACGCGATTTGCTTTATCAAGCTCCCATACCCCGGCAAAGTTGCCGGCCACCGGCAACGAAGCCCCGCCACGACAGGTCCCCCTGTCGTGGCGGGGCTTTTTAATTTCCAGAGGTGCCCCATGCTTGAAGACAACAGACAGCAAGTCATTATCGACGACACGACCCTGCGGGACGGCGAACAGACCGCGGGGGTAGTTTTCAGCCGCGACGAGAAAATCCGCATCGCCAAACTGCTCGATGATACCGGTGTCGGCGAACTCGAATGCGGCATCCCCGCCATGGGCCAAGAAGAGCGGGCGTCCGTCAAGGCCCTGGTCGACCTGGGGCTCAAAGCCCGGTTGATCACCTGGAATCGGGCCGTCATTTCCGACATCCAGGCGTCGCTCGATTCCGGGGTCGATGCGGTCGACATTTCCCTGTCGGTTTCGGACATTCACATTGAACAAAAGCTTCGAAAATCCCGGAACTGGGTCAAGGAACAGCTCAAAGTCGCCCTCGATTTCGCCAAAAAAAACAACCTCTACGTCTCGGTCGGAGGGGAGGACGCGAGCCGAGCCGATCTTGAATTCCTGGTGGAATTGATGAGTATCGCACGCGACCTCGGCGCCGACCGGTTTCGCTTCTGTGACACCCTCGGCATCCTCGATCCGTTTTCGACCTTCGACAAGGTTTCCTATCTCGCCGCCCGGGTCGATCTCGACCTCGAGGTCCACACCCACAACGACCTCGGCATGGCCACCGCCAATGCGATTGCCGGCATCCGGGCCGGGGCGCGGTTCGTCAACACCACGGTCAACGGCTTGGGAGAGCGGGCCGGCAACGCAGCACTGGAAGAGGTCGTGATGGCCCTGCGCCATGCCTGCAACATAGAGCCCGGCATCGACACCGGCCGTTTCGTCGAGCTTTCCAGGCTCGTCGGCGAAGCGAGCTGCCGCCCCGTCCCCGACTGGAAAGCGGTCGTCGGGGCCAAAGTCTTCTCGCACGAATCCGGGCTGCACGCCGACGGGATTCTCAAGGCGCCGTCGAATTACGAGGGCTACGACCCTGCCGAAGTCGGCCTGCAACGCCACATGGTAATCGGCAAACACTCCGGCAGCCATGGACTCGGATACCGGCTGCGACAGCTCGGGGTCAACCTCGGCCGCTCGGAACTCGACACGCTATTGGTCAAAGTCCGGCAGCTTGCCCAGTTCAACAAACGTCCGCTGGCGGACGACGAGTTGCTGCAACTTTGTCAAGAGAGACTCCAGGTCGCCTGATGCACCCGGAACTCCGTCAGCCAGCAACACAGGACTGGGATCATTTTTTCCGTCTCGCTGTTACGGAAGGGTGGTGCATCCCTTCGACCGAACAAGAGATGTTCGGGGACCAGTGGCGGGATCATGCCCGAGTCACTGCGCTCGACGGGACCTTCGCCGGGATGGTGACCGCCGTCCCACACGAGACGAGCGGCTGGATCGGCAACCTGATCATCCCGTCCGAGCTCCGCAGGCAGGGCCTCGGCACACAACTATTCACGGCTGCCTGCGCTGCGTTGGAGCAACACGGTTGTCAGTCAATCTGGTTGACCGCCTCCACCCAGGGACAGCCGCTTTACGCATCATTCGGATTCAGGGTCGTTGACCACATCCACCGCTGGATCCACCCCGGACGCGAAGGTCATCGTTCTAAAAAAAAGTCAGAGCGGAACAATGGCGAGAGATTGGCCGAACTGGATCGACAAGCCTGGGGAGAAAAGCGTAATGTCATGCTCAATGGGTTGATGAACCATGGCGAGGTGCTCGTCACCGAAGATGCGGTCGCGCTGCTGCAGCGCGGCCCTGACTTCCAGGTCATCGGACCATGGTATTCGCCCAACCTCTGCCCCCGCTCCAACCGCCTGCTGCTCCAGGAGGCGCTGGATGAGCATCCAGCCCCCTCCTTTGTGGCAGACCTGCTCGCTTCATCACCGGTCGCCCAGCTGCTGGCAGCGGCAGGGTTCAGAAAAGCCGGGGAGAACGCATTGATGGTGCGGGGAACCGACGCGGCGGTCAACCGGTCGATGATGGTGTCGCTGGCGAGCCTGGGGAGCTTCGGCTAAGAGCAAATGAACCACAATGCACAGAACGTGCAAAGGTTCTTAAAGAGCTGAAAGTCATTGGATAAGCGGCTAACGACAGCATCCCTTCTCCCCGAGGGAGAGGGTGAAATGCTGAAAACCCTGGCCTGAAAGTCCATAGGCTTGAACGAGCGCGCCGAGACCAATTATTGCTTCGGTGATTAAACATTGAACTGTAGGGGCGGCGCTTGCTCCGCCCTGGGGCGCGGCAAGCAGCACCCCTACCAATTCAGGATTTGGATATTTATCCACTGAAGCAATAAGAGGGGCAGACTTATAGCAGCAGCAACAGGTTCACCAACCCGATCAGGCCGCCGAGCAGGGCACCGAACAAGTTGATGTACTTGAACTGCTCCTTCATGATCCCCATCAGCAACCCTTCGACCTCGAGAACATCGAGGGCATCAACCTTCTCACTGACAATGCGCGCCACGTTGAGGCTCTCGACCAGCGGGGGGACCTCCTTCTTCAGCACGTCGGCCAGTTGCCGATAAAGCCCCGCTTCGAGTTCTTCACGCAAATCGGCAGGGATCCTCGGCGCCAATCGTCCGAGCGACTTATGAAACAACAACTCGTCGAGCAAGGCGGCGAGCTGGCTGTCGAGCCAGCGCTCAGCCTGCGGATCCCGCAGCAGGGCCAGCAATCGTTCCTCCAACAGCGCGCGACCTTTTTCGACGCCATCGGGCGGCAGCGCTCCTTGCAAAATCGACTGGAACGAACGATCCTTGATCCGGTTATAACCGAGCTCGATCATGCCGGTCAGCGCTTGCCGGGTCCGTGCCCCGCGCAGGATATCCACCGCCTGCTCCCGCAGAAAACGACGCACGCCGGCGACCTTCTCATACGGCCATTTCTCAAGATAGCTCGCCACCGGCCGATCAAGCCACTGCTCGGCCCGTTCCCGCAGCAGGGCCGCGACCTGTTGCCGGGTCCGTTCTTCCTTGAGCCAACGGGCCATCTCGTCGGCTGCCTTGTCAATGAATTCCGGTAGCCTTTCGTAGATATTGTCGAGATTGACGAACCCTGAAAGCAGCCCGGCAAGCCCCTCCAGCGAGTCGAGGAAACCTTCGATACCCTCGCGCGCCTTGACGATGAGCCGCTGCCGCACATCCGGATCGTAAAGCAGGGTCGACAGTTTCTCCAACAGCTCCGGCAATTCCTGCTCAAGCTGGTTCAACACCAGGTCGACCAGGTCGGAGGGCAAGATTTCCCGCAGGCTGCGCCGGCTCTGCAGCAGAGACTCGACCCGATCATCGACCAACCGCTCCACGGTCCGGGCCAACTCCGGCGATTGCAGCCACTGGCCAAGTTTTTCCCGGATGTGGCCTTGCAGGGCCTCTTCCCGCTCCTCGGTCAGAAAACTGCTGAGATCCCGGCTGAGCAGGGCATCGCCCTGGCGCTGCAGATAGCCGTGCAGCTCATCGGCAAAATCGTCGCTGGCAAGGTACTGGCCGAGACGGGCGACCACTTTCCAGCGGCCCATGTCAACCAGGTCGCGAAACCGGTTGCGCATCTCCCGGGGAACCAGTTCGACCGGCGGGCCTAGCTCGCGCCCGACGAACTGGTCGAGCTTGTCGCGCAGGGCTCCCTGCAACTCCCGCCTGAAGCCCTCCTTCTGCAATGCACGGCCGACATCGTCGGCCGTCAGCAGGTGACCGCCGACCATGTCGCCGATCCTGCGGGCGAGTTCCCCGCGCCGCGCCGGGATGATCCCGGGTGTCAGCGGGATGCGAATTCCAAACAGATACCAGGGACGCAGGGGACGGAACAACATCCGGATGGCGATGTAGTTGGTCACATAGCCGATCAGCGCCCCGAGCAACGGGGGGAGAAGATAAGGGAGGTAAGTCTCAATCTGCATAAGTGTGCCGTGTGAGGCGTCTCGGATTGTTTAGTCGACCATTTCGATCAGCGAGTGGTCACCGATATTCATCACGCGTGGTGAACCGACCAGCCGGACCGAATCACCGAGAATGCTCCGGTGCAGAACCATATTCTGCACGGTGCTGTCGGCATTGATAATAGAGTCGCGTACGATGCTCTCCTCGACAACGCTCCCACGCGCTACGGAAACGTCGGGGCCGAGAATGCAGTTGCGCACTACCGCACCCTTTTCGATATGCACCGGCTCGATCAGTACCGTGTTGACCGCCTCACCATGCACATGGTGGCGCCCCCTGAGCAGGTAGCGGTTGGTTTCCAGCAGAGTTTCCGGCTTGCCGCAGTCGAGCCAGGCATCGATCTGCGGAGCCTTAAACCGGGTGCCGCCGGCGATCATCCGCATGAACACGGCGGGGAGGTAGTATTCCCCCTTAACCGTATCACCCGCCGCGAGCGTCTCTTGGATGGCCGTCATGAAGGCGTTGGCATCCTTCAGGTAGTAAAGTCCGACCTGGGCGAGTCGAGAAATTGGCGTATCCGGCTTTTCCACCATATCGACGATCAGACCATCCTTGACCACGTTGACACCGAACCGCTGGTAGTCCTCGACCTCCATCGAGTAGATCAACCCGTCGCAGTCCTCGGTCAGTTTCGAAATCTGCCCCAGGTCCGCCACGAAGATGGTGTCGTTAAACACGACCAGCAGGTCGTCACCCGGCTCGATGCGCGGTGCCGCAAGCACCACGGCATGGGCCGGTCCGAGCCTCTCCTCCTGCACCAGGTAGCTGCAGTTCAGGTCCGGAAAATGCTGCTGCATGAAATCGCTGATCTGCGCGCCGTTTTCATCGGTGATAAAAATGAACTCTTCAGGCGCGAGTGGGACGAGACGGCTGATGATATGTTCAAGGACGGTTTTTCCCGCGACGTGAACCAGAGATTTGGCCTTGGTGTGGGTATGAGGGCGCAACCGCGTCCCCTTTCCGGCAACCGGAAGAACAATTTTCATCGACATCTCCTCCTTGCGGCCCGTTCACCTGGAACAAAAGTGGAACGACGGGCATGAATTGTGGTTAAATATCCTCGTATCGCAATGCGACGCTTTTCGTGGACATGCAAAAGATTTTCCTGACGAACTCGTCAATCTGCCCAAAACACCCCGGATTCCCGGATGATGGGAACAGCTTCAGCGTAAGGACCTTGCCATGCCGGATCAACTCATTCGTTGTCTCACCGAAGACGGTTCTTTCCGCGCCATCGCCACCGACACCACCGGACTGATCGAAGAACTGCGGCAGCGGCATGGGACCGATCCGACTGCCACCGTCGCTCTCGGGCGCCTCGCCACCGGCACCGCTTTGCTCGGGGCATTGCTTAAAGGGGATCAGCGCCTTGCCCTCATGGTCGAAGGGAACGGCCCTTTGCAACGGTTGCATGCGGAGACCGACGCTTCCGGCAATGTCCGCGCTTCGCTCCGCGTGCCGACCTGCAACCTTCCTCCCGAAGGGATGAAATTCCCGGTTGCCGCGGCCATTGGCAAAGCGGGCTTTCTGCACGTCATCAAGGACCTCGGCCTCAAGGAGCCTTACCAGAGCATGGTGCAACTCCAGACCAGCGAGATCGCCGAGGACCTCGCCTACTACCTGACATCGTCCGAACAGATCCCTTCCGCCGTCGCACTTGGTGTTCTTCTCAACACCGATGGCTCGGTCCTGGCCGCCGGTGGCTTCCTGGTTCAGGCTATGCCGGACTGCGCGGAAGATTTGCTCGCGACGCTGGAAGATCGGCTTCACGAGCTGCCGCCGGTTTCCAATCTGCTCGCTGAGGGCGCGACGCCGCCCGATCTGGTCAGGCAGGTATTTGGCGACTGGCCGTTCAATATCCGCCAGACCAACGAAATCCGTTTTCAGTGCGGGTGCAACCTGAGGCAGATCGCAACGGTGCTGCGCAGCCTGCCGGAAGAGGAGCGGGTTGCTCTCGCCGCACACAAGGAGCCGACTGTGATCAACTGCGAATATTGTCGGCAGGAGTACACCCTGCAACCCCATGATCTCGCCATCCTGGACATGACCACGGACAAAAAATCGTGATGAGCCGGGTCAACCCGGATTCGTCTTCGGCAGTTGCCGACGCACCTTGCCGGCCCGGACTTCGACCGGCACCCCCTCACCGGCTGCAGTCTCCCAGGCGACGTCGCCGACATTGAAACCGTGCTGCTCCAGCAGGAGTTTCAACTGCGAAACACGTTTGTCTGCCAGCTTCCGTGCATAGTCGTCTCCCCGGTCGAGGCCTGCCCGAACGATAAACTTCCAGTCATGGGCAGCAAACCGGCCGAAGAAATCAACCAGGGGAGCTGTTGATCCCGGCGCCTCAAGACTCGGGATCAGGGCGGATCTTCCAAACAGGGTACCCGCCGGGTAAAGCAAACGAAAACCATCGACGGCAACGACATCGGCATCCGGTAACAAGCGAGCGGCTGCGGTCAGTTCTTCGATGCTTGCCAGGCCTCCGTCGGCCAGGCGCTCCTCCATGGTGACCGGCGCGCAGGCAGACAGGGCGAGCACGATTAACAACAGAAGAGCGGTCAGTAAATTCATCTTAAACATCATCATCCTCCCATCCGGGAATGGATTATAACAGATCGCGCCCGGCCTGTCCCGACTCGAAACCGTCCCGACAAGGGACGCTCAACTCTTCGCGAATGCCGGGTGACGGCGGAGCGAAGCGATCAGGCCGTTGGCCACGAAGCCGTTGACCCCGCCGGTCAGGATTGCGATCAGAAACAGCACGGGATAAATCGACCAGACAACGGTGTGCTGCAGCAACCAGGAGGCGACAGCAACCTGCCCGGTAACATGCCCGACCGCCCCGAGGATCGACAAACCGATCGGGCTGAACCAACGTCGCCCCCACCAGTAGGCAAGGCTCATGGCAGCAACGGCCAACAAACCGCCACCGCAGGCGAGAAAAAACCCTGGGGTCAAAAAACGACCGAGCAATAACGAACCAAGGCCTATCCTGATAATTGCCACTCCCCAGGCAGCCCTTGGACCGAACAGGACCAGCGCCGTCAGGGTCAGGATATTGGCGATGCCGATACGGAACCACGGCAGCGGCGTCGGAAGCAGGGTTTCGGCAGCGTGCAGCGCAATGGCCAGAGCGGCGAACAGGGCCAGAAACACCTGACGACGACTCTTCTCAAGTTCGACGGTATCAACGGCTGAGCAGGTCATACCTCTCCTCGCCATTAACAGGGTTCCCTTCGACGACGATCAAAAGACGATTCGGCACGCAGGCGACCATGTCCCCTGCCTTACTTGCGGGGGTCATCCCCATGCAGATCCGCTGGGGACAGCTCGCCTGTTCCACCGCAACCGCACCGTTGACGATGCCGACCCGGGTCGAGCCGAGCGGGCCGGGGATATCGACATGTCTCTCATCGTTGAGCGGCGCCGTGTAGACGACTTTATCATCGACCCGGATGACGACCCGCGTTCCAGGCGCCGACCTGCCGACAACGAGCAACATCACGCAGCCCAAAATCAGCAGCGCGGCGACCAGACAGCGGTCCCCGGGAGTCGTCCGCCCAACAATCGCCTTCAATACCACGTTACCTGCTCCCGGAAACCAGCGGTCGTATGGATCCCCCCGGCGGCATCGACAATCACGCCGTCCACCCGCTCCTGTTCCAGCAAACCGATTCCGGCCTCCGGGCCGAGAATGAAAGCAGATGTCGCCAGGGCATCGGCTGCCATGGCCGAGTTTGCAATCACTGTGACCCCTTGACAGAGCCTCCCCGGGTAACCGGTCCTCGGATCGAGCAGGTGATGATACCGCTTGCCCTTCAGCTCAAAAAAACGCTCGTAATCACCGGATGTCACCACCGCAACGTCCTCGACGGCGAGGGTCCCGAGCAGACCGTCCCGTTTGCGCGGATGCTGCAGGGCAACCCGCCAGAGACGGTCCGGCCGGCGGCCGAGCAGTCGGATATCGCCACCGGCATTGACAGACGCCGCCGTGATCCCATGCTGTCGTAAAACATCGATAGCGCGATCGACGGCAAACCCCTTGGCGATCCCTCCGAGATCGATCTGGACGGCGGGAGACCGTTTCACCAATTCACCGTCCTCCAGGCGCAGAGCCCCCTCTCCGCTCGTCTTCAAAGCCTCTTCTAAAGCTGTCGGTTCAGGAACCTTCTGCCGGTCAGAATCAAACCCCCAAAGCCGAATCAGCTTCCCGAGAGCCAGGTCGAATGTGCCGCCGGTGAGCCGCGAATATCGCAGACCGGCTTCAATCACTTGCAAAGTTTCAACGGAGAGCGGAGCGGTACGGGACGCCTGGTTGAATCGACTCACCTCGCTATCGCTGCGGTGAGAAGACATCAGGGCCTCGACACGGTCGATCTCGTCAAATGCGCCGCGTACCGCATCTTCAGTTGAGTCTTCCGGTCCGAAGGCAGTGATCTCGACGACAGTACCGAGTTGCAGGCGGGTTTGGCGGACCTGTCTGGGTTGTTCCGGTCGGCACAGCATGACCAGGAACAGTACGGCCAGGACCAGGATGAGAAGGGCTATCGGGTAACGCCGTTTCATGGTTATCCCGGGATTGCGGGGGCGCCGGGGATCAATCGGCAGAGACGATCTCCCCGATCAAGTCGTATTCGGACGAATCGGTAATGCGTAGCTGGACGATCTGACCGACATCGGCCTGGCCGGCCGTGACATAGACCAGTCCGTCGACATCCGGGGCCTGTCGTACCGAACGTCCCTGCAGCAACAGGTCGCTCTCTGTACTGACCCCCTCGATCAGAACCGGTTCGACCCGCCCGACCAGGGCGCGGTTCTTGCGGAAGGCAACCCGTGCCTGGGCCTTCATCAGGCGGTTATGCCGCGACTTCTTGATCCGCTCGTCGATCTGCTCGTCGAGTCGGGCGGCCGGCGTTCCCTCCTCGCGCGAGTAACGAAAGACGCCGACCCTGTCAAAGAGTCCTTCCTTGACGAAATTCAGCAACTTGTCAAACTCGGCATCGGTCTCCCCCGGGAAACCGACGATAAACGAGGTCCGCAGGGTAATATCCGGAATGCGTCGTCGGATTCTTTCCAGCAAAGCCCGTGTTCCCGCCTCATCAAGACGGCGGCTCATACGGGAAAGAACCGTATTATCGATATGCTGCAGCGGGACGTCGAGGTAATTGCAGATCTTTTCCTCCCCGGCGATCAAGTCGAGCAGTTCGTCCCGAATCCCGTCCGGATAAGCGTAGAGCAGGCGAAGCCACTGCAGGTTGTCAATCTTTACCAGCTCCCGCAGCAGCGTCTCGAGTTTCTCCCCATCTTCCCGCTCGGCACCGAATGCTGTGACATCCTGTGCGATCAGGTTGATCTCGCTTACTCCGCGCGAAACCAGGTCCCGCACTTCCGCGACGACCGAGTCGATGGTCCGGGAACGGAGAGTCCCCCTCAGTTGAGGAATGATGCAGTAGGAGCAGTGATTGGCGCACCCTTCGGCGATCTTGACATAGGCCGAGTAGTGCGGGGATGATTTCACCCGTGGGGTGGCATGATCGTACAGGTAATCCGGGAGCCCGATGGAAGAGACCTGGCTATCATCACCGAGAGTTCGGTCGAGCAGTTCCACGATGCGGGGAGCTTCAGCCGTCCCCATGAACAGATCGACTTCGGGGAGCTCCGCCGCCAACTCCTCTTGATAACGTTGCGGCAGACAACCGGTCACCACCAGCAGTTTGCAGTTGCCGTTCTGCTTGAAATCAGCGACTTCGAGGATGGTATCGACCGACTCCTCCCTGGCATCCTGAATAAAGCTGCAGGTATTGACGATGATGATATCGGCCTCAGCCTCAGCGGTAACGATCTCAAACCGCTCTTCCGGCAGATGCCCGAGCATGACTTCGGCATCGACCAGGTTTTTCGGGCAACCGAGACTGACCAAGGAAACTTTGTATTTCATAAACTGCCCGGCCCCCGGCATCAGGACCGCATGTTGACGAACTGCAGGTCGATGCCGAAGTCCTGCTCTTTGAGCATCTGCATCACCGCCTGAAGATCGTCGATTTTCTTGCCGGATACACGCACCTGGTCATCCATGATCTGAGCCTGGACCTTCAACTTGCTCCCCTTGATCGCCTTGACCATTTCCTTCCCTTTTTCGGTCGGAATCCCCTGGATGATACTGATGACCTGGCGAACAGAACCGCCGCTGGCCGGCTCCTTCTTGCCATATTGCAGGCACTTGGTAGAAACTTTACGCTTTGCAAGTTTCCCTTTGAGGATGTCAATAACGGCCTGCAGTTTGTAATCGTCCGATGCCAGCAGGGTGATGGTTTCATCGCTCAATTCAATGGTGTTGACTGTCCCCTTGAAATCATAGCGTTGATCGATCTCTTTTTCTGTCTGGTTGACCGCGTTGTCAATCTCCTGTAGATCGACCCGGGACACCACGTCAAAACTCGGCATGAAGCAGCCTCCGTAAAATAATTGCGGCAGGCCCCACAGGCCTACCGATGGTGGTTTTTATAACACGAAACCGCCCCGGGGGGAAAGTCCGGGGCGGTCGGGAGAACTGATGGTCGTATGGAGCCGCTAGAATCCCATCTCGCGCCCCGTCGGCCTGACCACATCAACACCCGCAGGCATGATGAAACGGAAATCGAAATCGGAGACACCGGTATTAACCTCGGCATCGCTGAACTCGATAATGGTTGTATTCCCCTGGGGATCAGTGACATGAGTGGAGAGCATCGGCAACCGGCGCCCTCCCTGGCCATCCTGAAAATCCCGTACTGCGGAGCGATCAACCACGATCTGCATCTCCCGGATCAGGCTCGATACCCGACGCGGTCGGAGTTGAAGGACGGGGTTCCCTTCAGCATCGTGATCCGGCACCGCCCACCTGATGGTAAAATCGCGAGACAGGTTGCCTAACCCGGTCAGGAACGTCATCGGGTCTTCAGCCCGGGTCATTCCCGTCTCTTCAATATTGGTCTGGATAACCTGATTGTTCTCCGGCAGGTAGACCCACATGGTTTCCCCGTCGGAAACGATCTCCTGGTTGGTCGGCTGTTCATACTCCCAACGAAACTTCACGATCGGAACCCGGTCGCCAAAGCTCTTTTCAAAGCGGACCTTGACCTCCCCCTGCCCCCGCTGCATCCGGTCAAGGGAGACCAGACGCGACTCCTGGAAAAAGTCCGCCGTAAAATCACGGATGGCACCGTTGCCGTCCGTTTCACTCGAAAATGGCGTCTCAAGGGTGGCGATGACATCATTCAGGCCGGCAGCGACCGACGACAACGGTAGCAGGCAGACCAGGCAAACCAGGCAGACAGACAACAACATGGACCGTTTCATCACGCATCTCCTTGGAATAAAACCGGACAAACCAAACTGACAAAGTATCATCTCATCGATACGAAACAATTACAATTCCCTGAGTTTAACACGACCGCGCACGGTCCGCACCCGCATCATCCCTGTCGCAAGGTCGAATTCCATGGTCCGTCCGAAATCGAGTGCGACATCGGCAGCCACAATCGGGATACCGTAAGCGGCGAGAGATTTCTTAGCTGCACCCAGATTGCGTTCTCCGATCGAATCGCCCGATCCCCCCCCGAATCCCTGGAACATCGATGCACCACCGCACAGTTTTGCCTGAAGTCGTCCCTGCTCTGCCCCATGACGCAACAGTTCATCAACCAGATGCCCAACAGCTGTCGAAACAAATTTCCCGGGACGATCCACAACCTGATCTTCAACCGGCCCGGGCAACAGGGCATGCGCTACCCCACCGATACAGAGTTCGGGATCGTACAACGAGATGGCGACACAGGAACCGAGACCGTAACAGGCCAGAACTGACGGTGCCCTGTCCACCCGCAACTCGGCGATGCCGACACGTAGCAGGTCGGTCACGGCCCCTCCCCAACGGCACGCAAAAGGGTCGCCAGCGACCCGGCCGTCGGCAACAGGAAAAAATGTCCCCGAATTTCACTTTTCTCATGGCGGGGACTGAAAAAGACTGTTTCGACGAGCAAGGCCAGGTCGCCCTCGGTTCCGAGTTCCACCAGGACGTCATCAATGACCGCCCCTGTCATATCGTAGGCAAATTTGGGGATGGAGGGAATCAGGGGAGCACCGATCATATCACTCAACACACTCAGGTAACTCGATGCGAGAATGTTGCCGATCTCACACAAGGTCGACACAGCCAGATCACTCTCCAGAGGCTCATCCGACCCTGCGGTACCGAGCATGCTCACCAAACGACCCGCGCTCTTGGCCGGAATAACCAGAAGGATATTCCCACGCGCTTCGCCCAGGACCTGCAACCTGACGCCGGCAACCAACCGTTCAGGCCCGCCTAAAAGATCGGGGACCTCTGCAATATCGACCACCGAGACCTTTGGAACTTCCAGCATGACCGGTCGTTGCAACAGCTGGGAGAGCGCTGTTGCAGCATGTCCGACGCCGATATTACTCAACTCGCACAGCACATCGAGTTGCCTTGAATTCAACTGATCGATCATAACTATTCGTTGACCACCTGTTCCTGGGAAGTTGAAAATTCACGCCCGTCGAGCAATGCTTGAGGATCGATAACGAAGACCAATCTGCCATCACCGAGTACCGTAGCACCGTTGATCCCGGGGAGAGCGTCCAACGGCGAGGCGAGACTTTTGACAAACGCTTCACGGTGACCGATGAATCCGTCCAGCACCAATCCGACCATGCGACCACGCAATTCGCTGATGGCAACTGGCACCAGAGCTCCCGGAGAGATCGGTTCCAACCGAAGCATTTTCCGCAACGAGAGCAGCGGGACCAGTTCCCCGGCGAAACGGACCAGTCGCTGCCGCCCCGAAACGACGATCTCCCGATGTTCCACTTCAAGCGTATGAACGATGCGACTGATCGGAAGTGCGACGAGGTGGGGGCGACAGGACACCAGGAGCACCTTGATAATGGCGGCGGATAACGGCAGCCGCAGTTGGACCCGTGTGCCTTCACCCGGTTTCGACTTAATCTCCATGTTACCGCCGACCCGCTCCACCGTCGCTTTGACCACGTCCATGCCAACCCCTCGTCCAGAGGTCGACGTGACTTCGTCGGCGGTGGAAAAACCGGGATGACAGATTAGCGCGATCGTGTCCTGAACACCAAGCCTGGCAGCTTGTTGGGGCTGAAGAAGGCCTTTATCCAGGGCTTTTTGCCGAACGACATCGGGATCGATGCCTCGTCCGTCATCGGCAACTTCAAGCAGAACCTGGTCTTGTTCGCGCCAGGCGCGGATCTGCACCGTGCCGACCTCTTCAATCCCATGGTCGATGGCGTTGCGCACCAGGTGAACCAGCGCATCGCCGAACCCTTCCAGCACGGCCCGATCGAGTTCGACATCGGCTCCCTCGATGTGCAGATCGATCTCCTTGCCGGCATCCCGGCAGTGGGCTCGAACAAGTCGCGGAATACGACCGACGATACTCTCCAAGGGCATCAATCGCCCTTGCAGGACATCCCGGTGCAAAGTGTCGAGCAGACCCCGCAACTGTTCAAGGCCGGCAGTCATCTCCCTGGAATTATTATGCCGGTGGGCGTCATGCAACCGGTAACGATTTGTTATCAACTCACCGGTCAGATTGATTAATCGATCGAGGAGTTCGGTGCGAACCCTGACCGATTTTTCCTTGTCCTCACGCCGCCTGCGAGGCTGCTCCGATTCAACGACGACCTGGGACACCTCAGCTGAATCGATGTCGCTCATCCCTGACAGCAGGGTTTCTACTTCAGCGACCTCCAGTTCGGTTTCAAGGGTCAACTCCATCAGCCGAATCAACGGACCGGTCAATAGCTCCTCACGTCCCGGCGTTGCCTCCAGAAGCTTTCCGTGATGTTCCAACTCCGTCTGGATTAGCAATGCTCTTGCCGCCGGAGCGGCTGTCTCAGCGGCAAGCTCAATGGCGATCTTCAATTTTTGAACGGAACTCTCGGCTATTGTTTGGGACGATGAAACCTCTTCAACGCTTTTCCCTTGAACGAAACCCTGGATATTCCGCTCCGGTCGATCTGCGGCAATATCGTCGAGAAGTTTTTCCAACAGATCACATCCGACAAACAGGCGATCAAGTGCTTCCCGCAGAATCTCGCCGCCGGAACGAAAACGGTCGAGAAAATCCTCAAGGTAATGGGCGAGATCTGCCATCTGCTGAAAACCCATGGAGGCGGCCATCCCTTTGACGGAGTGAGCTTCGCGAAACAGTGCATCGACTGTATCGCGATCCTGCTTCACGTCCTCAAGGGTCAGCAGCAATCGGCTCAACGTCGCCAAATGTTCCCGGCTTTCACTCAGGAACAATTCCTGGTACTTGGACATATCCACGGTTATCGCCCCGATCCAGCAGCAGGAAGGTTACCCGTTTCCGAGAACCCGCTGGACCACCTCCCGGACCTTGTCTTCCTGAAACGGCTTGACGATGAAATCCTTCGCTCCCGCCTTGACCGCATCGAGGATCAACGCCTCCTGTCCAAGGGCGCTGCACATGACGACCTTGGCATTACCATCGATCGACATGATCTCCTCAAGGGCGTCGAGTCCCGATTTGAGCGGCATCACGATATCCATGGTCACCAAGTCGGGACGAAGCTCTCGGAACTGTTCGACCGCCTCGTTCCCGTTGGCCGCTTCTCCGGCCACCTTGAAACCGGGCGTCCGGTCAAAGATATCACGCAACATATTCCGCATGAACAGGGCGTCATCAACGATTAAAACCGTATTTTCCATTTTTATTTATCCTCCGGTAGCATCGGTCATGCTCGACAATTTTTCCACCATTGCCGGGACATCGAGCACGTTGATGACACCATCGTTGGTGTCATAGCGGGCAGTAATGCATTCCGGCAACAAAGCTTCATCTCCCCCGATCCTGCTCTCCGGATCAATCCGGGTCGCCCCTTCCAGTCTGGACACCTGTAACGCCACCACTGCGAAATTAGGATCGACCACCACCATGCGGACATCTGTCCGGTCACTCTCAATCCCGAGCAGACGGGCAAGATCGACCACCGCGATGACAACCCCATGCAGGTTCAAAGCACCCGGCAGAACCTCCGGTGCAGTCGGCAGATAATGCAGGACGGGCTCTTCGACCACCTCCTGAACCTGCCCCAACTCAAGACCGTAACGCTCCGAACCGATCCAAAACGTCAGAAACTGCAGCATCCCTATTCCTCTTTGCTGCCCAGATGAAACCGGCTCACCATGTCAAGAAGCTCCTCACCGAGAGAGCTGAGCTGCTGGGCCTGTTTGGCGAGTTCTTCCATGGAGGCGGATTGTTCTTCGGTCGCTGCGGACACCTCCTGGACGGCTGCAGCACTATCCGTGACGACATTGGATATTTCCTCGATAGCACTGACGACACTCTTGGAACCTTCGGTCTGTTTCCCGGCCAGGTCAGCAATGCTGTTAGCTTTATCCTGGGTGGTCAAAGCGGTCTGGATGATCTTTTCGAAAGCCGCTCCCGTTCGATCGATCGCCTCGTTGCCGTCTTCGACCTCCTGCATGTTGCGCTGAATTGTCTGGATCACTTTGTCGCTTTCATCGCGGATGCTGTTGATCAACCCGGTGATTTCACCAGCAGATTCACTGGTTGAATCGGCCAGCTTTCGAACTTCCTCCGCCACCACGGCAAACCCGCGGCCATACTCTCCGGCACGAGCAGCCTCAATGGTTGCATTGAGGGCGAGCAGATTGGTTTTATTGGCGATCCCGGTAATGACCTCGACAATCTGCCCGATCTGCTGCAACTGGTCACCGAATTCCACCAGTCGTTTTCCACTCTCTTCCACCCCGCTGAAAACCTGGCGCATCTTCTCCATCGCCTGGTCGGCGACATCACCGCCATGTTTGGCATTCTCAACCGTATCGCTGGCAGCCGCTTCGACCTTCTTTGCCGAAGACGCGACCAGATCAATCGACATCGCCATTTCCTTGACCATGGCGGAACTTTTTTCGGTCAGCATCGCCTGCGTTTCTGCTCCGTTGCTGATCTGTTCGACGGTGGAGGCGACCTCGTGGGCCGACGCCGTCACCTCCTGGGAGGTGGCGGAGAGGGACTGCGCCGACTCCGCGGTCTTGACCGACGTACTGCGAATATAGCCGACAAGCTCTCTCAAACTGTCAACAACGCCGTTAAGGGAGGTAGAGAGATCATCCGTTTCATCGGGGAACCATTTTTGCCGCAGGCGTATATTTCGTGACAGGTCGCCTTTGCGGAGCCGGTCCGCTGCCTCGCTCAGCTGCCTGATGCTTGAGGTGAACACCTTGGAAAATATCCAGCCGAGAACCAGGCCGACCAATAAAGCGCACCCGACAGTAACCACCTGTTGCAGGTGCTCCGGGATACCGATAAGGGGCACCAGGATATTAAGACCGACTATCGATGCAACCACCAGCAGAAAGCCGAGAATGAACTTGTAACTGATTTCGATGCGCATGTTTCCTCTCCTTGTCACCCAAAGCTCTCAGGGGATACGGCGAAAAATCCGCTCCTTCCCGTAGCAAGCTTCAAACAGTTGTCGAGCTGAACCGAATAGGCTTTCGGTCGTCCCGAGAACCAACATTCCAGTCTTGTTCAGAGACATATGAAAACGTTGCAGGATTCTATCCTGGTCCTCACGCGAAAAATAAATCAATACGTTCCGGCAGAGAATCAGGTCGACTTGGTTCGGATAATCACCCGTGAGAAGGTTCTGGTCGAAAAACCTGACCCGGCGACGCACAGATTCCACCAATTGGTGGCGACTCCCAGCCGGCTTGAAGTATTCATCCAGCACCCGCTGCGGTACCTCGGACAAACGAACCGGATCAAAACAACCATTTCGGGCCTGCTGCAAGACCTCCGACCCAATATCGCTGGCGAGGATCTCGACGTTCAATTCGGGGGGAGCCAATTCCGACAAAAGCAGAGCCATGGAATACGGCTCTTCCCCTCCCGAACATCCGGCGCTCCAGATACGGAGAACCTGATCCGACCGCTGCAGAGCTGATTTGATCAGCGGTGGCAGAACCTCAGCTTCCAGCAGGGCAAAGACCTCCGGGTTTCGAAAAAACCGGGAGACATGAATCGCCAGGGTTTCAATCAGGATTTCCGCTTCGTCGGGATCACGCCGCAAGCGATCGACATATGCGGAACACCGCTCCATGCCGCAGGCCCTGATCCGGCTGGCGATACGCCGTTTCATGCACTGATCCTTGTACATGGCAAGGTCCAGTCCGGTCTGCTCCAGCAGGATATCACGGATTCCGCTGAAAACCTCATCGGTAATGTCGTTTCCGACGCACGGACCGTCTGATCGATGGAAACTATCTGATTTCAATGGCAGTATTCCCCAGAAAAGAGGGAATTATAGCAAACATCGGTCCAAAACACCGGCGGAGAAGTATCTTAGGCTTAAAAATGTCTGAAACCTGCCGCCGCAACGGAAACCGGATTGCCGGCAGCATCCAACACGTCGACCGGCTTTCCACCTTTTTTTACTTTACCGACTTCGGTGATCCTGACATCGAATTCCTCGGAAAGCTTTTCGACTTCCAACCGCTGTTGCTCCGGCACAGTGAATAGTAACTCATAATCTTCACCTCCGTTGAAAACCAGGTTTCGCCACTCCGGACGCCTGGCGGTCACCCTGTCAAACGCCTCAGATACCGGCATTTTGTCAAGGTAAAGCACGGCACCGAGGCTATCCCCGGCAAGGAGGTGATGGAGATCGGCCAATAAACCATCGGAAAGATCGATCATCGAGGTGACCAGACCTCGGCTCGCCAAAGCCCTGCCGAGTGAAAGCCGCGCCCGGGGACGAAAATGACGGCAGGCGAGGGACGGTTCCGGCTTTTGCCCTGCCTCCAACTGGCAAAGGGCCAGCCCGCTGCCACCGAGCTCGCCCGACACATAGAGGAGGTCGCCCGGACGGCCTCCCTTGCGCCGAACCAGTTCGGAGGCTGGAATCGTGCCGTGTGCCGTCACAGAGACTGACAAAAATTGTTCAGCGCGGCAGGTATCACCACCGACCAATGAAACCTCATTTGCCGTAGCCTCCCCCAGAAAGCCCTCCAGGAAGCGGTCAATTTCTCCCAAAGTCAACGACGATGGTAGGCCGAGACCGAGGACCAGGTAGCGCGGAACCCCTCCCATTGCCGCAATATCCGACAAATTAACGGCAACACTCTTGGCTCCCAGGTCCGCCAGATCGATCCAGTCGCGCCTGAAATGAACATTCTCAAGCAAAAGGTCGTTGGTCACCAGCAAGAGCTCCCCTGCGGGAACCTCAAGGGCAGCACAATCATCACCGATGCCGATCTTGACCCCCGGACCCTGCCGAACACTCCGACGCAGTTGCTCGATGAGACCAAACTCGCCTATGTCATGCAAGCTCATGCATCACTCGTCAGCGCGGCATCCAGAACCTCGTCGACACTATCGACGGCGATCAGCTCGACCTTGGAGCGGAGGTGGCGGGGGATATCGACCAGGTCCTTTTCATTTTTCCGCGGGATAATGACCTTTTTAACCCGGGCACGCAAAGCGGCAAGCACTTTTTCCTTCAGCCCACCGATCGGCAAGACTTTTCCCCGCAGTGTCATTTCCCCGGTCATGGCGATGTCTTTGCCAACGGGACGGTTCGACAGGGCCGAAACCAGGGCGGTCAGCAAGGTGATTCCGGCGCTCGGCCCGTCCTTGGGGATGGCCCCGGCCGGCACATGGACATGGATGTCGACGCTGGCGAACTTGTCGTCCGGGATACCCAACTGTCGGGCATGGGCACGAGCATAACTGAGAGCTGCCTGGGCGCTCTCCTTCATCACGTCACCGAGTTGTCCGGTCAGCTTAAGCTCCCCCTTCCCCGGCATCAGCGAGACCTCGACATAAAGGATGTCACCTCCGACCGCCGTCCAGGCCAGGCCGGTGGCGACGCCGACTTCGTCCATCTGTCGCTCATCTTCCGGCAAGTGACGGGGAGGACCGAGCATTTTCGGAACTCGCCCGGCGGTCACCCGCACGGAATTTTTCTTCCCTTCGGCAAACCGTCTGGCTACCTTGCGACAGATGCTGCCGATTTCTCTTTCGAGGTTACGCAGGCCGGCCTCGGCGGTATATTCGTTGATAACCCGGAGCAGCGCCGGCTTGGCGAAACTGATCATGCGCGGCTTAAGGCCATTGGCGTCAAGCTGTCTGGGGACCAGGAACCGCTCGGCAATCACCAACTTCTCCTCCGTCGAGTAACCGGCAAGGTGGATCACCTCGAGACGGTCTTTCAATGCCTGGGGGATTGGATCGAGCATATTGGCGGTCGCGATAAACATGACCTTGGAGAGATCGAACGGCAGATTGATGTAGTGATCGGAAAACGCGAAGTTCTGCTCCGGATCGAGCAGCTCGAGCAAAGCGGAGGAAGGATCACCGCGAAAATCGGAACCGACCTTGTCGAGTTCATCGAGCATGAAGACCGGGTTGTTAGAACCGGCTTGCTTCATCCCCTGGATGACCCGGCCCGGCAACGCACCGACGTAGGTCCGACGATGTCCGCGAATTTCCGCCTCGTCCCGGACTCCGCCGAGGGATATCCGCACGAAATTCCGGCCCAGGGCTCGGGCGATCGACTTGCCGAGGCTGGTTTTTCCGACCCCGGGAGGTCCGACAAAACAGAGTACCGGCCCCTGGTTGTCCTTCTTCAATTTCCGGACCGCCAGGTATTCAAGGATTCGCTCCTTGATCTTTTCCAGATCGAAATGATCTTCGTCGAGCACCTTACGGGCTTTTTTCAGATTCAGGTTGTCCCGGGTCTCCTGATTCCATGGCAGATCAGCCAACCAATCAAGGAAGGTGCGCAGCATCGAATATTCGGCCGCTTCCGGGTGCATCGACTCCAGTCGCCGCAACTGCTTGTCAGACTCAGCCTGCACTTCGTCCGGTAGTTCCGCCTTCAACAGGGCTTCGCGCAGTTCCGCCAGTTCCTCAGCGCGGCCATCTGTTTCACCCAACTCAGTCTTGATGGCCCGCATCTGCTCACGCAGAAAGTATTCCCGCTGGGATTTCGTCATCTCCTCTTTTGCCTGGCTCTGGATACGGTTCTGCACCGTCGCCAACTCCAGCTCCTTGGCGAGGAGATCCTTGATCGCCTTGATCCGGGTCCAGGGATCGAGAATCTCGTGCAACTCCTGGGTCTGGCCTATTTTAAGCCCCAGATTACTGGCAATGAGATCGGCCAGGCTGCCCGGGTCTTCAATATTTTCCAGCGCGACCATCACTTCCGGCGCGAGATTCTTGCCGAGATTGGAAAGCTGAGTCACCTGATCACGCACCGTGCGCATCAGGGCTTCCACTTCAACCGACAGCTCATCATGCTCAGTCTCGACAATCTCATCGACCATGACCCTGAAACAGGGAGTATCACTTAAAAAGGCCCGGATGCGTGCCTTGGCCATCCCCTGAACCAGTATTTTCAAACGACCGTCCGGCAGCTTGAGCATCCGCATAATCATGGCAGCGGTGCCGATCCGATACATATCCTCCGGCCCCGGTTCCTCCTCACTCATCTCTTTCTGGCTGACCAGGAAAATTATCCGGTCCGCTTTCAGGGCCGATTCGACCGCGGCAATCGACTTCTCGCGACCGACGAACAAAGGCAGGATCATGTGCGGGAAAACCACCACATCCCTGACCGGCAGCAGTGGTAACTCTTCGGGGATCTGCATGTCATTCAAATGGGCAGCATCAGCCAAAACAGCCTCCAGAGTGGTAATTTCTCATTTTCTGTCATTTTTAAACCGAAAACAGGGTATCAATCTTCAATCTCGGCCGACAATGAAAAAATCCAGCTGCTTTCACCCGATATTTCCATTGAATGAACCTCAAATCTCCGTTCTATGTATTGGATTCTATCATCTTTACGCCAAAATAGTAGCGTGGAACTACGCGTTCCATACATTTCACTGCAGATAAACCGCGTTGCCAGAAGCCGCTCCCACTCAAGCCCGAAACCGGTATCGGGGAGTTCCCGATCAGGTGGTTGCCAACGGTCGGCCAACACCTCAAACCACGCCTCGGGGTAAGGCTCACCGCACAGAAGATCGGCCACAGCGTTCTTGCCGTGACGGACTTTCGGCCAATCAGTGTCAAGCAGGTGATTGCTCAAACCGTAAATCCCGGGCTTTAACCGATGTATACGGTTCTGCCGATTGCTATAATAAAATAAATCCTCCCTAGCTCCGACCAGCAGGTTGAAGCCCTTGTACGCATGACGTTTCTGCTGGACTTGCCGAAGGTATGCGGATGGGTCGGACGACTGCTGCAGGAACCGGCTGACCAATTCTCCACGGGAACGCCCCCCCGGACGCTTCTCGGCATCATCACGAACATTGGTCACCATAGCGACCCGCCCACTTTTCGTGATCCCGCACCAGCTCCCTCCGGCCTCGAGATCTCGTCCGGCCAAGAGATCGGGCGAATCTTCCCAGAAACGGGCCGGCGCTGTCGGACGACGATAAAATTCATCCCGGTTGGCTGCCAACAGCAACCGATAGTCGGGATGAACCCGGTATGCAAAGAGAATCAGGCACATAACTTCATTCAGTTTGGCAGATATTCCAGAGCCCGGCAACAGGCGGCTCGTTTTCAGATCGATCCCAATTGCCGTGAATCTTTGCCTGTGGCAAGATGGATTCATGGAGCCATTCATGGAACTCAACCAAGACGCCATCAGTTTTCACCCTGCACACCTCCCTCGTCGCGCGGCCCATTCCATGCTGCGTCTGGTGCGGAGTCTTTTCCATTTGCAACAGCTGCCGGAATACAGGGCCCGAATCAGGGCCGACATCCCGGAGGTCGCCCGTTTCGACCCGGGACATGATGCCGTGATGATGGGTTATGACTTTCACCTGGGACCTGACGGACCTCGCCTGATTGAAGTCAATACCAACGCGGGCGGGGCGATGTACGCCTACCGAGCCGCATTCCCGGACCATCCTGACAACAGCCTCCCCGGTGGACGCTTCATCGAGCGATTTCTCGCAACCTTCCATGAAGAGTGGCGACGTTTTGCCATGACGACACGTCCCCTGCAACGGATCGCCATTATCGACGAAACCCCGGCCGACCAGGGTCTCTACCCGGAGATGGCGACCTTGTGCAACCTGTTTCAAAGCAACGGCATCGACTGTTCCATCCATGATCCGGGCGATCTTGAGACTGACACCACCGGAGTTCGAATCAACGGAGAAAGGATCGACCTGGTTTACAATCGGCACTGCGACTTCTACCTGGAGCAGCCCGACATGGCCGGACTCCGCGCCGCCTATCTTGCAAAGACGGTCTGTCTTTCTCCCAACCCTTTCGTCTACGGCCTTCTGGCGGACAAACGTCGCATGGCCCTCTGGAGCGATGAGGAGGAGATGGCCGGCCTCCCCCTCTCCGAGAAGACGACCCAAATCCTCCGGGAGACCATCCCGCGCAGCACACTGCTGGCGGACCTCGACCCCGAAGAGCTTTGGACACGCCGCAAGTCGCTGATATTCAAGCCAGTCTCCCGATTCGGTGGTAAAGGGGTCCTGGCCGGACGATCAATCAGCCGGAAAAGGTTCCGGGAACTGGACCCGGCGGGAACCCTGGTTCAGGACGAGGTGCCGCCAAGCCTGACAGAAACGGCAGAAGAGGATTTCAAAACCGATTTTCGGCTCTTCGTCTATCGCAACCACTGCATCGGGATAGCCGCCAGGCTCTACCGGGGCCAGGTGACCAACCTGCGCACACCGGGCGGCGGTTTTGCCCGCGTCCAGATCGACGCCGACTGAGATGCTGCTGGCTGTCGACCTCGGACTTAAAAGCGGTTTGGCCTGCTTCGACCGGGAAGGGATCTTGTGCTGGTACCGCTCGACAAATTTCGGGTCAACAACCAGGCTGCGGCGGGCCGTTCCGAAACTGCTCTTCGAAATTCATGGCCTGGAGCGATTGATCCTCGAGGGGGGCGGGCCCCTGGCCGACATCTGGCTCAAGGAAGCAAAAAAGATCGGACTCGACGTTTCGCTCATCAGCGCCGAGCGGTGGCGTCGAGATTTGCTTATCCCCCGCCAGCGACGAACCGGGCAGGACGCAAAAACAGCAGCAATTGAACTGGCTCGCAAAATTATCGATGGTAGCCGGGCGCCGCGCCCCACGTCATTGCGTCACGATGCCGCCGAAGCGATTCTGATAGGATATTACGGGGTAACAAAGGTGGAGAGACACCCCAGAAACGAAAGGCTCGGATAGAAAGCAAAAACAGCAATGATTGCTTTGACACACACTTTTTACAGCCTGCCCAGGATGGCACGGACAGCTATTTTGACAGCTATTCTGCTGAGCTGCCTCTGCAGCCAGGGACTGGGGGCCTATTTCAAGTATATCGACGACAATGGGAATCCCGTCTTTGTCGATGACAAAACAAAAATCCCCGTTCAATTCAGGAACGATGCGGAAAAACACCAGGGAAAATACGACCACCTCTCCCATGACGAGCGGCAAGCGCTCTATGAAAAGCAAAGAGCGGAGGCAGAGCAGGACAAGGCGTTGGAATTGGCCGAGGAGAAACTCCGGAAGGAACAGGCGCGTCTCAAGGAGATGACCTTGCCGGTCACCATCCGCGGCAATCAAGTCCTCGTACCGGTCCGGATCAAGCAACGAGGCAGGTCAACCACACTTCGCCTGATACTCGACACCGGTGCGACGATGACGGTTCTGTACAGAAGCCGGGTCGAGCGACTGAATTTGAGACCGGGCAAAAAAATCCGCGGCACACTCGCCGGCGGACATATTTCTGAGGGAAACGTCGTCGAGCTCGACCAGCTCGAAGTCGGTCCCTTCGAGTACCGGGACATCCGGGTTTTCGTCCTGCCCGACCAGGGTAACACCAACGGCATCGACGGGCTGCTCGGCATGGATGTCCTGCGAAATCACCCCTACCAGATCGACTTCGACAACAACCTTCTTCTCTGGGACCATGATCGGTAAACAGGGGGCCGGGAAATGCCTTCCCGGCGTGGAAAATGCCCGCTCAGGCTGATTTTATCACCTACCGAGTTCAAAAACTAACCCTGTGCGGAAATACCCCCAGAGCTGCCCATCAATTGAAACCGGCGACGAAAAATCAAAAACAGCCTGTTTTTTCCCTGCCTGCTGTTTCGGATAAATTTCCAGGTGAACCACCCTCCGGTCTCCGAGGATGGACTTTGTAATTTCATCCTCCAGAATCCGATCACTCAGCTCCACAAGATCCGGCAGATGGGTCGGGACATAGCCGTTTCGGTCCATGGCAAAAGCGAACAGGACCTTGTCGCTATCGAAAAACGGTTGAAACAACTCCGGCAGATTTTGATCGAAATGGTCATTGAACCGGTTGCTGTAAAAGGTGGCGTCATCAACAACCTTTTCCTGGTATTGCTCGTCAAACAGGTCTTCCTCAGTCAGCGTCCCGGATTCGACCGTCCTCTGCAGGAAATCTTCAAGTTTTTTCGCGCCTGCATAGGCAAGGACGGTCCCGGCCTGAACGATCTGGTCCCGATTGATGATCTTGTCACCATCTTTGTAGGTCGCCGGGCTGAGCCCCCACACTGGAACGGCCATCGCCAACAGAGAGGTCAAAACCAGCAAACGAAGCAGAAACAATTTTCCATTCTCCAACACAGTGAACTCCTTTAACCAAAGCAAACGTCAACGACCTCAACCCATTCGCAATCGGATGAAACTATCAACATCGGCGCATCGGAGAAACTCGTTATTCTCCTGTTCCCACCCGATGGTCGAAACCGGCTGTGGTCCGTAATTGTGTCCCGGATAGACTTTTGTCTCCGGAGGAAGAGCCTTCAGGCGTTGCAGGCTCCGGTATAACATCCGCACATCACTGCCCGCCAGATCGGCACGACCGCAACGACTGACGAACAGGGTGTCTCCGGTGACAATGGCATCCGGCAGCCGGAATACGACCCCGCCCGGAGTATGCCCCGGCGTATGCAGGACCTCCACCATACCGTCTCCGACGGGGATGCTGCTCCCTTCCTGCAACGGGATATCTGCCTGAGGAACGTCGTCGGGATGCGCGGCGAGTTTCGCTCCCGTGGCGGCCAGCAAAGTATCATTGCCGGAGATATGGTCAAGATGACCGTGAGTATTGGCGACGATCTCGATCGTCACCTCCTGTTCACGCGCGAGGGACAACAGGCCATCGGGGTCGCACGCCGGATCAACCGCCATTCCCCGGCGGGTCTCCGGGCAAAAAACCAGGTAGGAAAAGTTATCAGAACGACCGGCAATGCGTTGCAGGATCTGAAGTTCCATGGTTAGAGCCATTCCGGGATCTGCGGTTCGACATTCCCGACCTTGCGGATCTCACCGTTGATAATTTTAAACTGATCGCCTGTCTTGACGACGGTCCAGGCGTCCCCCTCTTCGGGAGGAAGGGGGAACTCTCGACTGCCAAGGTACTGATCTTCATTGTCGACCATGCCATACCAGTCGAGTTGACCGGTCTGCCATATTTTCGTTTTCAATCCGTAGGCCATCTGCTTCTCCTCTTG
Source organism: Desulfuromonas sp. (assembly GCA_002868905.1). Lineage (GTDB taxonomy): Bacteria > Desulfobacterota > Desulfuromonadia > Desulfuromonadales > Geothermobacteraceae > BM304. Next base: position 71,661 of record PKUA01000006.1, read on the forward strand.
GGCCACCCACCGCAAGCGGGGAGGTCACCGTCGCTGCCAAAATTTTCTGAAAGAACAATTTTCATCCATACGCCTTCATCGTAACCAACTGCACGACACCGGTCAACGGACGACGCCTTGTGGTTCATACTCCATGGGCGTATAATCAGTCACACTTTTAGGCGCGGGAGTCAATATGAAATTCACCAAGATGCACGGTGCGGGAAACGACTATATCTACATCGACGGGTTCGTCGAGCGTGTTCCTGACCCGGCTGCATTGGCAAAAGAAATGAGCGACCGTCATTTCGGCATCGGCTCGGATGGCCTGATTCTGATTCTTCCATCGGAGCAGGGGGACGTCCGGATGCGGATGTTCAATGCCGACGGAAGTGAGGCCCAGATGTGCGGGAACGGCATCCGCTGTGTAGCCAAGTACGCCTACGATCATGGTTTGGTGAAAAAACCGGAATTACGGGTCGAAACCGCCGCCGGCCTGCTCATTCTCACCCTCTTCCCCGATGAAAACGATCGAATCGAGCGGGTCAGGGTCAACATGGGCCGTCCCAGGCTCGATCGTGGCAGCTTGCCGATGTCAGGCCTCGCAGCAGAGAAGGCCATCAACGTCGACCTCGAGGTGGCAGGCAGGCAGTTCCGCGCGACCTGTCTCTCCATGGGGAACCCGCACTGCGTCATCTACGTCGATGAGATCAACTGTTTCCCGGTACGGGAAATCGGTCCAATCATCGAGCATCACAGCTGGTTCCCGGAACGGGTCAACGTGATCTTCGTTGAGGTCCTGAACAAGCACGAGGTACGTCAGCGAACCTGGGAGCGTGGGGCGGGAGAGACGCTGGCCTGTGGGACCGGGGCCTCGGCAGCCTGCGTTGCCGGGGTTTTGACCGGGCGAACGGAACGTCGTCTCCAGGCCCACCTGCCGGGCGGCGACCTGCTGCTCGAGTGGGCGGAGGACGACCACGTCTACCTGACCGGACCGACCGTCGAAGTTTTCTCGGGAGAGTGGCCGACATGAGTTGCCCAATGTGCCCACGCTGGGAGGAGGATACTGACCAGAGGATCATCGAACTGGAACAGAGTTATGTCATCCTGAACCGTGACCAGTTCTTCCCCGGCTACACCTTGCTGTTCACCAAGCAGCACGTCACCGAACTTTTTCACCTCGAAGAGCGCGCCCGGCGAGTTTTGATGGACGAGGTCTCGATCGTGGCCGCCGCTCTGGCAACGGTCTATCAGCCGACCAAGATAAACTACGAACTGCTCGGCAACATGGTACCGCATATCCATTGGCACCTGGTGCCCCGCTTTGACGATGACCCACTCTGGCCGCAACCGATTTGGAGCCGGCCCCATGACGAACGTCTCCTGCTTCCGGAGGGTTATCGGCAGAAGGCCGATTTGATCCGCCGGGCGCTCCAACTGGCGACCGGGGGCTGAACCGACGATGAAAGCGATTTTATTTGATCTTGACAACACCCTCTACCCGGCAGAACGGGACCTGTTCTCCCTGATCGATATCCGGATCAACCACTACATGAAAGAGGTGGTGGCGATTCCGGATGGGGAAGTCGACGGGTTGCGACGCCGCTACTGGACGGAATACGGGGCCACCCTGCAGGGGTTAATCCGGCACTACCAAGTCGACCCGGAAGACTATCTCGATTATGTGCATGATGTCGATGTCACGACACGATTGCAGCCTGACCCGTCCCTGCGCCTAGCCATCAGCCAGATCCCGGCAGAATGTTATGTCTTCACCAACGGGTCCCGGGACCACGCGGAGCGGGTCATCGCGGCACTCGGCCTTGATGACCTGTTCGTCTCCATCTTCGACATCCGCATCGCTGACTACCAGCCGAAACCGAAAATCGACCCTTACCGGGGGGTTCTGCAACAGCTCAACGCCATAGGCGACGACTGCGTCATGATCGAGGACAGCCTGCCGAATCTCCAGACCGCCAAGCAACTCGGCATGACAACCGTTCATGTCGGCTCCGGCACCACTGGCAACTGGATCGACCACCAGGTTCCGGATGCTGCCTGCGCCGCCCGCCTGCTTCAGAAACAGACAAACAGACCCAAGGACTGAATACATGCAACCTGTCGGCTCCCACATGTCCATTTCGGGCGGTGTCGAACTCGCCTTCGCCCGCGGCGAAGAAGTCGGCTGCACCGCCATGCAGATCTTTACCAAGAACGCCAGCCAGTGGCGCGCCAAACCGATCAGCGCCGAAAGTGCCGCCCAATTCAAAGAGAACTGGGAAGCGAGCAGCATCGGTCCGGTGATCGCCCATGACACCTACCTGATCAACCTCGCCGCCACCGACGAAGAGAAATTGGAAAAATCGAAACGTGCCTTTGCTGACGAGCTCATGCGTTGTCACCAGCTCGGAATTTCCGGTCTGGTGATGCACCCGGGCTCCCACCTCGGCGAAGGTGAGGAGGCAGGGCTGCAGAAGGTTGCGGCCTCCCTGTCCGGAATTCTTGCTGATTCCCCGGATGACGTGACTGTCCTGCTGGAGAACACCGCAGGACAGGGGACCAATCTCGGATACCGTTTCGAGCATCTGGCCAAAATCATGGACCTTGTTCCGCAAGTGGACTTCGGGGTTTGTTTCGATACATGCCACGCTTTTGCCGCCGGGTACGACCTCTCAACCGAGGCCGGCTACGCAGAGGTGATGGATGAATTTGACCGTTTGGTCGGGACGGAGAAAATCCACGTCTTTCATGTTAACGATTGTAAAAAACCGTGCGGCTCCCGGGTCGACCGTCATGACCATATCGGGCAGGGGACCATCGGAGAGACCGGCTTTGGTTGCCTGATGCGAGATGAACGTTTCCTCCGGATCCCGAAAATTCTCGAGACCCCCAAGGGGGACGACAACGAGTGGGATTTGAAAAACCTGGCTTTGCTCAGACGCCTGGCCGGGGAGGCATAAAGAGTGCGTGCTGTTTTGCAACGGGTCAGCCGGGCGCAGGTGAAAGTGGCGGGGAAGGTCGTCGGGAGCATCGAAGCCGGGCTGCTGGTCCTGTTGGGTGTCGGTCAAGGGGATTCGGAGCTGGATGCGACGTTCCTGGCCGATAAAACCTCGGGCCTGAGGATATTTGAGGACGAGGCGGGCAAAATGAACCTCTCCGTCGCCGACATCGGCGGTGAACTCCTGGTCGTTTCACAATTCACCCTTTACGGCGACTGCCGCAAGGGACGTCGTCCCGGTTTTTCGGACGCCGCCCCACCGGAGGTCGCCGACAGACTCTACCTCTGCTTCGTTGAACAACTCCGCAGTCGGGGGTTGCCAGTTGCAACCGGGGTCTTCCAGGCCAACATGGAGGTCGAACTGGTCAATGACGGCCCGGTGACCCTGCTCCTCGACAGCAGGAAGGATTTTTGATGATCGAACGCGACGAAGGACGTGGACGGAGCGCCCGCAAGCGTGCCGCGAAGCTGGTGGAACAACACGCACAGCAGATTACCGACCTGCAGGCCAACGACCTGCAGGGACTGGACCTGCCACCTAACCTGGGAGAGGCCCTCGAAACAGCACGCAACACCAAGGGATTTTCCTCGCGCAAACGCGCGGTCAAACATCTGGCCGCCCTGCTCAGGCAGGACGAGGAAGCGATGACCATCGTGGCCGATTTCCTCACCGGGCAGACAACCGCGCACTGGGCCGAACAAGAAAAATTTCACGACCTCGAACAGTGGCGAGACAGGCTGTGCCAGACGGAGACCGCAGATCAGGCCCTCACCGATCTCATCAATATTCATCCGAACCTCGCCACAACATCACTCGTCCAACTCTCCCGGGCCGCCCGAAACGGCGACAAGGCTGCAGCCAGGAAGCTGTTCCGCCTATTGCGGGAGAACACCTGAACTCAACTTTTGACTTAAGGAAGGACTGACCCCATGGGGACCCGCCGTTCCACCCTCACCATCATTTTGAGCCTGCTCAGCGCCTGCGGTTCATTTTGCTTTATCTTTTTCGGCCTCTCAGTCGTCCTGTCGACCGAAACCTTGAGCCTGGCCTGGTTTTTCGCCTACCTGGTCATCGGCTGCGGGTTGTTGAATTTCGGGATTCTGAGCTGGGCCTGGCAAAATGGGGGGATCGGCTCTCTCCAGGCTGTCAAATTTCTCGCCAGCGGTTTTATGGTTGTCTTTTCTGTCGGGTCACTCGGAACCAAACTGCTGTCCGGGTCCCAGACAATCATTATCGCCGGCGTCGGAATTGTCCTGCTGATCAACTGGTTGGCGATTCGACAGATCGTGTGCGACGGTCAGAACACCCCATCCGGTGAGAAGAAACCCGCCAAGGGAAAGGCCTTAGGCAAAAAATAAAAAGTTCGGTGCCCTAAATGAAACATGCGGCATGGTGCCGAACAAAAGGACGAATGCCGAGGTGGCTCCTTTACTCCCCCATTTATTGCGGGTATTATTTTCTTTAAGTTACTCAACTGAAGGGGGCAGTTCAAAACCCCCAACCATGTCGAGTTAAGTTTCTGATTTTTTATTCACAAATATTGGCAACCCAGGAGGAGGATGAATGCACCCCAAGAGCCTGATACTGTTGATTCTTCCAGCATGGCTTCTCTGTTCGGTATCTTCAGGCTTTGCCGGGCAGGAGGTTGAACCGAACAATGCTTTGGAAAAAGCGACCCAGGTCTCCGTCAAAGAAGAGATCTCAGGCTCCATCAATGATTCAGCCGACTTCTACCGCATTCTTCTCCCATCCCCCGCCTCCATCCAGGTTCTTCTGGAAAACCTGCCCGCCGACGCAGAAATTGATTTGGCCCTCTACGGTTTCAGTCCCAATCCCCACGAGGAAAGAACCGTCTGTCGGGCGGCAGGGGAAACCTCGGTCCGATGCCGTGTCGACGCCACCGAACGAAGCGGCTATATCAGCGTCAAGACGACCTTCGGCCCCAAGGTTTGCGAAAAAGGATGGTGCGGAGCCCGTTTGAGCAATGACGGCCCCTATATCACCATGGAGGGGGAGAATGTCGCGCCGGCTCAGCACAATACGGTTCCCGTCATGCTCCCCCCCGAATACACCATTCAGGTTCAGCACCCGAGCCTCAGTTTGGATCGACCCGGAAAACAGTCAGGCGTTGCGAAAACCTTGTCGCATCTTCCTTCCTTTGCACCCGAAGCCTGGCCCTGTAGCTTTCACTACCCAAAAAACTGGAGCATGTCCTGGTTGCGAACGGATAAAAGGGTCCTGCTGCAACCCAGGCATGCGGAAGAAAAAGACATCCGACTGGAGATAGAGCGGAAACCGAAACTGAACAGCCCCGGAAGCTCCGCCGAGGGGCAGCTCAACCTCGCAGAGCGCGACCTTGAAGTTATCGGCGGGATTGTCCGTCAACGGGAAAAGATGTGGGTCGCCAACCAGTGGGCGCCCTACCTGGTTGCTATTCTTCCGGCACCCGACAAAAAGGGGGGGATGAAACTGTTCGGACACCTGCAACTCGTTTTCGAGTTCGGTGATGATTACATCTGGCTCTCCTACCGAACCCTGGCTGACGATTATGGCCGTTACCTCCCTGCAATCCAGACCGTGCTTGACTCATTGCGGGAGAAAGATCTCTTCTCGCCGGAGCAGTCCAAGACGACCGAAAAAAACCCCGGAGAAACCAAACCTTGAATTGCCTACGACAGTTTTCCTGTGTTACATTGTCCGGTGTTTATCAACTCACCGGCAATGTTTCGTCAGAACGGTCGGCAACAACTGGAAAAAAACGGATGATATATTTGCGTCGAACCCTGATTCTCTGCCTTACAGGCTTTTTACTGGCACTCACGTGCTTGACATCTTTTGCAGCAACCGAGGATGAAAACGATTCCGACAGGGAAGGGAATCGTGCCAAGCTCCTTTCCTACGTACTTCGTCAACAGCTGACCAGGCATCATTTCAGCCACAAACCATTCGATGACACTCTGTCCCAGGCGGCATTCGACCTTTACCTGAAACAGCTCGATTTTCAGAAACGCTTCCTCCTGAAACAGGACATCGAAAAGCTCAAGCCCTTTGCCACCCAAATTGACGATGAAATCAACCGGGGCAACATCAAGCTGCCGGTTCTGACAAAAGAAATGCTCAACAACCGGATTGACCAGGTGCGCAACATCACCGAAGCCATCCTGAAAAAAGGTTTTGATTTCAGCATTCGAGAGTCGTTTGAAACCGATCCTGAAAAACTCGACTGGTGCGCGAACGAGAAGCAGCTCAAGGAACGCTGGCGAAAAATACTGAAATACCAGGTCCTGACCCGAATGCTGATCCTGGAAGACGACGAAGGTGAGAAATCCCGGGAAGAATTAAACAAGGAAGCGACGGAAAAAATCGAAAATCGCTTCTCTCACCTTTTTACCCGCCTGCAGAAAGATACGATTCGTGACCATTACGATCGCTACTTCAATGCGGTCACCCGTGCATTCGATCCCCACACGACCTATTTTCCGCCCAAGCAAAAAGAGGATTTCGAAATCGGTATGAGGGGATCACTCGAAGGGATCGGGGCGACACTGCGCGAGGAGGACGGTTTCATCAAAGTGGTCCGGATTATCCCCGGCAGCGCTGCCTCCCGCCAGGGGGATCTTGATGCCGAAGATATCATCCTTGCCGTTGCCCAGGGGGCCGAAGAAGCGGTCGATGTTACCGATACCCGGCTACGAGATGCAGTCGAATTGATCCGTGGTCCGAAAGGGACCGAAGTCCGGCTGACGGTCCGCAAACCGGACGGCAAACGGAAGGTGATCGCCATCGTCCGGGATGTCGTTGAAATTGACGAAACCTTTGTTAAATCAACCACCTTGCCCGACGAGACCACCGGAAAGACCTTTGGTTACATCAAAATCCCGAGTTTTTATCGGGACTTTCAGAGTCCGTTTAACGGCGGCACCGGTCGAAATGTCACCGAAGATGTCGAAATAGCTCTCAAACGACTTAACAACAGTCGGATTGACGGCCTGGTTCTCGACCTGCGCAACAATGGTGGTGGCGCTTTGACGGACGCGGTCGAGATCACCGGCCTGTTCATTCAAAAGGGTCCCGTCGTTCAGGTCAAGACCAGTGAAGGAAAAGTCAAGATTCTTGCCGACCGGGACGGTGATGTCACTTATGACGGGCCGGTCGTGGTTCTGGTCAACCAGTTCAGCGCATCCGCCTCGGAAATTCTGGCCGCAGCGCTGCAGGACTACGGGCGCGGCTACATCCTCGGCAGCGACCATACCTATGGCAAAGGGACCGTGCAGACGATTCTCGACCTCGACCGGGCCATCCCCTTCAGGAACATGGGGAAATATAAGCCGCTTGGCGCCCTGAAGGTAACGACACAGAAGTTTTACCGGGTCAACGGCGGCTCCACGCAAGAACGCGGTGTCAGCTCTGACCTGATACTGCCGAACCGTATGCAGCATGTCGAGAGCGGTGAAAAACACATGGACAACGTGCTCCCCTGGGACACGGTCGAAGCTGCTGACCATGTCCGCTGGCAAGAGCCGCTGGCCAATCTGGACCTGCTCCGGCAAAAGAGCAGCCGCCGCATTTCATCCGACGAAGAATTTCAAAAAATCGTCACGGACTCCGACAAAGCCAAAGAACGTCGTGACAAAACCAAAGTCTCCCTCAATCTCGATGTGGCCCGCGATGAGCGCCTGGATGATGATGAGATGCTGGGTGACGCTCCCCATGGTGCGAGTGATGCCTCCGATCGCCGTGAAGAAGGGAAAAAGCTGAACGAAGAAGAAAAGTTCCAGGAGTGGGTTAAAGAGACGCGCGAGGATCCGGCGGTCGGCGAGGCTCTGCGGGTCCTGGTCGACGTCCATGCCAACCCTGCTGCCGCCGACAAAACGGCCGACAACAAATAGCGCCACCAGCAATGGCAAGGAGAAAATCCGGCTCACGAAACAACCGGGTTATCAAGCCGAACCGACACATCCCGATGGACGCGAGCCTGCGCTTTCGCCTATCCACATTTAGATAGACCTGTCTTCGAGTGGGACAGCCCTGCTGTATCCCTGGGCCGAGTCGAGTGACCCGGCATTGTCATTTTGAAGGAGAGAGATGGTGCACCGCTTTTTGACCGTTGTCGTCCTGGCCCTTCTCGGCTTCTCCCTGACCCCCTCCAACCTCCCGGCCGAGACCCGTTATGTCTCTGACCGTTTGATCCTGATTCTGCGCTCCGAACCTTCTGACCAGGCGACAGCCATGGCCCGACTTGCCAGCGACGAAGCCGTTGAGATCCTGTCGGAGAACGGTCGGTTTGTGAAAGTTCGTACCCAGGACGGGACTGAAGGCTTCATCAAGACTCAATACCTGACGACCGAACTACCCAAAACCACGACGATTGCGAGCCTGCAAAAACGAATCGACTCCCTTGAGCGGAAGCTGGCAAAGACCGCGGAGCTGTCCCGGTCATCCGAAAAACAGGCCGACGCGATCAACAGGCTTCAACAGCAGGTAAACTCGGAAAAAGAGAACCGGAAAGAACTGCAGCAACGCTACGACGCGCTGGTTGACGACTCAGAAAAATTACTCGATATCATCCGCGAACGAGATCTGCTCAAAACCAAAAATCAACAGCTGTCAACCGAAACCGAAAGGCTGCGGGAAGAAAACGAGCAACTCCTCACCAAGGGAATCATCAGGTGGTTCCTTGCCGGTGCCGGAGTTCTGTTTATCGGCTGGATCATGGGAAAAGTATCAGGGCGTCGACGCAGGCAATTTTGAGTCACAACACCCGATATCCGATTGCCCAATCCCAGGACGACCCTGAAACAGATTGACATTTTTTATCTGGTGTGATAACCAAACACTCCAACAGTCAAAGAGGACTCTACCCATGCTGATTTCACACCCGTGGCAGATTGCATCCATCCGAGCTACCAGCGCGGCAGCCGCCGCAGCCGTCTGTGCCGAACCTGCCTCTGCTTGGGACTAGAGATCCACACATCGAATCAACCAGGCCATGGCAGAGAGTCCATGGCCTTTTTTTATGGACGTCATCCAAAAAACTGGGGAGCAAATTCATGCGTAACAACATCGTTCATATCGGCGCGGGGGAGTGGACCTACGAAATTCGTGCGATTGTCGATATTGCCGACAAACTCAAGGAACTCGGTATCAAAACCAACATGGAGAATATCGGGGATCCGATCGCAAAAGGTGAAAAAATCCCCAAATGGATGAAAAAAATTGTCGCCGATCTCGCCATGAAAGATTGCACCTATGGCTACTGTGCAACCCGTGGCGTCCCGGAAACCAGGCAATTTCTAGCCGACCGGACAAACAGTCGTGGTCATGTCCAGGTCACCCCGAACGACATTATCTTCTTCAATGGCCTTGGCGACGCCATCCAGAAGGTATACGGCCTGCTCCGGCGTGAATCCCGCGTTATCGGCCCCTCCCCCACCTATTCGACTCACTCCTCGGCCGAAGGCGCCCACTCCGGACAGAAGCCGGTCACCTATCGCCTCGACCCCCATAACAACTGGTATCCGGACCTTGACGATTTGCGGCTTTCGATCAAATATAACCCGGCCATCTCCGGCATCCTTATCATCAATCCGGACAACCCGACCGGTGCGGTCTACCCGGAACGAATTCTTCGGGAGATGATCGAGCTCGCTAAAGAGTTTGACCTTTTCATCATCATTGATGAAATCTACCTGAACCTGGTCTACAACGGCCAGACGACCAGGCCGATCTCCGACCTGATCGGGGATGTCCCCTGCATCTCGATGAAGGGGATCAGCAAGGAGGTGCCCTGGCCCGGTTCGCGTTGCGGCTGGATCGAAGTTTACAATGCCGACAAGGATGTGATGTTCGAACGCTACATTCAGAGCATCCTCGACTCCAAAATGGTTGAAGTCTGCTCCACCACCCTGCCGCAAAAAGCGATCCCGCAGATCTTGAGCCACCCGGAATATCAGTCGTACCTGGACGAGAGAAGAGCGCGTTATGAAAAGTTCTCCAACATCGCCTATAATCTGCTCAAAGATGTCGACGGTCTCGAAGTCAATCGGACCAATGGCGCGTTTTATATGAGCGTGGTGTTCGAGCGGGGAAGGTTGAACAACCAGCAGTCGCTGCCGATTCCGAACCCGGAGGTCAAGACCCTGGTGGAGGACCTGGTCAACAAGCCCAATGTTTCCCATGACAAGCGATTCGTTTACTACCTGCTTGGCTCGACCGGCATCTGCGTGGTACCGATTTCCTCTTTCTGCACGCCGGAGCGCGGTTTCCGCATCACTCTTCTGGAGCGAAACGAGGCCGAGTTCACCAAGATCTTCGAAACCATCGCCGAAGTGGTTCCGAAGTACCTTGGCAGTTAATCGATCCTCTCATCGCCAGAAGATACCAACCAATAGAGCGGGTCGGCCTTCAGCCGGCCCGTTCTATCATTGCTCGGCAAAATATCGACACCATTTGAAAAGCACCACTCCAACCGTTCAACAGTGGTATCCTTGACCTAATGAGCACCTTGGCAAAAACCGAGCTAAACGCTCCGATCACCGGCAGACAGGACCTGCTTGAATACCTTCTTGCAGGCGCCAGGCCCCGTCCCGATTGGGGCGTCGGAGTCGAAAGCGAAAAACTGGTGGTGGATGCCGTAACAGGTGAGGCGGCAGACCATGTCCAGATCGGTCGATTGCTCGAAACGTTAGCCGCTACCGGCGACTGGCGTGAAATCCGTGAAGACGGGTACCTGATGGCGCTGTTCGGAAAGCATTCATCCATCACACTCGAACCGGGGGGACAGTTGGAACATTCCGGGCGCTTCTGTCCCGACCTGCATTGTAGCGCTGGAGACCTCCAGGAACACATTCACACAATTCTGCAAACCGGAGAATCCCTCGGCTTGGCGTTTCTGGGCCTCGGAGTACAACCCTTCACCCCGCTGGAAAAAATCGACTGGCTACCCAAAAAGCGCTACGGCATCATGGGCCCCTACATGATGCGTACGGGTGATATGGGCCAGAGAATGATGAAGCAAAGCGCCGGCCTGCAAGTCAATTTCGATTTCGCTGACGAAACTGACGGGGTCGAAAAATTGCGACTTTGCTTCGCCCTCTCCCCCCTGCTGTATGCCCTGTTCGCCAACTCACCCTTCATGGACGGCAAACCGAGCGGCTTCCTCTCCAGCCGTGGCGAGATTTGGGCCCGAACCGATGCGGACCGATGCGGTCTGATTACCGAGCTACTCAAGGATGGGGCCAGTTTCACCACATATGTCGAATACGCCTTGGACGTTCCGATGTACTTTATCATCAGGGATGGCGGCTTGATCGACCTGACCCGCGACAGACTGACCTTCCGCCGCTACATGTCCGAAGGGTTCGAAGGAATCGAGCCAACCCTGACCGACTGGGACCTGCATCTCTCCACCCTGTTTCCTGAGGCCCGCCTGCGCCCCCAGATCGAAGTTCGCAGCGCCGATGCGCTTCCCCCGAATCTGACTCTCGCCATGGCCGCCCTGCTCAAGGGGGTCCTGTACGACGCTGAAGCAATGTCCGCGACGTGGGACCTGTTTCGCGACATGGACCTGGACGAACATCTGCTGAGCTACCGACAGTCGTGGCGGAAAGGGCTGCAGGCCCCGTCGGGGAAGCGCACCCTCCAGGATTTGGCGTTGCAGGTTCTCGACCTTTCCGCTTCAGGTCTGAAACGGCAGGCGGCTGTCAGCCAGCACGGTCTCGATGAAACCATCTTCCTCGATGGGGTCAATGAGATTGCACACAGCGGCATCACCCTCGCCGAAAAGCTGTTGTCACTCTGGACGGGGGATCGGAAAAAGGATCTCGCCATGTTACGTGACCACTGCGGTTTCCGCATCAACTGAGGAAAGCTGCGAAGGGACAACGGCACATCCGATCCGGTTGCAACCGCGACACCTTTCGCACCCTTCAAAATGACACTTCGCCAGAACAGCAGGGGGACTCTCTTCAAGCTGAATCGTCAGACATTCAGCCTGCCACCGGCCATGACTGTTCGAACTTTCGGCTTTCAAACCCGGAACAATGCGTCCGGACCGATAACAATGGCCCGGAGATTCTTCCTTATATCACCCGTCAAGGTACATTTTGCCCGACTCACTCCCGGTTATTTCGCCCCCGATGATCACCGATACTTCTATAATCCCCGATGGTTAGCCATGCCGCCCGAAACCCCGGGCAAAGCAGGGTTGCAAAATTTCCCGGTTCCTGTTTGAATGTCGCCACAAATTTGCCGCTCGAGGAGAGATTCATGACCGCACAATCGTTTGAACAGACTGAGGCACGCGCTGCCGTTGACACCATCCGCTTACTGGCCGCCGACATGGTCGAAAAAGCCAATTCCGGCCATCCGGGCACCCCGATGGAAGCAGCCCCGATTGCCTATCTGCTTTATCGCCACCACCTGCGCCACAACCCGAAGAACCCGGACTGGGCAGGGCGCGACCGTTTCATCCTCTCCTGCGGCCATGCTTCGGCACTGCTTTACAGCATGCTGCACCTCTCGGGATACGATGTCAGTCTCGATGACTTGAAAAATTTCCGCCAGCTTGGCAGCCCGACTGCCGGCCACCCGGAATTCGGCCACGCTCCCGGCATTGAGACAACGACCGGACCTCTCGGCCAGGGGATCGCTGTCGGTGTCGGTATGGCGATGGGAGCACGCTTCCTTAAAAAGCGGGTCAATGACAAGCTCTTCGACTACAATATCTACGGCCTCTGCTCCGACGGAGACCTGATGGAAGGAGTCGCCGCTGAAGCAGCCTCCCTCGCGGGCCACCTGCGGCTTGGCAACCTGACTTATCTCTACCTCGACAACAAGATCACCATCGAAGGAGATACCCAGCTCGCCTTCTCGGAAGAGGTGGCGACCCGTTTCCTCAGCTACGGCTGGCAAGTCCAGCACGTCGAGGGGGAAAACCTGCAGGATATCGACCAGGCGATCAAACGCGCCAAGCATTCGCCGCGCCCTTCGTTGATCATCGCCCGGAGCCACATCGGCTATGGTGCTCCGACCAAGCAGGACACCGCCGGCGCTCACGGTGCCCCTCTCGGCAGCGATGAGTTGGCCCAGACCAAGCAATTTTTCGGTCGAAATCCCGGTGAGTCCTTTGTCATCCCTCCGAGCGTGAAGGCCCACATGGGGGAAGCCATCGAGAAGGGGGCCGCCCTTGAATCCGAATGGAACGACCTGCTTCAATCCGAACTGCCTGGCAACGAAAAACTGAGTGCCTGGCAGCAGTATGCCGATGACATGCTGCCTGAAGGGTGGGATGACCTGCCGGCGTTCCCCGCCGGTGAGAAACTTGCCACGCGCCAGGCGAGCGGCAAGACCCTCAACGCTCTGGCTGAGCGGTTACCGCTGTTCCTCGGCGGATCGGCCGACCTCGGCCCGTCCAACAACACCGTGATCAATAATGATGAATCATTTACCCCGTGCACTGTCGGTCGCAACATCCATTTCGGGGTTCGCGAACACGCCATGGGAGCTGTGCTCAATGGCCTCGCCCACACTCCGGGGCTGCTCCCTTTCGGCGGCACGTTCCTGATCTTTGCCGACTACATGCGGCCGCCGATGCGCCTGGCGGCCATGATGGGCCTCGGTGTTACCTACGTCATGACTCACGATTCCATCGGGCTCGGTGAAGACGGACCGACCCATCAGCCGATCGAGCAGTTGACCAACCTGCGAGCGGTCCCGAACCTGACTGTCATCCGCCCTTGCGACGCCAACGAAACCGTCGAAGCGTGGAAAGCCGCCGTCGCCAACCGTCAGGGGCCAACCGCCTTGATCTTGTCCCGCCAGGGTTTACCAACCCTCGACCGCAACAGCTACGGCGCCGCGGAAGGCTTGCAGGCAGGTGGTTATGTCCTCGCCCAGGAGCAGGGGGAGTTGAAAATCATCCTGATCGCCAGCGGCTCGGAAGTCCCTCTCGCCCTGGAGGCAAAAACAGCCCTCGAAAAAGAGGGGACCGGTTGCCGGGTTGTCTCTTTGCCGAGTTGGGAACTGTTCGAACAACAAAACCAGGACTACCGTGACAAGGTTCTTCCCCCTGAGTGCAATCGACGTGTTGCCATTGAAGCCGGGTCAACTTTCGGCTGGGAACGCTATATCGGGCGTTGCGGGGTGATGATCGGCATGAACGGATTCGGCGCCAGCGGCCCCGGCAATGCCTTGATGGAACACTTCGGCTTCACCAGCGACAATGTGATTGCGGCAGCCAAGCGTCTTCTGGCCTGATATTCTGAAACGGCAGAGAACATCCTGCCGAAGCAATACCAAAGAAGCAGAACGGGGCGGGCCAAAAGGGCCGCCCCGTTCTGCGTTCAATTGTTCCGGTGATTAAATCTTGAACGGTAGGGGAGGAGTTCGATACGCCCTGGGGCGCGGCGAATAGCGCCCCTACCCATTCGGGATTCCGATATTTTTCTACTGGAGCAATATAAAGGTTCCGTTCGGCCGAGTCGCTCGTGAACCGCTTCGTTCCGACCATTTACGGGACGCTGAAATAAAAAGTCGCGCCTTTCCCCTCGATCCCCTCCGCCCAGATCACCCCGCCATGCCGGTGAATAATCCGTTGCACTGTTGCCAGGCCGACACCATTCCCCGCAAAATCCTCCTGCAGGTGAAGACGCTGAAACGGCGTAAACAGCTTGTCTGCATAGCGCATATTGAAACCGGCACCGTTGTCGGCAACGAAGATAACGGTTTGAACCGGGACATCCCCCTTCGGCCCCTTGTCAGTTATCATCATGCCGACCTCGATGGTCGGCGATTCCGTTTTACCCGTATATTTCCAGGCGTTGTCGATCAGGTTGGACAAAGCGACGCGCATCAACCGTTCATCTCCATGCATTCCCAGACCTTGCTGAATCTTCACATCGACCTGGCGAAACGGGTCCTCGAGCCGCAACTCCTGGGTAATCTCCGTTGCCATAACCGTCAGGTCGATATCGGTTTTATTGAGTTCGCCCCGATTCACCCGCGACAACATCAGCAGATCATCGATCAGCAACCCCATACGCTGGGCTGCGTCCCTAACCCGCTTGAGATAATCCTGCGCCTCCTCGTTCAGCTCGTCGCCATAATCCTCCACCAGGGCATGACTGAACCCGTCGATCGACCGCAAAGGCGCACGCAGGTCGTGAGAGATCGAATAGGCAAAAGCTTCCAACTCGCGGTTGGCTGACTCGAGTTCCAAAGTCCGCTGGTCGATATCACGCAACAACTGGCCGAAGCTCTCTTCCAGAATGACCAATTGGTCTCCTTTTTGCGGTCGCCAAACCGAACCGTGGGCATCATTATTACGAGAATAGTCTTCGATACGACGGGTTAATCTCGAAATACGCCGTGTCAACCAGATAATCAGCAAGACAAAAGGCAGTACATGAAAGATCGTCACCGCCAGGTGGCTCGTTCGCTCGGTCCTGAGAAATTCCCCCGCCAGCGATTCGGCGTTCTGTCTGTGGACAAAAGAAGCGAATCTAAAATGCAACTCCATGCCGACCAGGGCAAGGGCCTGTGGATCGGTAAAGAGGAACTCGTCCCTTAATTGACGCAGGGGAATGCCCTCGGGCAGCTCCACCGAACTGTTGCTGACCAGGATTTTTCCCTCCTCTTCGGAAATCAGGGCGACCATATTCCATTCTGTTTTCGGGCCATTGGAGGCGACCATGAACGCTTCATCCATCGGAGTGGCGACAATAAGCGTTCCGAGCATTTCTTTGGAATCGCCATGAATCTGCTCCCCGGCGAGCAGATATGTCACACCACCGTACTGTGCAATGTGGGATTCTCCGTAGACCCTTGACATGGTCAGGGGGGACATGTAGATCAATCCTTGTGGTGGGGGATTGGATCTGGCCTGATAGATTTCAATGATGGAACCGTTGGAGTCATACAACAATACGTAGCTGGGGGCGAGCAACGAGTTAAAAAAAGAAAATCGTCCCATCCAGTGAGGGATATCATGAGTCGTCTTGTAGGTTGACTGTTGGAGAATTTGTTCGTGATCGGTGTTCAGGTAATCGACCAGGCGTTTTTGGTGGGCCAGCATTTCAACAGCCTGGGGATAAGACTCGACAAAACGGCTGAAACGGACCCGATGCTGAAAGGCCTTCTCTTCGAGCAGATCGTTGAGCTGCTGGTCAAAGGCCTGGCGTATCGCCAATGAAACAAAATAATCCGAGCAGCTCCAGGTCACCGAACCGATCAGGATGATTCCGAGAAAGACTTTTGCCGGGAGAGAGAGCCCCCGGCGATAATACTGCGGTTCACTTTCCCGCTTCATGTCCCGCTCTAGTGCACATGACCCACATGTTTCGGTTCGCCTACGAGCTCACCTTGATAAAAACTCCACCCCGCCTTTTTCAGGCGGGAAGCTGGAATCATTTTAACTCTCTCGCTCAACTGCTCTGTCTTCCGATGCAACATTTGAATGAGCTTTTCAGACAGCTTGGCGGCTCTGTCATCCCCTTCCCAGATGGTAAAAGTGTAAGATCGGTAATAGGGATATTCCCCCCTGCGCAGAAAATCGAGATCATAGGGGTTTCTGCCGTCGATCGTCAGCGGCTTGACCTTCCCCTCCTCCACCATTGTCTCGATCTGGGGGATGATTTCATAACCGATCGCCCCGGGGGTCTTGCTGACAAAACCGACCATATCCTGGATCGATCCAACCAACAGCGCGCGTGGTGAAAGGTCTGACATGTCCTCCAGGGGACGGAATCTCCCATTGCGCTTTTTACAATGACTCCGCGCCACCGGTTGAATCCGCACATCCTCTCCTCCGACCCGCGACCAGTTATCTATCTCTCCCCGGTAGATTTTCAGGATGTCCTCCAGGGGGAGATCTTTGACCGGATTGTCCGGATGGACAAACATGGCGATCGGAACAGCAGCGACCGTGTGAAACTGAAGACCGGGCAGGCGATCCGTTTTGATCGGAGAACCGCAATAACAAGCGATATCGGCCTCCTTGCGCGACAACAAGCCGGCGGCGACTCCATCCGCCCCCTCCTTGATCGCGATGCTGACTCCTTCCTGGCGGGCGAACCCTTCCAGCCATGGTCGCCAGATATCTGCCACCTGGTAAGAGAGATGAACCAAAAGATCACTCTTCCGACCACCTTCGGGATGCTGAACAGGTTGTTGTATCCAGGCCTCCGGCATGGCCTGGCTGTCATGCGGGTCGCTGAAGGGACTCTCCGTCAAAAGATCATGGCCTTTTTCAACAATAGCGAATGCCTGCCCGACCGAAAGGTTCAGGCAAAACAGGAGAATAATGATGGTGCATGCCCTCAACATGGAACTCTCCTCTCGAACAATTGTTGCAAAACCAAACATTAGCAAGGTCTAAACGAAGTTTTTCAAAATACCACGATTCACCCTAAGATAAAAGCCCCTAACAAACCGGTAGTGAATTGAACACGGCTCCCTTCTATCAAGCAAAGAAGGCCGCCCTTCGCAGGCGGCCCCATCACGCTGTCAAAACAGAAGCAAGGTTTGATGTTTATCCCAACTCCCGGGAACGCTTGGCTGCGGCCGAAACCGCTGCCATCAGGGCTGCCCGGACTCCCCCATCCTCAAGGGCGCGCACGCCGCTGATGGTCGTCCCTCCCGGCGAGCAGACCTGGTCCCGCAACGCGGCGGGATGGGAACCGGTATCCTTGACCATTTTGGCGGCGCCATAAACGGTCTGCACGGCGAGGGCATGGGCGACATCACGCGGCAAACCCTGCTGCACGCCGCCGTCGGCCAGCGCCTCAATGATGGTATAGACGTATGCGGGACCCGACCCGGACAGGCCGGTGACGGCATCCATCTGCTCTTCGCTGACAACCTTGGCAGCCCCGAGCGATTCGAAGATGGAGCAGGCGAGCGTCAGGTCATCCTCCCTGGCATACTTGCCGGAACAAAGCGCCGCAGCTCCGGCGCCGACCAGGGCCGGTGTGTTCGGCATCGTTCGAACGACACGCGGCGATCCGCCGAGCAATACCTCGAGGCGCTCGGTCGTGACCCCGGCCAGGATTGACACCAACAGGTTGTCGTCACTGAAAGCCGGGGCCATTTCTCCCACGACAGCCTGCACGACCTGGGGTTTCACGGCAAGCAGGACGATTTCACTACGAGAGACCAGTTCTTTATTATC
>PKUA01000021.1 GCA_002868905.1 Desulfuromonas sp.
ATCGGCCCGGCGATGTTGTCCGGGGTCTCCATGAACAGAATAAAACCTTCGACCAGATCGTCGCAATAGCAGAACGAGCGGGTCTGGGAACCGTCTCCGAAAATGGTGACATCCTCCCCTCGCAAGGCCTGCACGATGAAATTGGAAACCACTCGCCCATCATTGATGTGCATACGGGGACCGTAAGTATTGAAAATACGTGCGACCTTGATGGCAACACCATGCTGACGCCGGTAGTCGAAGAAAAGGGTCTCGGCGCAGCGTTTCCCTTCATCGTAGCAGGAACGGAGGCCGATCGGGTTGACGTGCCCCCAATAGTCTTCCGGTTGTGGGTGAATCTTCGGGTCCCCGTAGACCTCGCTGGTGGAGGCCTGAAAAATTTTAGCCTTGGTTCGCTTCGCCAACCCGAGCATATTGATCGAACCGTGCACACTCACCTTGGTGGTAGCCACGGGATCAAACTGATAATGGATCGGCGCAGCCGGACAGGCGAGATTGTAGATTTCGTCCACCTCGACGTAGAGAGGAAAGGTAATGTCATGCCTCATCATTTCAAAGTTTGGGTTGTCGAGGAGGTGGGCGATGTTGGCTCGACGTCCAGTGTAGAAATTGTCGACGCAGAGCACATCGTGTCCGTCTTTCAGCAACCGCTCACACAGATGCGAACCGAGAAACCCTGCCCCACCCGTCACCAAAACCCGCTTAATTGAATCGTAATGTCTCATCAGTTCTCTCGCACCCTCCAACCTTATATGATATTCTCTGTTTGTAACAATACAGCCATTATTAACCGCACACTACCAATAAGAACCTCAATCACAACAATTTCAGAGACGATAAAATCAGACTTCTCTTTGAATTTCAACCACTTTATCCCCGCCACCTACAATTACTATTTCTTTCACTCCCTCTTTTCCGCTAGGATGCGGAGCTGAAATTCACAAACTGGGTTCTATCTTCCAAGGAAGGTTATTTGTATATGCGCCGCCACGAAAAAGAAGTCACCGACCCTATGGCCCTGGAAAGAATTATCGACAAAGCGAGTGTCTGTCGCCTCGGTCTGTTCGACACCGAGACGGGGGTCCCCTATATCGTGCCACTCAGCTTTGGCTATCAGGATGGGATGTTCGTTTTCCATGCTGCCGAGACCGGTTACAAGATCGACCTGTTGAAACGGGGCGGGAAAATTGCCTTTGAAATTGACAACGTCCTCGGGCTCGTCCGCCGTGAAAGGGCGTGCGGCTGGACCATGCGCTATCAATCGATTATCGGTTGGGGGAACGTCCGCTTTATCGAAGCGGTCGAAGAGAAAAAACAGGCATTGCAAATGCTCCTTAACCACTACGGGACCGGTCAGTTCTTCCTCGCCGACAAAGACGTTGAACGCACCACCGTTTTTGCACTCCACGTTAAAGAGATGCGGGGGAAGACCTCGGAACCGAACTAATTAAGGTCGGGCCAAGCCCCCCCCCGGAAGCCTGACATGGCACACACCACCATCACCCTCAACGACATCGAACGTGAACTGACCCGGCGACGACCCACCATTGCTTCGACCGAAGAAAAGCGTCGTGCATCGGTTGCGATGTTATTGAACGGAACGGAAGACGACCTTCACCTGCTGTTCATTGAGCGTGCGAAACACCCGGAAGATCCATGGTCGGGCAATCTCGCTTTTCCCGGTGGGAGGAAGGACAAAACCGATTCCTCGACCCGGGCAACGGCTGAGAGGGAGACCGTGGAAGAGCTTGACCTTGACCCCACCGCAGGTCACTTCCTCGGGAGGCTCGACGACATCGAAGGGGCCTATCTCCCGGTCGTCATAGCCTGTTTCGTCTACTACCTCCCAAAGTGCCCATCGATACGGCCCAACCACGAGGTCGCCGATTATTTCTGGTTTCCCCTTTCAGGGCTCCTTGATGAGAGGCGGCACAAAACTCGACCTCTCTTCTGGCACGGAGAAGAGCGAACCATCCGGGGAATTGACCTTGGCAAACCGAACTGCCCGATTCTCTGGGGGATAACCTATCGGCTGGTCATCCAGTTGTTAACGCGCCTCGGCCGACTGCCTGAATGCTTAAGCCATGTTACCGACGATTGACCTGAGAGCCACGAACGCCTTGCCCAGCAATTTCCTGCCAAGATGAATCATCAAACGGCAGTTCAAGAATTGTTGCTTCATCCTTATTCATCTGCTAAGCTTCTGAACATTGTTCTAAATGGAGTTACCCATCTTCTGAACCCCGATAAGGGAGGGAAATCATGCAAAAATATTTCTATCGTCTTCTGCTCATTCTGCTCGCCATCCTGCTCTTTTCCATGCCGGCTACCGCCGCGGTACATGAGGGCGCATTCAGTGTCATGCCCCAGGTCGGCTGGCTTTTCAACTTCGACTACCAGGACCAGAACGATGCACCGATGACAGGTCTTGCGCTCGGTTATCAATATTCTGAAACGAGTGCCGTCGAATTGTTCGGTGGCCTGGCGGACGACATCCTGCAAACACGCCTCGATTACCTCTACCATTTTGACCCGGAAGAGCAACTGGTCCCCTACCTGGCCGGCGGTATCGGTCTGAATTTTGTCGACGGTGGGTTCACCCAGTCAGACTCTACAGATTTACTACTTAACCTTGGTGGCGGTCTGAAATATGCCATGCATGACAACATCGACCTACGCGCCGACTTGCGTGCCATCGCCTCCACCGGTGGTTTTCAGGTCCTGGCGACCGCAGGGCTGAATTTCCCGTTCGGTTGGACCAAGGATGCACCGGCTCCGACTGAAATGGCTACCCCCGCTGCCACCCCGCCTCCGCCACCAGCGAAAAAAGAATCGCCGAAGAAAATGGCGACTGCTCCCGCAGCAGCTGCTGCAGCCCCCATGGCGGCCGCTCCCATGGACAGTGACGGCGACGGAGTGCCCGACGACAAGGACAAATGCCCCGGCACGGCCAAAGGGGTCCCCGTGGACGAATTCGGGTGCGTTCTCACTCTGACCATCCGCATCAATTTCGATTTCGATAAGGCGGTCATCAAACCGGAATTCACCAAAGAGCTCGACAAGGCCGCTGCCTTCATCAACAAATATGATGCTGTAAATCGTATAAACCTCGATGGGCACACCTGCAATATCGGCACGGAAAGCTACAATCAAAGCCTGTCCGAGCGGCGCGCCAAGGCCGTTGCCGACGCCCTGGTCAACTTTTACGGTATCGACCAGAAGGTTCTCTTCCCCAGGGGTTTCGGCGAAACGCGTCCGATATCTGACAATGCGACTCTCGAGGGACGTCGAATGAACCGGCGGGTCGACATCGTCTGCTGCAGTATCTAATCTGACACATCAATCGATTTAAAAAATAAAGACGGCCGGCAAGCATGCCGGCCGTCTCTGCTTTGTTTCGATTTAACAACAAAAGCCTCGAAGAACTTTTTTTTCGAGGCTTTTCCTTTTGGACCATTATGTCGTGAAGACATCGAGGACCTTATCTTGAGACAAAACTTTGGCTTCTGATTTCTTCGTGATCACTCCTGACAAAGGCCACGAAAAAAGGTCCACAGATAAAACACCGTATAAATCTCGCATCTAATCATCATTCAACTTCTCTGCCCGGAAAAGCACCGGGGCCAAAGATCTGTCCCGTGCCCCCTGCCGTTCAACTCTCCACCGTTTGGCCGGTAATGTGGCAAAC
>PKUA01000082.1 GCA_002868905.1 Desulfuromonas sp.
GGCGCCGACAGCCGGCTCATCGCTATCGATGTCGAGGCGACGCTCCCCTGCCTGTTCGGCCTGGTCAACCTGCTGGTCGACACCGAGGTCGCGCCGACCGACCTGCTCAAGACCGAACGGGTCGGACTGGCCGAAGCGGTCCTGGCGCCACGCTCCGGGCTGGAAGGGAAAAGCATACGGGATTTGAAGTTCAGGGAAAAGTACGGTCTCGGCATCCTGGCCATCTGGCGCGCCGGCCGGGCCTATCGCACCCTGCTGAACGATTTCAGGCTCCAGTTCGGCGACGCTCTATTGCTGTTCGGGCCGCTGGAGCGGATCAGGCCTCTCGCCAATGATTCCGACCTCATCCTGCTCAGTGGCTCGCTGCAGGAGCCGCGCCGCCTGCACAAGGCGAGAACGGCGGTCCTGGTGCTGGGCGCGACCCTGTTGCCGGTTCTGGCCGGGCTGGTCCCGATCCACCTGGCGGTCATCCTCGGCTCGGCCACGATGGTGGTGACCCGTTGCCTGACCATGGAAGAGGCGTACCGGGCGATCGAGTGGCGCGCGGTGTTCCTGATCGCCGGCCTGCTCCCCCTCGGCGCGGCCCTCGAACAGAGCGGTATCGCCGCCGCGGTCGCCGCGCAAGTGGCGAACCTGGCCTCGGGGTACGGACCGACCGCCCTGCTGGCAGGGATGGTGCTGATCACCTTCGCCGCGACCTGCATCATCCCGACCGCGGCCTTGGTGCTGTTGATGGCGCCAATCGCCCTGAGCACGGCCGCCGCGACCGGTCTCTCACCCCATGCCCTGCTGATGGGGATTTCCATGGCCGCCTCGGCCAGCTTCTTGACCCCGATCGCCCATCCCGCCAACATCCTGGTCATGGGTCCGGGCGGCTACCGGTTTCGCGACTATCTACGTGTCGGCTTCCCCCTGACCGTGGTCGTCTTTATCATCATCATGGTCGCGGTGCCTCTGTTTTGGCCGCTTGCGCCATGACCGAAACAAGGAAGCTGGCTGCCTGCAAGTTGCCTGTCCCCCTTTTTCCACCTAGCGCCGGTTCTTATCGGTTCTTATAGGTCTTCGGCATTGTGGTTCCCATCCCGGGACAAGCGAACCAGCCGCAGTCGCGGCTGCCGCAGCAGAGACGTTCCGGGTTGGGTGATGGCGGTTGACAGCACCCCTTGGAAGCGTAGCTGCCGGCCGAACTGCCCGGCAGCCCTCCATCGCTCCCCATGGCGGAACCGGAGGATCCCATGGTCGCCTTTTGCATGGTGGGGTCGGTCGGGGCTGAAGACGATCGTTCGGTCGACCCCTCGGCGGCCGAGGCAAGACCAACGAGGAAGAATCCCATGACAAACAGGCTTAACACTGTCGTGAGCATTTTCATGGCTCAACCCTTTCTGCTCGCTGCCGCCCCACTGGCAGCATTGATCGTTGAATTATAACCGGACGACTCTCCAACACAGCTCGGCCTATTCTGCTCTGGGCGAAGATAATATTATCTGATATTCTTTTACCCAACTGGTCAACCATGATCAGGAAAGCGGAGGGGCATGTTTGAATCGTCGTTGAGATCAATCCTGTTGCGCAGCGTTCTCGTTTTCGTGATCTCTGCAGGGCTCGGAACGTTGCTGGTCTTCTTCGAGGCAGCAAAAATCGCCGAAAAGAAGAAAAACATCGCCCTGCAGCTGGTCGGCGCTGAGGCGAGCATAATCTCCAACCACCTCCACGAGTCGATATCACTCACCTATACCCTGGAAACCCTGCTACGGGAAAAAGAATTTTCGGTCAGGCAGGAAGATCTTGACCGGTTCGCTGCCGTCCTGCTGAGAAGCCATCCCTACGTTTCCAACCTGCAATATTCCCCCAAGGGGATTGTTACTTACATCTCGCCGATGGCAGGGAATGAAGCGGCCGTCGGACACAACCTGCTCCAGGACAAAAAACGTAACAAAGAGGCATACGATGCCATTGAAAAACGGGTTCTGACCGTCGCCGGGCCGTTCGAGTTAGTCCAGGGTGGATTCGCCCTGGTGGCCCGCTTGCCGGTCTTTACCGGGGATGATCAGGCATTCTGGGGTTTTACCGCAGCCCTGGTAAAAATCGACGACTTGATGAAGGCGACCTCTCTGTCCAACCTGACTGATAAAGGTTATATCTGGAACATCTCCAGAATCCATCCCGACACGCAACAGCCCCACATCTTTTACGGCACCCAAAACCAAATGCCGGACGATGCGCTGCCTCTTGCCATGCAGGCGCCGAACGCCACCTGGTTCATCAACTTCAAGCCGAAAGACGGCTGGCTCGCAGGGTCCCACGGCCTGATCGCCTTCAGCTCTGCCATTTTATTCGCCGTGGCACTGCTGTTTTCCTATGTGACTTTTTTGCTCCTGAGGGAACCTCACCTGCTGCGCCAGGAAGTCGACCGCAGGACCCGGGAGCTTAAGGCATCGCAAGAAAAACTGGCCCAATCCGAAGCCAGGCTCTCCCAGATCGCGGAGAACTCTGAGATGTGGATCTGGGAGGTCGATGCCGACGGTCTCTACACCTATTGCAGCGACGCCTGTGAAAGGATCTTCGGTCTTCCCGCCACCAAAATCATCGGCAAGAAGCATTTTTACGATTTCTTCCACCCGAACGTCAGAAGTCAGCTGAAGAAACAGGTTTTCGAGGTCTTCTCCCAGAAAGGGGCCTTCAAGGAATTCGTCAATCAGAACATCAACGACTCGGGGGTAACGGTCTGGCTCTCGACCAGCGGCGTACCGATTCTCGACCCGGGCGGGAAACTGCTCGGCTACCGGGGGGCGGATATCGACATCACCGAGCACAAGCGGCTGATCGAAGAACAGAAGAGGTCGGCGCAGTGGGTTGCGGTCGGGCGGCTGGCAGCCAACATGGCCCACGAAATCAACAACCCCGCCCAGGCAATCGTCAGTTTTGCCGAACTCATCAAGGAGAAACCGGGCGACCAGTCCTTCATCGTCGACATGGCCGAGCGGATATCACAGGAAGGGATGAAGATCGGCGATCTGACCAAGACGACCCTGCACTACTCCAAGCCGAAGGGGAAAGAACGGAAACTCGAATCGGTCGAAGAACTCACCAACAACGTGTTTCCCCTGGTCAAAAGCAAGCTCATCAAGGAGGAGGTCAACGTTCAGGTCGATCTGCCGAAGAATCTGCCGAAGTTGCTGATTAACGGGCCGGAGATCGAACAGTGCCTGATCAACCTGCTGAACAACGCCATAGATGCCATGACCGAAGCGGCAGATGGCACCCGGAGCAAGCTGATCGACATTTGGGCTCACGTCGATACGACGCAAGGTTCTCTGCACCTGGTGGTCAAGGATAACGGGCCGGGCATTCCCCAAAAGAACATTGAGAAGGTCAAAGACGCTTTCTTCTCGACCAAATCAACCGACAAGGGAACGGGGCTCGGCCTGGCCATTGTTGACGACATCATGCGCAGTCATGACGGAAGATTCAACATCGAAAGCCGACAGGGTGAATACACCAGGGCGACTTTGATCTTCCCACTGCCTGGCACCACGCACTAAAAAGGCTGCTCTTTTTAAAGCAACCCGGCCCCTCCATGCCTGTTCTCAAAGAGACTTATTCAAACCGGCAGGGTAATAGAAAAAGTTGTCCCTACCTGCGGCCGGCTCGCCACCTCGATGTTTCCGTTGTGGCCATGGACGATCTCCCTGACAATGGTCAGACCCAGCCCGAGCCCGCCGACGTCTGAAATCTCCGAAGACGCACGATAAAATTTCTCGAACACCTTTGTCTGTTCTTCGGGAGACATCCCCACCCCCTGGTCCCGAACCTGGATCTTGACGAAATCGCCCTGGTCGATGAGGGAGACTTCAACCTGGTCATCGCTGGCATCGGAATATTTCACCGCGTTGCTCAACAGGTTGTCGAACACCTGGCTGATGCGTACAGCGTCAAATTGAAAAACCACCGGATTGCCAGGCAGGTTAAGGAGAATGTTTTTCTCGGGGAATTTCGCCCGGTAGGTTTTGCATTGATCGACAACGATGTCGCTGATATTGCCCAATTGCTTGACAATGGCAAGATTTCTTCCCGAGTCGACATGATTGGCGGCCTGCAGGTCATCGATCATCCGTTCGATAGTTTTTGCCTTTTTCATAATGACATCGAGGTATTCCTTCGATGAATCGAGGTCGTCCGAATCGATGGCCAACTCAGTATAGCCGACGATCGCTGTTACCGGATTGGTCAATTCATGCGAAACGACGGAGATGAACTCGTTTTTCATCTCGTCGATTTTTTCCAGCTCCGCCTGGCCCGATTTGGCATGCTCGACATTTTGCAGGGCATCGCGCATCGGCCTGAACAGCAACAGGTATTGAACCGGTATAATAATAAGGGACAGAACGGTAGCATCGAAAATCACCGTATAGATAGTATTCGGCAGCCCAACGAAGTGAATAATCAACATCACCATCGCCTCGGCCATGAAAATCGTCGCCACCGAAATCAAGAAAAGTCTCGCCGGGGTTGGTCTTAAGATCTCGGGTGATGAAGCCTCCAGCAGTTGTTGCATTATGCGTTTTCCAGGCATTGGAAACCCTCCTCCTTGAGGGCTAAAACAAGCGGTTCGACACTGCTACGAAGCGGCTCACCACATTGAAACAGACAACAAAAAACGCTCACCTCCACAAGACGAGATGAGCGCAAGAAGACATCAATTGGTGTCTGAAATCTTCGGTAACCCGGCTACCCGCGTGGGGCCCGTGGCTTTGCGTCACCGACTCGCATCGGTTTTGCCGTTCTCGGTTTTCGGTTTGGATAAAAAGCAACAAACGAGCCAAAAACACCTGATGAATTACTTGCTGCCCGCAAAGCCCAGCCAATGCCGACTCCCGGAACAATTGAGATGGAACTGGTCATCAATGTAGCTGCCAAAATCCGGGTAACCCTATTAAATAATGTGCTTTCACCCACCATCGACTCTCGTTCCCGTCTTTTCGCAATCAGCGCTCCCTGTACGGCCACACCCCTCAACCCGACTCAACCACATAACTCATAATAGCCTCCCAATATTTAATCCCACCCAAACGACCTTTTCATCCAACGGAACCCATGGTTGAAATCCTAGAACTTTCCTGCTATGATTCATTCTCGCCTTATCATAATGAAATCGTTATATTTTTCGACATTTGGTTGATCCATTCATCGGAGAACATGGCCGTTTCGGCCACCAACCCCGGTACCACCACCGGGCTTCCAAGGAGGATTTTCATGAAAAAGTGGACCGTAGTGTTGCTGGCCCTCGTTTTTGTCGGTATCGGCGTTGCCGACGCCTTCGCAACCCAGTACGTGACCATCGGGACCGGCGGCGTCACCGGCGTCTATTACCCGACCGGCGGGGCGATCTGCCGCCTGGTCAACAAGGGACGCAAAGAGCACGGCATTCGCTGCTCGGTCGAAAGCACCGGCGGCTCGGTTTACAACCTGAACACCATCGCGGCCGGCGAGCTCGACATGGGTGTTGCCCAGTCCGACTGGCAATATCACGCCTACAACGGCACCAGCAAGTTCGCCGACGCCGGCGCCAACAAGGATCTGCGGGCCGTTTTCTCGGTCCACCCGGAGCCGTTCACCGTCGTCGCCCGCGCCGACTCCGGCGTGACAAATTTCAAGCAGCTCAAGGGCAAGCGTGTCAACATCGGCAACCCCGGCTCAGGCCAGCGCGGCACCATGGAAGTCCTGATGGGCGCTCTCGGCTGGACCAAGGATGACTTCAAGCTCGCCTCCGAGCTCAAGTCGGCCGAACAGTCCCAGGCCCTGTGCGACAACAAGGTCGACGCGATCGTCTTCACCGTCGGTCACCCGAACGGCTCGATCAAGGAAGCGACCACCTCCTGCGACTCGGTCATGGTGAACGTCACCGGACCGGAAGTATCCAAACTGATCAGCGACAACGACTACTACCGGACCGCGACCATCCCGGGTGGCATGTACCGCGGGACCGACACCGACACCACCACCTTCGGCGTCGGCGCAACCTTCGTCTCCTCGGCCAAGGTTCCGGAGAAGGTCATCTACGAGGTGGTCAAGGCGGTGTTCGAGGACTTCGAGGACTTCAAAAAACTGCACCCCGCCTTTTCCGTGCTGAAGAAGGAAGAGATGATCAAGGACGGCCTGTCCGCTCCTCTGCATAAAGGGGCGATCAAGTATTACAAAGAAGCCGGCCTGATGTAATAATCATGGTGCGCTGACTGAACAAAAAATGCACCGCATGGGCGGTGCATTTTTTGTTCGTCCTTCAAGACCGCTGCCTTGACGAATGTGAGGGATCTTTTGCCATGACCGAGACCAGGGAACAGAACAGACCGGAAACGACCAACGCCCTAGATGCCGACAAGATTGTCGAATCGGAGTCCGGAGCGAGAAACCCGAGCGGGGCGATCCCGAAAAAAATCCTCTTTTTCGTCCCACTCATCTGGACCCTGTTCCAGCTCTGGTATGCATCGCCGCTCCCCTTTATCTTCAATTTTTTCGTCCTGAACGATACCGAGGCACGGGCGATCCACCTTGCGTTTGCCATCTTCCTGTCGTTCACCGCGTTCCCGACTCTCAAATCTTCGCCGACGAACTATGTACCGATCCAGGACTGGATCGTCGGGCTGATCGGCGCTTTCTGCGCCAGCTACCTCTTCCTCTTTTACGAGGCCCTATCCGACCGACCGGGTGCCCCGACGACCATGGACATCGTGGTCTCCATCATCGGCCTGGTCCTGCTGCTTGAGGCGACACGCCGGGCGCTGGGCCCCCCGCTGATGATCGTGGCGACGATTTTCATCATCTACACCTTCGGCGGCCAGTACATGCCGGAGGTCATCGCCCACAAGGGAGCGAGCCTCGCCAAGGGGATGTCCCACTACTGGCTCGGCACCGAAGGGGTCTTCGGCGTGGCACTCGGCGTTTCGACCGGGATGGTCTTCATGTTCGTCCTGTTCGGCGCCATGCTCGAAGCGGCCGGGGCCGGCAACTACTTCATCCGCGCCTCGTTCGCCGCACTCGGTCACTACCGGGGCGGCCCGGCCAAGGCGGCGGTGGTCTCGTCCGGCCTGACCGGTCTGGTCTCCGGTTCGTCGATCGCCAACGTGGTGACGACCGGCACCTTCACCATCCCGCTGATGAAAAAGGTCGGATTCAAGGCGGAGAAGGCCGGGGCGATCGAAGTCGCCTGCTCGACCAACGGCCAGCTGATGCCGCCGGTCATGGGGGCGGCCGCCTTCCTGATGGTCGAGTACGTCGGCATCTCCTACATCGAGGTCATCAAGCACGCGTTTTTGCCGGCGATCATCTCCTACATCGCCCTGGTCTACATTGTCCATCTCGAGGCGAGCAAGATGGGACTGGAGGGGATGGAGAAAAAGGTGACCCGGACGCTTGCGCAAAGGATGCTTTCGTTCGTGATGACGTTCCTGTTCCTGATCGTCATGGCCGGCATCACCTATTACGGTCTCGGCTGGATCAAGGACGTCGCCGGCAAAGCGACCTTCTACATTGTTATCGTCCTGCTGGCGGTCGCCTACATCGGCCTGCTCAGGGCCGCCTGCAGCGTCCCCGAGCTCGAGCACAGCCACGAGATCACCGAGCTGCCCGACTTCGGCCAGACCTTCCGCGCCGGGCTCTACTTCCTGCTGCCGATCGTTGTGCTGATGTGGTGTCTGGTGGTTGAGAGGCTCTCCCCGGCGCTGTCCGCCTACTGGGCCACGATGCTGATGATCGTTATCCTTTTAACCCAGCGGCCGCTCAAGGGTTTCTTCCGGAAGCAAAAGGGCGAGGATTTTGCGTTCAAGACCGGCTTCTTCGAGCTGATCGACGGCATGGTGTCCGGCGCCCGCAACATGATCGGAATCGGCGTCGCCACCTCGGCTGCCGGTATCGTGGTCGGCACCGTCACCCTGACCGGCATCGGCCTGGTGATGACGGAGTTCGTCGAGTTCATCTCGGGCGGCAACCTGATGCTGATCCTGTTCTTCACCGCGATCATCAGCCTGATTCTCGGCATGGGGTTGCCGACCACGGCCAACTACATTGTGGTCTCTACCCTGATGGCGCCGGTCATCGTCGACCTCGGCGCCCAGAACGGTCTGATCGTCCCCCTGATCGCCGTGCACCTGTTCGTTTTCTACTTCGGCATCCTGGCGGACGACACGCCGCCGGTCGGACTGGCGGCCTTCGCCGCCGCCGGCATATCCGGCGGCGACCCGATCCGCACCGGCATCCAGGGGTTCACCTACGACATCCGCACCGCGGTCCTGCCGTTCATGTTCATTTTCAACACCCAGCTGCTGATGATCGGCATCGACCACTGGTACCACCTGCTGGTGGTGATCGCCGGAGCGGTGCTGGCGATGCTCGCCTTCGCCGCCGGGACACAGGGATATTTCCTGACCAAATGCCGGATATGGGAGACCGTGGCGATGCTGCTGATCGCCCTGATCCTGTTCCGCCCGGGGATCGTCTGGGACGAAATATTCCCACCGCTGATCGAAGAGCCGCCGGCCCAGCTTGAAGAGTGGGTCTCGCAGATGGACCCGGGGACGTCGCTACGCCTGACGGTTAAAGGTGAGAAGATGAGCGGCAAGGAGTTCGTCAAGACCGTGATGCTGACCGTCGGCAACGAAGAAACGCCGGAAGCGCGCCTGGAGGGGGTCGGGATCATGACCTACGAGGAGGACGGTAAAGTCCTGATCGACAATGTCGTCTTCTCGAGCGCGGCGGAAAAGGCCGGCCTCGATTTCGACCAGGAGATCCTCAACATCCAGATTCCGGCACACCGCCTGCCGAAAGAGCTGATGTATCTCCCTGCCGTGCTGCTCTACGGCTTGATCGCGATGCTGCAGCTGCGTAGGCGCCGGAAGGAAGCGGCAGCCTGACAAGGCCGCATCTTGTCGGGCCACGATATCCTGATATCGTGTTGCTATGTGGACAAAGATTTTTTGACGGTTGATGGTTGCAAGGGAGGAGACAATGGCTATTCAGCTTAAACGGATTCTGGTTGCCAAGGATTTGAGCAAGGAGGCGTCAAACGTCATCCGCTACGCCCTTGAACTCGCCCACAAGTTCGGGGCGGAGGTTCATGTTCTGCATGTCATGCCGACGGTCGACCATGCCGTCCTCAACATGGTGGCGATCTCCATGGGGCCGGACAAACTGGCCAAGTTCAACGCCGAAAACGAGGCAAAACTCGCCGAGGAGACCCGCAAGCAGCTGAACCGGATTCTCGAAGAAGAGAAGGCACTCGGCGACTTCCGGCTGGAATCGGAGCCGACCATTGAAGTCCACCATGGCGAAGCCGCGCCGATGATCCTCTCGGTAGCCGATCGCATCGACGCCGACCTGATTATCTTAGGCAGCCACAGCAAGGGGAAGCTGCACTACGCTTTCCTCGGCAGCGTCGCGGAAAAGATCCTGCGTCAATCGCAGCGCGCGGTCTTTATCGTGCCGCCGATGGTCGGCGACTGACATGGATCTGGACAGCTGGCTGCTGTTTGCCTCAATCGCCTTTGTGGCGACCATTACCCCGGGACCGGCCATCCTCCTGGTCACGACCCACAGCGTCGCCTTCGGGACCGGTCGCTCGGTGGCGACCATGCTCGGCAACATCTCCGGACTCTTCGTCATGTCGCTGCTGTCGGTCATGGGCCTGAGCGCCATCATTCTGCACTCGGCGCCGATCTTCTTCGCTGTCAAGATGGCGGGTGCGGCCTACCTCGTCTACCTCGGCGTCAAGCTCTGGAGAAACGGTTTCGGGTTCCATCAGGCGGCACCTATTGCGGAGTTCACCGATTCACGGCCGAAGTCGCCCCTGGCAAAACTTTATCTGAACGGACTGTTCGTCGCGTTGAGCAACCCGAAGGCGATCGCCTTCACGACCGCCCTCTTCCCCCAGTTCATCGATCCGTCTCAGCCTATCGCGCGGCAGTTCGCCATCCTGATTGTGACCTTCATGTTCCTCTCGTTCACCTGTCTCTGGGCCTATGCCGCCATGGCCGCCACCGCAAGCCGCCGGGCCAGCCATGTCAAGCTCCCCGGAGCAATGAGCAAGTTCTTCGGCGGGGCCTTCATCGGCTCGGGGCTGTTCCTCGCCTCGGCATCGCAGAAGTAATCCATCGGTTCAATCTCGATAAAGCTCCGATTAAACTCCGCGATTCACCCGGAAGCTATCGCGCAACCCAATCGGCGAGACGGTTGGTCGCCTCCATGACCCGGCCACAACACTCCTCGACAAATGTATCCGGCAACTCATCATCGGCAGGATAACGGGCCGCACCATCGAGGGCCGCCTGACCGTCAAAATCGACCAGGGCGAGTCGCACGGTCAACTCTTCCGACGGTCGCCCGAACTCCGAGCCTGGAAGGAAGGCGACGCCGGTCTCCTGCAGGGCCTGCTGGCACAACTCCCGAGACGTGGTGATCCCGCGCTGTGCGAGGTGTTCCTTATGACCCGAAAAATCGGGGAAGATGTAAAAGGCCCCTTTGGGTTGGGCGATTTCGGCCCCGGCGGAGCGCAACGTTTGGCAAACCCGATGGGCAAGATTTTTCAGAACCCTTCGGGACTGGGTCAGGTACTCCTCCATCCGCTGCCCGCCTTTGAATGCCTTGACCGCTGCATACTGGATCGGTGCGCTGGTTGCGGTGAACGTTTCACTCGAGACGACGGCCATTCCGTCGAGCAACCAGTCAAGGCTCTCCGGGAAGGCGAAGGTCCCGAGCCGCCAGCCGCCTGCGCCGCACCACTTGCTCAATCCACTGCTGATGATGGTCCCTTCGGGATAGTAGCGCGCGATCGAGATATGGTTCCCCTCGAAGTCAAGCTCACCGTAGATTTCGTCGGAGAGCAGGATCACGTTGTAGCGGCTCGCCACCTCGGCGATCCCCTGCAGCTCCTGCTACGTATAACTGCAGCCGGTCGGGTTGTTCGGGTAGTTGAGGATAACGATACGGGGCTTGCTCGGATCGTTACTGCAAAGTTTCTCCAGCTCCTGCGGGGTCATCAGCCAATTGTTGTCCCGGCTGGTCGGGAGCCAGTGAACATGGCGGCCGATAATGTGCGCCTGGGGAGCGTAGGAGACCCAACTCGGCGTCGGGATGACCAGGTCGCCGTAATAAGAGAGCTGCAGGATGAACATCAGCTCCTTGGAACCCGGACCGACCATGATGTGCTTCGGCTGGAAGTCGAGCCCCTGGGTGCGCTGGTAGTATCCGCAGACCGCCTCCTGCAAAGCCGGCAGGCCGCGTACCGGCAGATAATCCTTCTGGTGGGCGTTGGCCTGCAGCTCTTCCACCACCGGGGCAGGCACGGGAAATGGCGACTGCCCGAGTCCCAACTTAAAAATATCCCGACCCATTCCGCGCAGGAGGTTGCTCTGTTCATTGATGCCAAGGGTCGCCGAGACCGGCAATCCCCGCACGTTCAGGTTGAGATGTTTTTCGAAGTGCCGCAACTGTTTTCTCGGCCCATCCTGGGGATTCTGCTCGCTCTTTTCTGTAGACAGTCGAATGTCGACATCTTGCACTGTCATTGATCTAACCCTTCCCTGGTTGCATTTGACGAATCCGTTAATCTTCCCTGCTTTCCCGTTCGACGACCTTACGGCCGGTATCGATGTAGTGTTCACGAATCAGCATTTCGACCTTGACCGGGTCCTGCTTGCGAAGGACGTCGATAATTGCCAGGTGCCGATCGCGAATCTCCTCCGGTGAATAGACCTTGGCCCAATGCTTGTAGAACAGCAGGTGGAGCTTGAGGCTGAGTTGCCTGGTAAACAGGACGACCTGGTCGTTGGTACAATGGCTGAACAGCTCCTCGTGAAAGGACTGCCCGATATCGATCAACGCCTTGCGCTTCCCTGCCCGGGCGTAGGTCTCCATTGTTTCAGCCATCTGCTCGAGACGCCGAAAATCCTCCTCGGAGAAATTGTCGATCCCCTGGGCGACGGCGTACCCTTCAAGGACGCCGCGAGCGACATAGCTGTCGATAATCTCCTCGGGGGAGAGGTCGGCGACGAAATTACCGACCTGGGGGCGATATTCGAGCAGACCGGAGCGGACCAGGTCAGCCAGCGCCTCGCGAATCGGCGCCCTGCTGATGCCGAGTTCCAGCGCGAGGTGGCTTTCGAGAATTTTTTCCCCGGGGCGGAAACGATTTTCGCGCATGCCGTCGTAGATGTACTTGATGGCGTGATCTTTATAAGTCGATCGTTCAATGGGCATCGTGCATCACCTGTCTGTCGATTGTCGAATGTCGACATTACGTCAGATTGCCATGATATTCAACAGAAATATTTTGCGGGATGCCCCTGTCAAAAATGAAGTTGCCTGGGACCTGGCCTCGCGAAGACGCCAAGGGATTTATCGGGAATCAAAACAGCTGCCGCATGATTTCTTCGCGATCAAATCGGATAAAAACCATGATTAAAACCAAGGGATTTGGGGCTGCCCGCATCATGCATGGCTGAGCCGGTTTCGGCCCCCCTCCTTGGCCCTGTAAAGCGCCTGGT
Source organism: Desulfuromonas sp. (assembly GCA_002868905.1). Taxonomy (GTDB): domain Bacteria; phylum Desulfobacterota; class Desulfuromonadia; order Desulfuromonadales; family Geothermobacteraceae; genus BM304. The sequence goes on from PKUA01000082.1 coordinate 12,534, forward strand.
CGGCGGCCGCAAACAGGCTCTCCACTTCATTCGCATGTTCGGGGAATGTCGCCAGACCGACACTGACGGTGACCGGGTCGAGTTGCCCCGATAAGGCGAGGGGTAACGGGCTGGCGTCGATGTCCAGGCGGATCCGCTCTGCCAGTTCCGAGGCCGCTTCAACTTCCGTTTCCGGCAAAATCACACCGAATTCATCGCCACCGATCCGCGCGATGTGGTCTGAGGTTCGCAACAGCTTCTCCAAACGTCGGGCGAACGCCTGCAGCAGCAGATCGCCGGCCTGGTGCCCGAGAGAGTCATTGACCTGCTTGAAGTGATCGAGATCCATCAGCAGCAATGAAAAGGGACGGTGGTAACGCTCGGCGCGAAGCTTCTCCTCGTGGAACAGGCGGTAGAACTCCCGGACATTGCAGAGCCCGGTCAGGTAGTCGCGCGTCGAGAGAGCTTCCAGCTCCCGGTAGCTGGTCTCCAACTTATCCGCCATGCTGTTGAGGACGCCGGTCAACTTGCCTAATTCGTCCCGTCCCATCACCGGCAGCCGGTAGGTGAGGTCTCCCGCACCGAGCCGTTTCACCCCGTATTCGAGGGCCGCCAACGGCCGTTGAATGGAGCGCGCCAGGTAAAGACCGACGCTCACCAGCATGATCCCACCGAAGAACAGGGCCAAGACAAACAGTTCGCCGATCCGGCTGCGAACAGCGGCCTGTCTGACCAGGCTTTCGTTAAGATTTCTGACGGTGAAATCCCGCAGCCGGAAGACATGATCCAGCAGAACCTTAAGTCCGTCCTCGACACGCGACAGCTGAATCTCTGACTGGCCTGACAACGGAAGGACGACCTCCCAGGCGTCCCTGACTTCACGGGACCGTTCCTCCAACTCGACCTCTTGCGGATCGTCCGCTCGCAGGGCCGCAATCGCCTGCTTGACCGATTCAACCTGTCGGGCGAGCCGCACCCGATCCAACGGCTGCGGCGCATAATGTTGCAGCATCAAGTATGAGCTGAGATCCTGAAGACGTTCCTGCAGAAGGACGGTTTGTTCGAGATGAACGGTTGCGTGCGTCGTCGAGTGTTCCAGCTCCTGCAGCATCCGGTTGATCTGCGAAAAGCTGACACCGCCAACCAGCAGCAGCGGCAGCAGCATCAGGCCGAGACCGTAGAACAGACGAAGCTTGATGGGATACCGTTCGAGCATGAACCTCCAATATCCTGCCGGAGATCTCGGTCTCAATCGACTTACCCCACCCCCGACAACACGAACTTACATGATTTGGTATATGCAAATTATTTTACCATTCAGATAGAGACTTGCCACGCTCCCCACCTCGATTAAACTCTGTGGAGAGTCAATTTCCACCGGGAGACCGACCAGACATGCATGACCCAGCCCTGCAAGAAGCGGTTGTTAAACGCGGCGAAGCCCTCTTCGGGGCTATCAGCAATGAAAAACCGGCTCTTTACGACCAGAGTCACTGGAGCGGGAAAATCATCGAGTGGTGCCTGCAGCAGGAAGAATTTCGCGTCCAGTTGTTCCGTTTCGTCGATGTCTTCCCCACCCTGGCGAGTCACGCCGCCCTGCTGAGGCATCTGCAGGAATACTTCGGTGACGACGAGCAGGACATCCCGGCCGTCCTCAAGTGGGGGGCAAAGCATTCGGGGCTCGGCGGAGCACTCGGCGGAGCGGTCCTCGCCAAGCTGATCCGCAGCAACATCGAGCACCTGGCCCGCCAGTTCATCCTCGGTAGCAGCCCTGCCAATGCCGCGAAACGATTCGAAAAACTTCACCAGCAGGGTTATGCGGTCACCATCGACCTGCTCGGGGAGGCAACTGTCCGCGAAGAGGAAGGGGAAGAATACCAGCAACGCTGCCTCGGACTGATTGAGACCCTCTCGGGCTTCGACTTGCCACCCTTGAATCACGACCTCGACCCGGCAGCCGGATGGGGCAAGGCGCCTGCCCTGAATGTCTCCATCAAACCCTCGGCCCTGTGCGCCCATCTCCGCCCGGAAGACTTCCAGGGTTCCCTCGACCGACTCGAACAACGGACCCGGCCAATCCTCGAACGGGTCGCCGCCGTCGGCGGCCATCTTTGCCTCGACATGGAATCGATCCGCCTGAAAGATATGACCCTGGAGTTGTATAAGCGACTGCGAGCCGCTTATCCCGAATTCAGCCAGCTCGGGATCGCAGTACAGAGCTACCTCAAAGCGACCGATCACGACCTCGACAACCTGCTGTCGTGGGCGGACCAGGAACGACTGCCGATCTCCATCCGCCTGGTCAAGGGCGCCTATTGGGATTACGAAACGGTCCAGGCGTGCGCCAACGGCTGGGAGCCACCGGTCCACACCAGGAAGAGCCAGACCGACGCCGCCTTCGAACGGCATGCCCGTCGTATTCTGCAGCATCACGAGGTCTGTTATTTCGCCTGTGCTTCGCACAATATCCGTTCGATCGCCGCCGTCATGGAACTGGCCGCAACCGAAAGCGTCCCCCCCGAGCGCTACGAATTCCAACTGCTCTACGGCATGGCGGAACCGGTCCGCGAGGCGGTCAAGCAGGAGACCGGCCGGGTGCGACTCTACTGCCCGGTCGGCGAGATGGTGCCGGGCATGGCCTACCTGGTGAGGCGGCTCCTCGAGAATACCGCCAACACCTCGTTCCTGCGGCAAAGCTTCGTCGACCGCGCCACCTGGCAAGACCTGCTGACCGACCCGGCAACGGTACAAGTGACGGAAGAGGTCGGTCAGGCTGGCAGGGATCATTTTCGCAACGAGCCCGCCGTCGACTTCACCCGGAAGCCGGTTCGCGAGGCGTTTCCTCGCGCCATCGCCCAGATACGCTCCGAACTCGGACAAGATTATCCGCTGCATATCGCCGGTAAGTCGGTCACCACGGACCGTTGGCAGGAATCAACCAATCCCGCCAATCCGAAGGAAACCATCGGACGGGTCAGCCAGGCCTCCGTTGCCGAGGTCACATCAGCCATCACCTCGGCCCGGAGATATTTTCCGACCTGGGCCGACCTACCGTCCGCCGAGCGCTGTGAGATCCTGAGACGGGCGGCCTCCCTCGCCCGCGGCAGGCTGGTGGAACTGGCGGCCTGGCAGGTGCTGGAGATCGGCAAGCAGTGGGAACAGGCGTATGCCGATGTTGCCGAGGGGATCGACTTCCTGGAATATTACGCCGCCGAGGCGAAGCGGCTGTTTCGAGGACGACGCCTCGGTCACGCTCCGGGCGAGGAGAACCTGCTCGGCTACCGGGGCAAAGGGGTCGCAGCGGTGATCGCCCCGTGGAACTTCCCCTTCGCCATCGCCTGCGGCATGGTCAGCGCCGCCCTGGTCACCGGCAACACCGTGGTCTTCAAACCGTCCCGGCTGACCCCGGTCATCGGCTCCCAGCTCTGCGACCTGCTTTACGAGGCCGGTATCCCCGGAGAAGCTCTCCACTTCGTCCCCGGTGTCGGTGGAGAGATTGGCGACCAGCTGGTCGATGATCCAGACATCAGCCTCGTCGCCTTCACCGGTTCCAACGAGGTCGGCCGGCGCATCCTGCAACGGGCGGCCATCGTTCATCCCGGCCAGGCGGAAGTCAAACGGGTGGTCTGCGAGATGGGAGGGAAAAACGCCATTATCGTCGACGATGATGCCGATCTCGACGAAGCGATCCCCCACGTCCTTTATTCCGCTTTCGGTTTCCAGGGGCAGAAATGTTCCGCCTGTTCCCGGGTTATCGTCCTGGAAGACATCTACGCCAGGTTCATCGACAGGCTGATCGGATCGACAGCCGACCTGAGAGGGGGCCCGGCCGAAGACCCGGCCTTCCATTACGGCCCGGTGGCCGATTCCGCCCAGCAACAGAAAGTCTTCGACTATATCGACCTCGCCCGCCAGGAGGGCGAGATCCTGTACCAAAGCACCCTCCCCGAAGGGGAAGGTCATCACGTCCCGTTGACCATCGTCGGCAATATCCGCCCCGAACACCGCCTCGCCCAGGAGGAGGTGTTCGGCCCGGTCCTGGCGGTGATGAAAGTGAAAGACTTCAGACAGGCGATCGACTGGGCCAACAGCACCCCGTATGCCCTGACCGGCGGCGTCTTCAGTCGCAGCCCGGCCCATCTCGAACAGGCACGCCGCGACTTTCGGGTCGGCAACCTCTATTTCAACCGCAACTGCGTCGGCGCCCTGGTCGGACGCCAACCGTTCGGCGGCGCCGGCATGTCGGGGGTCGGCAGCAAAGCGGGAGGACCGGATTACCTGTTGCAGTTCGTCAATCCCAAGGTGGTGACGGAGAATACGTTGCGGCGCGGATTTACGCCGATCCGCGCCGACGATGATTATATCTAGATATCTTCAGATATCGATCTTTAATGACCGTTGTACGCGCCCGTTATGACTTGAGTTCCATAAAAGTCAAAACCGTCGGGTCTCGGCCCGACAACCGACCTACTTTTTGTCAAAGACGGCAACAAAAAGTAGGCAAAAAATGCCGTCGCCCGCGGCGCGCATGTCGTTCGCGTGGTTCGTTAACTTTTTTCACCATATTCCGAACTTACAACAGAGCAACCACTTTTCACCAGGGGCGAGTGCTTTCCGGTGGCCCTCGCTCTGATGCCATCGGGGTGCGATAAAGGGAACATCGCTGCTATTTTCACCTTTCGTTAGCCAGGGGCAGTATGTCGCCGGAACGGCCCGGGGCCCAAACCCGAACGGGCCCCGTAAATATGGAAAAGAGGCAGTCCCTGGTTACTGGTCGTTATGCGGAAAAATGGCGACAGTCACACGCGAATGCCATGCCCGCCGCGGGCGAAAGGCCCTTTTCTGCATCCTCTTTTGGGCCAGCAAAAGAGGATGGCGTCCGGCGGGACGCGACCCGCCGGTTTTCGTGTTAGATTTATTTCCGAGCTGACACGAAATCTCCTTTTGGCCAGATGTTGAAAACCACCCAACACAGCGATATCCTGTAACATGAACAACAACAGAAACCACTTCTAAACCAGCACGATCCGGTCCTTAATGAAAACCGGAGTCGACCGGTGTCGACAAGAAGGCACCATGACACAAAAGCGATGTTCAGATAACGCGGAAAAATGAAAGGTGACCCCGACAGCCTGATGGCCGCCATGCTGCGGCCGGATTTCTATGACCACCCGGTCCTGCGGGTCGAGATGGTCGAGACCCATGCGTCCCGGGTATTCCTCGCCGGAGCATTAACCTACAAGGTCAAGAAACCGGTCGATTTTGGCTTCCTGGACTTCTCCACGTTGCGCCGTCGCCACCACTTCTGCCACGAAGAGGTGCGCCTCAACAGCCGCTTCGCCCCGGGTCTCTACCTTGGTGTGGTTCGGATCGGTGGCCATCCGGGGGCTCTGAAACTAGGTGGGATTCCGGCCGTCGACTATGCTGTCGTTATGAAACGCTTCCCGCACCAGAACCAGTGCGACCGGTTGTTAATGCACGGCAGACTTGAAACAAACCGGATTGAAAAGTTCGCTGATTACATAGCCAACCTGCATGCGGCTGCACCCACCATACGGGCGGGACAACATTATGGGACGCCCAGGGCGGTTGCACGCCCGATCCTGGAAAACTTCCGCCAAATCCCGCCCGTCGTTCCTGCTGAAATCGATCACAGCCAACTAACCACACTTGAAGAGTGGAGTCAGGAGAGCTGCGCCTCTTTGAAACTAACCATGAGCAAGCGCAGGAAAGAGGGGTTTGTACGTGAGTGTCACGGGGACCTTCATCTCGGGAACATGATCTGGCACAACAAGCAGCCGCTGCTGTTCGACGGGATCGAGTTCAACCCCTCCCTGCGCTGGATCGACGTCATCAACGACATCGCGTTCCTGGTGATGGACCTCGACGAGAGAAAACGGCAGGACCTCGGCTGGAGCTTTCTCAATCGCTACCTGCTGAAAACCGGGGATTACGCCGGACTGGAACTGCTCCGGTTCTACCAGACGTATCGGGCCATGGTCAGGGCCAAGGTCCTCGCCCTCCGCCTCGCTCAGCCCGGAGTGGACGAGCGGGAACGGAGATCCGACCTTGAGCTGCTGCAGGCATATCTCGACCTTGCGCATGGATATACGACTGACAACGCACCAACCCTTGTGATCACCTTTGGCCCTTCCGGCTCCGGCAAAACCAGTATGGTCGAAAAACTTGCCCCCCTCATGGGCGGAATCATCCTGCATTCCGACGCCGAGAGAAAACGCCTGCATGGTCTGCGTCCGAACGATATCAGCCGGTCACACGAGGTTGAACGGATCTATGGTAAGAAGGCCGATGACGCCACTTACGCTCACTTGTTAAATCAAGCAGAAAGACTTCTTGAACTGGGTCTCCCGGTCTTTATCGATGCAACCTATACCAACCAAACAAGGCGGGAGTCGGTGGCAGCTATGGCCGCCCGCTGCAAGTTGCCTTATGCAATCATCGAATTCACAACCGACCCGAACCTGATGGGCCAAAGGATTGAACAACGCAAACGGGACTCGATCTCCCTGTCGGATGCGACCCCCGAAGTCCTGAAACATCAACTGCACTCCCTGCAACCGTTGCGACCGGAGGAACGGGGCGTTTCGGTTCAGGCATCGCCTGAAGATTCACCCCAGATGGTCGCCGCCAGGCTGCAACAAGTTTTGAGACAGGCTGCGCCGGACATTCCCTTCCTGGCTCATGGCAACTGACAGGCCAACTTTAGAACAAACAGCTATCCAATTTACTGCACGCTGTACCCGCGCGCCTCGAGGCACGCCTTGGTGGCCCGGTTGTAGTCCGTCCGCTTCTCGGCGTTTAATTCGGGCGAAACATTGCCGCCCGGCCGGGTCGGATCGAAGCCGGTCTGCTCCACCGACCAGCGATGACATTCGTAACGGTCCTTCGCCTGCAATTCGTCGCTCTGCCCACTCTTTGGATAGACGAAAAGCTCTGCAGGCGGATTCGGCTCTTCATAAACCTCCACTTCGGCGGGCGGCTCCACCACCCGGTAGCCCCGTTCTTGGGGATACCAGGTGTAGTAGGTGCCAGCGGCATAGTAATACGGGACACCTCCGAACCAGACGCTGGTGTAAAACCGTGGCAGGACCGGCACCACCACCCCGACGGGCGGCGCGATTACGGTATAACGCGGCCCGGTCGGGCGGTACCAGACTCCACCGGAATAGAAATAGCGGGAGTCGCGATGCCTGACGCTGCGGTGATGGCTCGGCAGTCGCTCGGTGACATATCCCTTCCGGGGATAATAATGGTTGTGGTGATGGCGCTTATCGATGACGTAACCCTGAGTGATCTGCCCGAAACCGGACCGCCTGTCATCATCACGCCCTCCGCGCTTCGCCCAGGCCGATCCGGCCAGGGTGGCAACGAAGGCCAGAAGAATCAGTCCGATTAAAATTGGCCGTTGATTTTGCATGACGCTCTCCTTCCATCGACCTAACGAACGCTGTAACCACGACCCTCCAGGCAGGCCTGAATGGCGCGTCGATAACTGCGGGCCTTCCGATCTAGATCAGCATAGCGGTCGGTTTCCCGCCGCTGGTAAAGTGCCTCGATGCGACGCGCTTGCTCTTGTCGCGCTGAATCGGACACCGCACCGATAGCCCCTCCAGCCAGAGCCCCGACCAGTGCGCCCTCTCCCGAGCTGTGCGGCGCCCCGACAACTGCGCCGAGCACCGCACCGGTGAAAGCCCCGGCTGCGGTGTCATGACCGACCGGGGGCTCCGGAACGACATAGGTCCGCTGGTGGGGAGCAAGACGGGGAAGACTGGGATCGAAACCGGTCTGGTCCTTGGCCCAGAGATGACATTCGTACCGGTCCTGCCCCATCCGGTCCACGCCTTGGCCGTGCAAGGGGTAGAAATAGATCTCCGTCGCCAGCGTCACCGGAGAAACCGGTTTCGGCTCGTCATAACCGCGCTCGTAGCGCGGTGGGGGTGGTGAACAGGCTGCGAGAAGAGTCACCAGCAGCAGGATGAGAAGAGATGTTGTCGTGGTTCGCATAACTCCTCCCTTTGACAACGGGACAACCCGCTTGGATGCAGGGGGCGATCGCGGTATTCAACGATCTTTTTCCTTATTACTCAGTTTACCCTCCCGGTTGTGGAGTTTTCTTCGGCAAAGGTAAAAAATTGTAAAGTTCAGGTGAGATGCGAGAGGTGAAGCTCAAGAAGGAACGTCTTAGATGAGGGTTTTTGATCAGGCTAAACAGATATTTCTAGGCCAATATCCCCCCAGATGACTGTCAAAAGGCTGATCAAAAGCCTTTAGATGCTAGGCGCCCGCAGGCCGAGGAGTGAGGCGTAGCGATAGCTACGTCGCAGCGACGCGGGCAAGGGGAACGCCGCAGATGAAGGTTTTTCATCAGCCTTCCAAGGGGAACAACACAGAGGATGTCCCCTCACCCCGACCCTCTCCCACACCGGGGAGAGGGAGAAGAGCACTTTCTCTTCGGCTCTCATTCCCAAGGGTGTTTCCTGACTGCACCAGTATTCCCAAGCCCAGTGTGGAAGGTTGATCAAAAGGCCCGAGATGCAAGGCGCCCGCAGGGTGAGGGGTGAGGCGTAGCGGAAGCTACGTCGCAGCGACGAACCCAAGGGGAACGCCGCAGATTGGGGCTTTTCATCAGCCCTCGCTCCCCAAAGTGAAGCAGAA
>PKUA01000028.1 GCA_002868905.1 Desulfuromonas sp.
GTTTCTCCATTTATGACCCGGCTTCACTCATCCCAGCCTAGAAATCACCCCAGGGACTGCTCCTCCTTCTGGGCTACGTTCATGGTCGAGGAACCGAGCAAGCCCCCGACATTCAAAACCAGCATGATCCCTTCCGGGAGGACGACCTTCCCAGAAAGAAATTCCCTTTTATTCTCCCCCACTCCCCTCGCCACCTCTTCGATCGCATCGGTGGCAATCGGCTCCAGGCCATCAACAGCTGTTGCAAGAATCGCCGTTTTCCGCCCGGCATTCTCGACCACCACCAGCCTCGCCGTCGCGCCGGGCTCTTCGTTCGGCAAATCAAACAACGGCCGCAGATCGGTGACCGCCAGGATCTCACCGCGCAAATTGATGATCCCGCGGAAATGGCTCGGAAGCCGCGGGACCCGGATAATTTTGGGGACTTTTATAATCTCGCGGCAATGTCGGGCATCCAGGGCGAACCTTTGGGGGCCGGCGTGAAACAACAGCATCTCATTGCTGCTGTCGGCCTGCTCGACGACCTCCTCTTCGAGGCCCTGCCAATACTCGGCACGCATGTCCTGCAAGATTTTCTGAATGTCATAGCGTTCTTCCGCAGACATGGCACATTCCTTGGGAATAGGTTGCTGTCACCTTGAACCTATCGATGAGAAACTATCTTATCACGCATCCGAAATACCGAAACCGAACCGACAGGATATAACGGCGTTTTAGCAATGTCAAACCAATCATGTTTTTCCAGGTTCTGCCGCCCGAACCGGGCTCATCTGGTGCTGACGCCAGCCTGTTCTTCCATATCCCTGCGACAGATCTCCATGAAGACCGAACGGGAGATCCCCCCTGACCAGGGGATGGTGTTCTCTTCGTCACTCTTTTCCAGCTGAATCAGGGCATTTCTCAACGAACGCCGGGCCTGATCATCCTTGCCAAGGCGCAGGTGTACCTTGGACAAAAGGTAATGGGCGACCACGAACCCGGAATCGAGCCAAAGCACCTTTTGGAATTCGACCACGGCCCGTTCCAGCTGCTCTTCGGCATCGAGAATCACACCGCGCAGCAAATATGCATCGGGACAGAGGTCATCACATCCGATCGCCCTGGCGCACCAGCTTCGCGCCGAGTCGAACTCTCCCCGGTTAACGCAGATCATACCGAGCCCGACCATGGCAAGGACGCTATCCTGCCGTTCGGCCAGGATTTCTTTGAAAAGCCGTTCTGATTCAGGAAAGTCCTCACCGTCAAACGCTTGCAGAGCCCGCGCCAGGGTCTCGTTAAAATCAAAAGAAGGCTCGGGCTCAACCGGGACCTCTGCAACCACTGGCTTTGCCGGCGGAGGGGACGGGGCAGGCGACTGCTCCACCGGTTTATCAACCTTCGGCCGGTAAAAGTAGGCACCGTGACACTGGTGTCGCTGAAATTCCTCGGACACATTCTGCAGCGTTTCGGAATGGCCGAGGAACAGGTAGCCATCAGGCTTGAGGCATTGGCGGAACCTGGCAATGATGCTGCGCATCGTCTCCAGATTGAAGTAGATCATTACGTTGCGGCAAAGGATCAGGTCGAGGTTCGCGGTCCCGTTCCCCTCCGCCGGGTAGGTATTGGATTGCAGGTTGAGATAATCGAACTCGACCCATTGTCTCACCAGCGGCTTGACGAGGTAATGTTGTTCGAACTGGCGAAAATAGCGCTGTCGGTAATCATCCCGCAGATAACGAAGGGCATGGGGACGATAAACCCCCTCGCGGGCACGCCGTAGAGACCGTTTGTTGATATCGGTCGCCAGAATTTTAATATCCCAATCGAGCAGGCCGGGGAACTTTTCCAGCATCAACATCGCCAGGGAATACGGTTCTTCTCCGGTTGAACACCCTGCAGACCAGATTCGAAGGCGCTTCTCGGCCTGACGCTCCCTGATCAGTTCGGGCAGGACGTGGGTCGCGAGGGCCTCCTTGTGGGCGCGATAGCGGAAAAAACTGGTCTCGCCGACGGTCAGCATGCCGACCAGCTTGTTCAATTCATCACGGGCCTCATGATACTTTTCCAGGTAGGTAAAGTATTCCCGGTAATCGTTGATGAGCAGCGCCTGCATCCGTCTTTGCAGGCCCCTTTCCAGCAAGCGGAGATTGCGCGGAGAAAAATGGAGGCCGCTATGCTCCAACAGATGGTCCTTGATCGGGGCGAGCTCGACGGGGGTTGGCGGGGTAAAGAGCATCTCCGTGCTCTCCTTGACCCGCTTGATCGCCCCCCGCAACCGCTCCTGGTTGACCGGAAGGGGCAAGAAATCGAGGACGTCGGGGAGATCGTATTCCATCTCGGGATGAGCGGAAACTACGACCAGGGGAATTTTTCGAAGCTGTTGACGCGTTTCGAGAAAGTCGAGGACGACAAGACCATCGCCATCCGGCAGGGAAACTTCGAGCAGAATCAACTGAGCCCTGAGGTCACGGACCATCATCGGCGTGACCTGTCGCGCCCTGAAGCAGAGCGGGGCGCACCCCAAACCGCGAACCATCTGTGACAGCTCCAACCGGCGCGGTTCCCCCTCGGCAATGATGAGTACCGAAAACATCGAACCCATGGGTCTGGTTGTCAGCTCCTCTGGAGAAATGGTGCGGTAGCCAAGCTCTATTTCCCCTGCTGCTTGGCCCAGGTGTCACGCAGTGTGACCGTCCTTTGGAAAACCGGGGCATCAAGGGACGAATCTTTGGTGTCCGGGGTGAAGTAGCCGATCCGCTCAAACTGATAGACCGTACCCGGCCGCGCTTGTCCGAGTTCAGGCTCAACCCAGGCCCGAACTTCCTGAAGTGACTCGGGATTGAGACACTGGCGGAAATCCTCGGCGCGCTCCGGGGTGGGCTCGACGAACAATCGATCAAACAGGCGAACCGGCACCTGCTGTCCGAATTCGGTCGAAACCCATTGAATCGTCCCCTTCACCTTACGGCCATCGGCCGGGTTGGCACCGAACGTCTCCGGATCACAACTGCAGCGCAGCTCGACAACTTCACCCGAATCGTCCTTGATCACCTCGTCGCAACGGATGATGCAGGCATGCCGCAGACGGACCTCTTTGCCGGGGGCAAGCCGAAAAAACTTCCGTGGAGGATCCTCGAGGAAATCGCTGCGGTCGATGACGATTTCCGGTGTCAACGACATGGTTCGCGTCCCCATCTCCGGACGTTGAGGATGATTGGCCGCCCTGGTGTCGATACGCTGCTCGGGTAGATTGGTGATCACCACTTTTAACGGATCAAGTACCGCCAGACGGCGCGGCGCGGTTTCGTTCAGTTCCTCCCGCACGCAATCTTCGAGGGTTGAGAGGTCGATCCAGGAGTCCGACTTGCCGACGCCGATCCGCTCACAAAAGCGCCGGATCGCCTGGGGCGGGTAGCCGCGGCGGCGCATCCCGGAAATGGTCGGCATGCGCGGGTCATCCCACCCTCTGACATGCTCTTCCTGCACCAACTGCAGCAGTTTGCGCTTGCTCATAACAGTATAACTTAAATTGAGTCGGGCAAACTCGATCTGCTGCGGGTTGTGGATTTCGAGAGAGCGGATGAACCAGTCATACAACGGACGATGGTCCTCGAATTCCAGGGTGCAGATCGAGTGAGTGACGCCCTCGATCGAGTCGGACTGACCATGGGCGAAATCGTACATCGGGTAGATGCACCAGCTATCCCCGGTCCGGTGGTGAGCCGCGTGCAGAATACGGTACATGACCGGGTCACGCAGGTTCATATTGGAAGCGGCCATGTCGATCTTGGCTCGCAGAACATGGGCCCCGTCGGGGAATTCGCCATTTTTCATGGCGGTGAACAGGGCCAGGTTCTCCTCGACCGCTCGATTTCGGAACGGACTTTCGGTCCCAGGTGTCGTCAGAGTTCCGCGGCCTTCCCTGATCTGCTCCGGCGTCTGGCTGTCGACGTAAGCGAGGCCTTTGCCGATGAGCTCAACCGCCCAGGCATACAACTGTTCGAAGTAGTCGGAGGCAAAATACTGGTGCTCACCCCAGTCGAAGCCGAGCCAACCCACATCCTCCCGGATAGCGTTGACATACTCATCTTCTTCCTTCACCGGGTTGGTATCGTCAAAACGGAGATGACAACGTCCGTTAAACTCCTGGGCGAGGCCGAAATTGAGGCAGATGCTCTTGGCATGCCCGATATGAAGATACCCGTTCGGCTCAGGCGGAAAACGGGTAATAACCTCCTCCCGTTTTCCGGCCCGGAGGTCCTCTTCAATCTGATTACGAATGAAATTGGTTCCTGATTGTGCGGATGTGTCCATGAGTACCTCAAATCAATCGACCGAAACCCGGCGTTGCCGAACTTCGGCAGGAATTTTCGTTTCACCCGAGAAGGCAAGACGAACGTCTATTGTATAAGTCAAAATAGGGAGTTGCAAGAAAACAACTTGAATACCCGATATGGCGACTTCAAGGAAACGGGCAGGATGAGAGAAATCAGGAAAATTGTCAAGATCGCGTCAGCAATACAACCGCGTGAGCTGCGATCCCCTCGCCGCGCCCCGGGAACCCGAGCTGTTCGGTCGTTGTCGCCTTGACGTTGATTCGTCCGGCAGGCGCTTCACAAACCGAGGCAATGTGCCCCACCATTGCCTCAAGATAGGGAGCGAGCTTCGGCTGTTGCGCGATGATGGTGGCATCGAGGTTGCCGACGACGTAACCGTTCTCCCTGGCCAAGTCGACTGTTCTGGTCAAGAGCTTGCTGCTGGCGATTCCCGCAAACGCCGGATCGTTGTCCGGAAAATGCTGGCCGATATCGCCGCAGCCAAGCGCCCCGAGAATGGCGTCACAGATGGCATGCAGCAACACGTCGGCATCCGAATGTCCGAGTAGACCGAGACGATAAGGGACCTCAACTCCGCCGAGAATGAGACGACGCCCTTCGACCAGCCGGTGAACATCGTAGCCATGTCCGATACGCATCATAATTCACTCCTCTGCCTGCAGGCTATCAGGGCTTCGGCGACCGGCATGTCTTCCGGTGTGGTTATCTTCAGGTTGCTCCCGTCCCCCTCCAAAACCGACACCGGTACCCCGTCGCGCTCGAGCAATGAGGCATCATCGGTACCGAGATAACCGTCGCGCTCAGCCGTCTGGTGAGCCTGAAGAATCAGATCGTAGCGAAACCCCTGCGGAGTCTGGGCCTGCCAGAGCCGGCCGCGCGGTGGGGTCGCGACAATTTTCCCGTCAACGACCTCTTTGATCGTGTCCTTGACCGGGACTCCGATGATGGCCGCCCCGGCCTCCCGCACCAGGGTGAGCAGAGGCGGAATCAACGCAGCATCGAACAGGGGACGAACGCCGTCGTGGATCAAGACGATATCATCTGCCTTCGCCCGGCAACCAAGCAGTCCATTTCGGACCGAATCCTGGCGCTCCCGACCTCCGGCGACAATATCGACGACCTTGCCGAAGCCGTAAAGGTCCATGACCTGGTGGCGGCAGTCCTCGACTTCGGCAGCCGGAACCACCAGGCAGATGCGATCAATGGCTGGATGCTGTTCGAAAATTTGCAGGGTATGATACAAAACCGGCCGGCCGGCCAGATCGAGGTGCTGCTTGCTGATATCGCTCCCCATACGACGCCCGAAACCGGCAGCGGGGATCACTGCAATAACGCTCATATCGTTACCAATAAGAGATGGCATGACAAGCCGCCAGTCGATGACCAGGGCACAAAAATAAAAACCGGGCTGCAAAAGCCCGGCTGAAGACGGTTGAAAATTCGGTTAGTTGACCAGGATATTGTCGAGTTTCTCGAGGATTGCCTCTTCGGCTTTCCCTTCGGCATGGGCAATTTCAGAGACGAGCAATCGCTTGGCCAGTTCCAGGACTTTTTTCTCTCCGTAGGAAAGTTCCTTGTCTCCCCGGATGCGGTACAACTCCTTGAGAACCGAGGCAACTTCACACGGATCACCGGAGCGAATCTTTTCATTGTATTCACGTTGCCGGCGACTCCACGATGCAACCGCACCGAGATCACCGTTTCCCTCTTCGAGGACATCGAAGATCTCCGTGATCTCCTGCTTGCCGACAAGGGAACGGAGGCCGACCTGGGTGACATTGTTGATCGGAACCATGATGGTCATGTCACTGTCAACAATTCGCAGCACGTAAAATTCACTCTTGACACCAGAGAACTCACGCGATTCAATAGCTTCGATGATACCGACACCTTGGGAGGGATAAACGGCCATCTCGCCAACACTGAAACTGGTTTCCACTTTTCCTTGCATTCAAACACTATACCACAGAGCAATTGCCTCGTCAAGACAAACCTTCCTAGAAACAGGAACTTAGGCCACAGACCTATTTCCCGCGGAAACAACTACGCCCGCCATTTCCTGATCCTGTTCTGTTTGACGAGCATTCTTCTGCTTGCCTTAGCTCTCCCGGCTCGAGCTGAACCCCCGCATCCGTTATCTTTCGCCAAGGACCTCGAGACCAACGACGAATACCGGCTTGCCCTTCTTGAGTACAAACGAACCCTGCGCACTTCACTGCCTGAGCCGATGATCGCTGCGGCACAGCTCGGCATCGCACGTTGCTATCTTGAACTTGGAGATTGGAAACGGGGCGAGGATGCCCTGCAAAAACTGCTCGAGGATCACCCGACCGCCCCCGAATCGGTTCCCGCCACGCTACTTCTGGCTGATATCCCCTTTTTCCGTGGTGATTTCTCCCGGGCCCGCGCCAACTACCGACAGTTGCAGCACTCCTGGAGCGAGACCGTAGAGCTGAAAGACCAGATCAATTGGAGAATCGCCTGGTCCTACATCGAGCAAGGAGATCTGGCGCCGGCACGTCATACCCTGGGCCGCCTCCAGGACCCCGCGGCCCGGCTTCTGAGCGACGAGCTTCTCCAACTGGATCAGCGCCCCCACTACTCGCCAGGACTTGCAGGAACCCTTTCCGCGGTCCTGCCCGGCGCAGGTCAGCTTTATACCGGTCATCCACGCTCCGCCTGCCTCGCGCTGCTGCTCAATGTCGCCTTCCTCGCTGCCAGCCTGGAGGCGTTTGACCAGGAGATGCCGGTTCTCGGCGGGATACTGCTCGCCGTTGAAATCGGCTGGTACGGCGGCAATATCTACAACGCCCTCAACCTGGCCGAAAGGAACAACCATGTCAGCCTGGAAAAAGGGCGCCGGGACCTGCGCAACCGGTTCGGCCTTAGCTTCGGGGTCGACAAACGTTCCGGCTGGCTGCAACTGGAAGGTCATTTTTAATGATGCGCATAGCGATTGTCGGAGCCGGCGCCCTCGGACTCTACTACGGGTCGATGCTGCAACGTGCGGGCATGGAGGTTCACTTTCTAGCAAGACGTGATTTCGAAGCGATCCGACAATCAGGGCTGCAGGTCTTCAGCATCAATGGCGATTTTCACCTCGACCGGGTCGCCGTACATCAACGACCTGAATCAATCGGTCCGGTTGACCTGGTCCTGGTCGGGCTGAAAACCTTTGCCAACAGGGCGATGCCCGAACTGATCCAACCGCTGCTCGGAGCAGATACCGCCATCCTCACCCTGCAAAACGGTCTCGGCAACGAGGATTTCCTGGCGAGCTGTTTCGGACGGGACCGGATCCTCGGCGGCATCGCCTTTCTCTGCTCCAACCGTGGCGAACCCGGAACAGTTCATCACCTTGGCGAAGGAAGAATCCGCCTGGGCGAGATAACGCCGGGGCTGTCGGATCGGGCCGTCCGAATCGCCGCGTGTTTCGAAAAGGCCGGGGTTCCCTGTGACGCGGTCGCCGACCTGCTCCGCACCCGCTGGGAAAAACTGGTCTGGAACATCCCGTTCAATGGCCTCTGCGCCCTGACCAACCGCGATGTCACAGAACTTCTGGCAGACACGGGTTGCCGTTCACTGGTCAGGGACATCATGACGGAAGTAATAAACGGGGCCAACAGCCAGGAGTTGCAAAATCCGATCAATGGTAAGGAATTTATTCAGAACATGATCGAGGCGACAGACCGGATGGATCATTACCAGCCGAGCATGATGATCGACCGGCAACAACAGCGTCCACTTGAACTGGAGGCCATTTACTCCATCCCCCTTGAAAACGCCCGGGGGAAGGGTGTGAAGATGGATCGAGTTGAGATGCTTTACCGGCTGCTCAAGCTGAACGAACCGCGTTAACCTCAGGGTCGAAACGGCCGCAGGACCAGGTCCCCGACCTCCCGAATCTCACCCTGTTCAAGCATCAGGCATCCCTTGTTGCCATTTTCCAGGCGTCCGAACGGTTCCCCCGCTACCGGCTGACCGCGAGTCCGCAACCGACCTGCCAGACAAAAGTTTCCGCCCGCATCGACAAAGAGTTGGAATCGGCCATCGGTACCGACTGGCTGCGAGGTAAAGGCAGGCATGCCGTTCTGCTCCGCGAGGCGATGGACGAAAGCAAAACCGCCCGACAATGGCTCACCCGCGCTATCGACCAGACGTCCGCTGAAACCGGTCTGACCATCGGCCTGCGTTCCGAGATGCATCACCTGAGGGGAGACAACCGTCTGCAACCTGAAGTCAGCCCGGAGTCCCTGACCTTCACTCACCCGAACCGGATTGCGGCGATAGGGAGCCCAACTGTCTCCGGCCCGCGGAGGACCGGAATCGGCTCGTCCCTGCCGGTAGCGTGCGACCAGCCAGTATTCCCCGTCAACCAGATCGAGGACATATCCACCGTCAGAGTCGACAATGGCTGCAAAGTCAGCTGGCCCGCGCAACCCGG
This sequence comes from Desulfuromonas sp., assembly GCA_002868905.1. GTDB lineage: Bacteria > Desulfobacterota > Desulfuromonadia > Desulfuromonadales > Geothermobacteraceae > BM304. Next base: position 8,761 of record PKUA01000028.1, read on the forward strand.
AACGCGCGCTTCGGTAGGCATAAACCCAGGCTCCGACAGCGGGGACTCCGGCCTGATCGACCACCCTGCCGTAGACCCCGGTCAGCTCAACGGGCTTTGCCTGTGATAGATCGGAAATCGGTGAGACCCCGGTCGTGCAACCGACCAGGAGAAGGAACAGACAGAATAGAATCGCTGGAAAAACTTTGGAGGTCATCGCTCCATCCGAACAGGCTCGATGATCCGAAGATCAGTTGAGCTGTTGAACGCTCCCTCGATGTACCTGCAGGATATAGAGCTGCTTCTCGGCATCGCCGACGGCATTGAAACTGGTGGCACCGGTCACCCCGGGATAATCCCGATAACGCGACAGGGCTTCCCGCAGCGAGTCACGATCGGCGATCCAGGCCTGGTCGAGAAGTGAGAACAGGATGTTGGCCGCATCAAACCCTTGCGCCTCCAGAATGGTCGGTTCTTCGCCGTAAGTCGCAAAATAGAGATCGACGAAATCCCGCACGAACGGGTAGCTGCTATGCCGGAAAAACCCGTCGACGAAGATCGCTCCCTCAACGGCGCGACCGGCATTTCTGACCAACTCCGGCTGATTCCAGCCATTGATCCCCAAAAGCGGCACCTTTTCCATGCCATAGAATGGCAGCTGCGGCGCGATCAGCGCGACCCTGTCCGCGTAATCGGGAATCAGGAGCGCATCAAAACAGACGGGTGGGAACTCCGGCTCGAACAACGCTTCAAGCTGTTCCTCTTCGGGCAGATCATCAAAATCGACCGGCTGATTCGGATCCTCACCCATGAGCAGGCGAATCTGGCTCCTGAAGTCTGTCGCATCGTTCGGATATGACTCGCTGTCAACCACCAGGCCGTTACGTTTCAAAACTTCCTGGCTGAATAACGCCAACATTTCATGACCGAAGGCGGTTTCGGGATAAAGCACGCCGAAGGAGTCCATGCCGAGTTCGTCGATAGCATAACGGGCCAATTCCGCCGCCTGGTTCCGGTCGGTCAGGGAGACGCGGAACACCTGCGGGCCGATTTCCGGGATTCCGTCCCGCTGGGAGAGACTGAGCATCGGCACCCCCTCGACCTCCGCCTGATGTGCGGCAGACTCTGCGGCGGCCCCTGAAATAGGACCAAGAATCGCCATGACCCGGTCCTCGTTGGCAAGTTTACGGACCGCCTCTTCGGCCAGACCGGGATCACCCCCGGTGTCCCGGTAAATCAGCTTCACGGGTTCCGATTCCTGGTCGTGCAGCTCACGCGCCAACTCCACACCCCGCTTGAGCAGTTCTCCGAAGGCGGCCAAACGACCCGACTCAGGCAGCAAAACCCCGATCGCCCGCTGAATCCAGGGACGGCCCCGCAACCGATCGTAAAGAAGTGCCGCTTCCTGACGATAAAGAAATGGTTGCCGACTGGCAATAATCCTCTCGGTTCTCCGCAAGGCGTCATCGCTGTTGCCCGAAGCAAACTCCGCCCGGGCGAGATAGAGCTCAAGATCGAGCCCGACAGGCCCGCCCTGCAGCATGAAGGCCCCTTCCGCCAAGACCTCCCCACTGAGCCCTGCGCCAATCTGATGGGCCAATTTAAGCAGAGTCCGAGAGGAGGCGGCGCCATGGAGTTGAACACCGGAATTCAGAATCGCCAGGGCCTGCAACTCCCGACCGGTCTGGAATAATGCCTGAGCGGTCGCCAGATACCAATCGATCCGGTCGTCTCCCGGCAGTTCTTCTGGCGAAAGTTGCATCAGGGAGGCCAGCGCCTGCTCCGACGCTCCTTCCCCCAACAGAAGTTGGGCTTCGATGAACCGGACCGGGGCGGTGCGCTCATCGGCCGGAATCCGCTCGAAGTAGAGCCTGGCCGACGGCAACTCGTCCCCGGCGAGAAAAATCTTGGCCAGGAAATAGTAGGCCTGGGTCAGGTCTTTCGCCTGGGGATTGCGGATCACGTAACCCCGGAACAGAGAGAGGGCCTCTTCATATTGCCCCTGCTCGAAAGCGAAGATCCCTTCCTGCAACAATCCGACACCCGGGGAAGGCGCTGCGGCGGCGGCCCCCCCTGAAAAAAACAGCCAGATTGTCAGAATAATTGCCAGTGACAGTCGCATGACCCATCCAGACCGGTTCAAATCAACCGAACATCTCCTTGACTTTGTCGAAAAATCCTTTGCCCAGAGGGTGGACATCTTCTCCTCCCTCCCGGGCGAACTCCTCCAACAGTTCCCGCTGCCGCTGGCTCAGTTTGGTCGGTGTTTCAACCCGAACGACCGCCAACTGATCACCACGACCATAACCATTTAACACGGGAATCCCTTTACCGGAAAGCTTAAAAACCTTACCCGACTGAGCCCCACCCGGAACTTTCATCTTCACTTTACCGTCGAGAGTCGGGACGTCGAGTTCGCAACCGAGTGCAGCCTGACTGAAGGAGATCGGCACCTCGCAGATGACATCGTTCCCTTCACGCTTGAACAGCGGGTGCTCTTCGACCGTGATGACGACATAGAGATCGCCGGGCCCTCCCCCGCTGCTACCGGGCTCTCCTTCGCCACTGAGCTTGAGTCGGTTCCCGGACTCGACCCCTGCCGGGATTTTGAGGGAAAGCGATTTCTTTCCGCGAACCTTCCCTTTGCCTCGACAACTGGGACAAGGATCCTTGATGACGCTGCCGGCACCTGAGCAATCGGGGCAAGGCCGGGTCAATGAGAAGAATCCCTGCTGGTACCGGACCTGCCCTGCTCCACGACAGGTTGCACAGGTCTGGGGGGATGTCCCCTTGCGGGCACCGGACCCCCCGCACTCCTCGCAGGGGTGGTGACGAGGGATCTGTACCTTGGTCTCAACGCCGAAGGCCGCTTCCTCGAAGGAAATAGTCAAATTATAGCGAAGATCGTCACCCCGCTGACCTCGGCCCCGACGGGCGCCGCCGCCGAAGATGTCGCCAAAGATATCGCCGAAGATGTCCTCAAACGGGCCCCCGCCAAAACCGCCGGAGGAGAAACCACCCATCCCCTCGACTCCGGCATGACCGAACTGGTCGTAATTGGCGCGCTTTTGCCCGTCGGACAAAACGGCATACGCTTCGGACAACTCCTTGAACTGCTCTTCGGCCTCTTTGTCGCCCGGGTTCTTATCCGGATGACATTTGACCGCCAGGCGACGGTAGGCCTTTTTCATCTCGGCCTCGCTCGCATTCCGGTTAACGCCCAGCACTTCGTAGTAATCTCGTTTGGCCAAAATCAGATCCTCATGTCAGCAACGAAAAATGGCAAAAGCCAGGGAGGCGATACGCCCCCCTGGCTCGGTTCCGGCAAGCACCGGCTGCCCGGTTATTTCTTGGAATCGTCAACCTCTTCGAACTCGGCGTCAACCACGTCGTCATCAGGCTTCTCTGCCGAGGGCTCACCCTCCGACTCGTCCTGCTGCTGCGCCTCTTTATACATCTCTTCGGCCAGCTTGTGCGACGCCTGCGCAACCGCCTCGGTCTTCTGCTTGATCTCATCGAGGTCTTCTCCCTCCATGCTCTTTTTCAGAGCCTCGAGGGCCGACTCGATATTCCCTTTGGTCTCGGCATCAACTTTCTCACCGTGGTCCGTCAGGGCCTTCTCGGTCGAATAGATCAGACCGTCCGCCTGGTTGCGGGCTTCAATCATCTCACGCTTTTTCTTGTCTTCGTCGGCATGGCTCTCGGCGTCCTGGACCATCTTCTCGATCTCTTCCTCGGACAGCCCCGACGAGGCGGTGATTTTGATCGACTGCTCCTTGCCGGTACCGAGATCCTTGGCCGACACGTTCAGAATACCGTTCGCGTCGATATCGAAGGTGACCTCAATTTGCGGCACACCGCGCGGCGCCGGAGGGATATCGGTCAGCTCGAAACGACCGATGGTCTTGTTGTCGGCGGCCATTTCTCTTTCGCCCTGAAGGACATGCACCGACACGGCGGGCTGGTTGTCCGCAGCCGTTGAAAAGACCTGGCTCTTCTTGCACGGGATGGTGCTGTTTTTATCGATCAGTTTGGTCATCACGCTGCCGAGTGTCTCGATACCGAGTGAAAGCGGCGTTACGTCAAGCAACAGGACATCCTTGACTTCGCCCTTGAGCACCCCGCCCTGGATCGCCGCACCGATCGCAACGACCTCGTCAGGGTTGACTCCTTTGCTCGGGGTCTTGCCAAAAATCGACTTGACCCGCTCCTGCGCCGCAGGCATCCGGGTCATCCCGCCGACCAGGATCACTTCGTCGATGTCAGAAGCAGAAAGGCCGGCATCCTGCAGCGCCGTCTTGCAGGGCCCGTTAAGGCGGTCGAGCAGATCGCCGCAGATGCTCTCCAACTTGGAACGGGAGAGTTTGATGTTGAGATGTTTCGGCCCGTTCTGGTCAGCGGTGATGAAAGGGAGATTGATATCGGTCTCCATGGAGCTGGAGAGTTCGATCTTCGCCTTCTCTGCCGCTTCCTTCAGACGTTGCAGCGCCATCTTGTCGTTGCGCAGGTTAACCCCCTGCTCCTTCTTGAATTCATCGGCAACGTAGTCAATAATCCGCTGATCGAAATCCTCCCCGCCAAGGAAGGTATCGCCATTGGTCGACTTGACCTCGAACACGCCGTCCCCAAGTTCGAGGATCGACACGTCGAAGGTGCCGCCGCCGAGGTCGAAAACCGCAATTTTCTCATCCTCTTTCTTGTCCAGTCCGTAGGCAAGAGCAGCAGCGGTCGGCTCGTTGATGATACGCAGGACGTTCAACCCGGAAATTTTTCCGGCATCCTTGGTCGCCTGACGCTGGGAATCGTTGAAATAGGCCGGAACGGTGATGACGGCATCGGTCACTTCCTCGCCGAGGTAGTCTTCCGCGGTCTGCTTCATTTTTTGCAGCACCATGGCCGAAATCTCCGGCGCACTGTACTTCTTGTCCCGCACTTCAACCCAGGCGTCGCCATTGTCGGCCTTGACGATATGAAACGGGCTGATTTCGATATCCTTGCGTACCGCCTCGGAATCGAATTTCCGCCCGATCAGGCGCTTGATGGCGAACAGGGTGTTTTCGGGGTTGGTCACCGCCTGCCGCTTGGCCTGCTGCCCGACCAGACGCTCACCGTTGTCGGAGAAGCCGACCATCGATGGAGTGGTCCTTGCCCCTTCCGAGTTGGCAATAACAATAGGTTCGCCACCTTCCATAACAGCAACGCAGGAGTTGGTGGTACCCAGGTCGATACCTATGACTTTTCCCATGACTATATCCTCCCTTTTCTTGGTTCGTCGTTCGATTTTTTTAACTGGTTATTCCGTAGATTCGTTCTCTTCGCCACTGGCAGCGGGTGCCTTGGCAATCATGACCAGGGCCGGCCGCAGGAGCCTGTCGTGTAAGCGATACCCCTTCTGAAACTGCTGGGCGACGGTATTCGGCAGATGCTCGGTCGACTCGACCTGTCCCATCGCCTCATGCTCTGCGGGGTTAAACGGCAAGCCAACGGCGGCTACCGGTTGAACACCAAACTTCTCCAAAGCCTTGTCGAACTGTCCGAGAGTCATCTCGATCCCCTCCAGAAGGCCCTGGACCGTCTCGTCTCCCTGTTCCTTCGCATGCTGCAAGGCACGCTCGAGGTTATCGACAACCGGCAGAATCTCACGCAGGATATTCTCATTGGCAAACTTTGCCGTCTCCTGCTTTTCCCGTTGCATCCGCTTGCGGAAATTCTCCATTTCCGCCTGGGAACGGAGATAGAGATCCCAGTTCTTGGACGCCTCTGCCTTGGCGGCGGCAAGCTCCTCAGCCGGCTGGTCGACCGGTTCCTCCCCGGCCTCGCCTGCCTGATCGTCGGCCTCTATGCCCTTCGCTTCGTCAGGGGTTTCGGTCGGCTCTGCTGTTTCCTGCTCGTCAATCTGCTTGTCTGAATTCTTTGCCACGCTTAACAACTCCGTATAAATTATTCGGTTTCTATATCGAGAATCTGGCTAACCAGCTTCGCGGTGTAATCAACCACAGGGATAACCTGCGAATAGTTCATGCGGCTCGGACCGATCACACCGAGTGCACCGATGGTGCCACGCCGGCTGGCGTAGTGAGTGGTAATCAGGCTGCAGCCGTCTATATCAGAAAATTCCGACTCGCTACCGATGAAAATTTGCATTCCATCGGCCTTCTGGCTCCGGTCGAGCAGGTCGATCAACAGGCTTTTCTGCTCAAACGTCTTGAACAGTTGCTTCATTTTGGCAACATTTGAAAACTCGGGCTGGTCGAGGATGTTGGATGTCCCCTCGATAAAAACCTCCCCACCGATGTTGTCCTTGAGAGCCTCCTGCGACAGCATCAGGGTCTTGCGCAACAACTGATCGTACCGAGACCGGTCGCGCTCCATCTCGCTGAACAGCTGTTCCTTGACCTCCTGGATCGAGAGCCCCTTGAGGCGCCGGTTCAGGTGGTTGGCGATGGTCTCAAGTTCCCGGGACGAAAGCGGCTCGCGCGGCTGGATGATTTTGTTCTGCACCAACCCGGAACGGGTCACAAAGACCACCAGCACCCGCCCCTCTGAGAGCGGAACAAAATCGATATGGCGAAACACCGTAGTCTCAAGACGCGGCGCCATGACGATCCCGGTGTAGTTACTGATCGCGGAGAGAGCCTTCCCCGCTTCCCGCAGGACCTCCTCAGCCCTTAACCCCTCCAGGTGATAGCGGTTGGAGATCCGTTTTCTCTCCCCGCTGCTAAGAGGTCGTACCTGAAGGATCGAATCGACATAAAACCGGTACCCTTTCCCGGTTGGAATCCGTCCCGCCGAGGTATGCGGCTGTGTCAGGTAACCGAGCTCCTCCAGGTCAGCCATGACATTCCGCACGGTGGCCGGCGAGAGGGCAAGCTGGTGGCGGCGCGTCACAGTACGCGACCCGACCGGCTCGGCCGTGTCGATGTACTCCTCGACAATCGCTTCCAGTATCCGTCGGTTGCGCTCAGTCAGTTCCTGGGTCATCCCGATTCCGCCAATCCGGCTCCGTGCCATCCTGTAGGCCGAAAAAATCAAGCCGGACAACCGGCCTGACTTTCCACTTTCATATCCGGTTTCCACCAGACGCATTAGCACTCTCGGCAGGAGAGTGCTAGCGGTTGACAAAATAACAACCGACCTTACGGTTGTCAAGGTCGAGGGGGGGAGGAAAATGATCTTCTGCATCGAAAAGTTGCACGGTCTGATCAAAGGGGGACAGCGCATGGAAACGGATCAGAGAAACCTGCTGATCAAATGATCGAAAATAAGCCATCCACCGACCTGCAGACGCCAGTGACTCTCCTCACGGGAAAGCCAGGGGGCGGACTTGAGAATTTCATCAGCGAACATTTGGTCAAAGCTCTCGCCGAAACGGTCGAGAAACGCCTCGGCATCCAACCCGTCAGCCGAGCGTAGCGCAAGATAAACCGTCTCTCTGGTGGCGCCTTCCCGGTCAAAGCGCTCCAGCAACTCAGCCGGGTCGTGGCCACCGGCGAGAAGGCGGGAATATCTCTCAAGGTCGGGGGGGACCGCCTCACGAACGCCCCACTCACGCAATGAGAAAGAATGGGCGCCGGCGCCGATTCCAAGAAATGATCGGCGTTGCCAATAGTTCAAATTATGCTGGCACTCGAAGCCAGGCTGACAGTAGTTGGCAATTTCGTAGTGTCGGTAACCAACCGAAGAGAGCCGATCGTGCAGGTGTTGGTACTGGTCGGCATACCTGTCTTCATCCGGCAAAGCAAACTCGCCCTTGTCCCGGCGTGCGGCAAACTCCGTGCCCGGCTCGATCGTCAGGCCGTAACAGGAGAGGTGCTCGGCCTCCAGACGCAGGAACCTGTCGAGGTCACGCTCCAGATCGGATAACGACTCCCCCGGAAGTGCGAACATCAGATCCGCACCAAGGTTGTCAAATCCCGCCTTGCGCGCCTGACAAAAAACCTTTTCGGCCTGCCCGGCCGTGTGTTGCCGGCCCAGTAACGTCAGATGCGTTTCATCGAGACTCTGCACTCCGATGGATAACCGGTTGACCCCGGCATTGCGGAACCCCGACAGGTTTTCATGGTTCAGGCTGGACGGGTTCCCTTCCATGGTGATTTCCGCACCCGGAGCAAAACCGAACTGTTGATCAACCGCGTCGACCAGCAAAGCCACTTGGTTTGGCGTCAACAGGGATGGAGTCCCTCCGCCGAAAAACAGGGTCTTTACCGGCCCTTTCCACCCACCCAGACGTGCAACCTGGAGGTGTTTGATCAGGTCGTGGTGGTAATGGTCGAGAATGTCGAGGTTGGTATCGCTGGAGTAGAAGTCGCAGTAGGGGCACTTACGGCGGCAAAACGGGACGTGGACATAAAGAGAAATCATCGACTGCCAAGGGTATCCCGAGATGTCGGGGTTTAGGCGACAACCCAGATTGTCACCCCGGAAGCCTTCTCGATCAGACTGGAGGAAACACTCCCCAGCAACAGGTGGTGCAAATGGGCATCCTCACGGCGTCCGACCACCAACGTATCACATCCGGCGCTGTGAGCCTCATCCAACAGGGACTGAGGGACTCCCCCGCAATCCGGCAGGATCACACTGCTGATCTGGGACGCTTCCAGTCCGCACCCAAGCAGCCTTGCCGCTGCACGCTGAATCAATTCCTGGGCCGAGACAAGCTCTTTGCTGCAGTCGGCGTCGCCGTGCAATTCAGGTTCCGGAACTGCTCCTTCCAGCGCCCGGAGAGCCGAACTGCCGGAAGGAAGGCCTTTGGCAACCATGGCAATCAGGACGCGACCAGCAGACCGGCCATCGAGCATCCGGCCAACGTAGTCAACCGCCCGAATTGATGCGTCGTTAAAATCGATCGCAAGCATGAGATATGACACCGCTCTTCTCCCTCAAGTCCCGATTGGAAATCAGTGAAAACAGAAAAAGGAGAGGGCCGCCACGGCGAGAACCGCGAGCAGAACCCCGCCGCCGACCGGATAGGCGCCAAACCGACTCCGCCGTTCAACCGAAGCTTTTCGATCCGTCAACAGACTCTCGTCCCCGGACAACTCTGAGATAAGCTGCAAAGCATGTTTTTGCAGATTGCCGCCCGGCTCGTCGAAGAAGCGGGCAAGCTGGCCGGGAAATCGCTTGGCGAAGATCTCATTGGCCCAGCTGTTGATTCCATTGAACACCTGATCGACAAAAGAGACGAAAAGCTTCCCACCCTTGCGATAGAACCAGTCGGTATCGATCGAAATCGTTTCCGTACGCTTGAGCAGCGGCAGGAGCATGAAAAATGCCAAGGCTGAGAACATCAGCAACTGGAACTGGTTGAGAGTGTGCTCAAAGGTGTAAGCATGGAACTCGACCGATCCAAACGGCAGGATATTGTACAGGGGCTGCGGGAACACCCCGATGAAGATACAGACGAAGGACATGAACGCCATGGCCAGCAGCATGTGCTTCGGCGGCTCCCCGGGACGCAGTCCCTTGTCTTTGGCGAAGAAGACGAAATAGGGGAACTTGATTCCGGCATGCAGGAAAACCCCGGCCGAGGCGATCTCGAGGACCAGCCAGACCCAGAAGAACCCTTCGTGAACCCCCGCCTCGATGATCATCGGCTTGGTGGTGTAGCCGGAGAGGAACGGGAAGCTCGAAATCGCCAAAGCCCCGATCGTCCCGAAAATCATGGTCAACGGCATGGTCTTGTAGAGACCGCCGAGATCGGTACACTTGCTCTTGCCGGTCATGTACAGGACCGAGCCGGCGCTCATCCAGAGCAGGGCCTTGTAAACGATATGGGCGAAGGCGTGGGCAACGGCGCCGTTGAGCGCCATCGCGGTGCCGATGCCGATACCGCATATCATGAATCCGACCTGATTCATGATCGAGTAAGCGAGAATCCGCCGCATGTCATTTTCCAGGATGGCCCAGATGATGCCGTAGATCGCCATGACACAACCGACCACCATCAAAACCTCCCAGCCGGCGAAGCCCCGGATCAGGGTGTAGACCGCGGTCTTGGTGGTGTAGGCGGTCATGATCACCCCACCGGTCACGGTCGCTTCCGGATAGGCGTCGGAGAGCCAGGCGTTCATCGGAGGCGCGGCGGCGTTGACCAGGAATCCGATCAGGATCAGGTAGGTCGGCAGGCCGTGCAGTGAGAACCCGTCGAAGGCGACGGACCCGGTGGCGTTCACCTGGAGCAGAATTCCCGCCAGCAGACAGAGTCCGCCGAAGATGTGGACCATTACATAGCGAAACGCCGCCCGGTAGGAGCGTTCGGTCTTGCGCGCAAGGACCAGGAAAGTCGACGTCACCGCCATCACTTCCCAGAACATGTAAAGCGAGATCAGATCGGCCGCGAAGACCGCACCGAGCGCCGCACCGATGTAGGCGAGCGAGGCAGTGTGCTCGTAACGTTCTTTCAGGTGTTGGCCGAACAGGAAGCAGGCAAAGGCATTGAGCGTGAAAACATATCCGAACACTTTGCTCAGTTTGTCAACGCGCAGCAGGTTGAGATCGAACCCGAACATCTGGTAGTTGTAGGCGGTACCCGCCTCCAACTGGGAAATCAGGAAAAAGGCGGCCGCCGGAACCAGCAGGATCAGGACACGACGCCCGGCCAGCGGCAGAAACCAGAGCAGCAGGGCCCCGGCAAAGAACAACAGCGAGGGATGCAGGCTACTGGCGATCATAGTAGTCCTCTTTTTGTTTCAGTCCAAATCCGACCAGTTTGGACACCAGAATGATCACGACGCAAGAGACGAAACCGAACACGGCGTAAAATCCTGGCCAGGCCTCGACGGAGGAGAACAGGGTGTGCTTGTGCATGAAAAGATCGGGGAGCACCAAAAGGACAAGCACCAGGTAGAAACCGATCTTCAGGCGTTTGATATTCTGCGGATGGTCGAACCAGTCGGTAACAACCTTCGCATCCTTCTTGTTTTCATTCATAGCCATTATCCCACCCCGGAAACACTACGGAAACAGGGTCAACCGGACCAACTGCAGGAACGTGTCCGGGAAGAAAAACAGGGCCAGCGAACCGAGGGCGGTCACCGACAGCGGGATCACACAGAGCAGCGGCGCCTCCTTGATCCCCTCTGCCTCTGCCCCCTCCGGCGAGGCGGCAAAAAACCCGCGGTAGACGATCGGCAGAAAATAGGCTGCGTTGAGCAGTGAGCTGACCAGGAGCACCAGCAGCAACAACAAAGAGCCACCATCCACCGCCCCGATCACCAGGTTCCACTTGCTGATGAACCCGCCGAGCGGCGGCATACCGATGATACTCAGTGAGCCGAGAAGGAAGGCGGTGTAAGTGACCGGCATCTTCCGGCCGAGCCCGTCCATCTGACTGATGTATTTTTTGTGGCTTGCGACGTAAATCGCCCCGGCGCAAAGGAACAGGGTGATTTTGCCGAATGCGTGCATGGCGATGTGCAACATTCCGCCGGTCATGCCGGCGGCGGTCAGCATACCGGCCCCGAGCACCATGTAGGAGAGCTGACCGATGGTCGAATAGGCGAGCCTCCGCTTAAGGTTGTCCTGCGTCAAGGCCACCAACGAGGCGACGATAATGGTGATCGAGGCGAGGACCGTCAGAGCGGTGCCGAGGTGAAACTCGCCGAGCAGATCGGGCCCGAAGATGTGAAACACCACGCGGAGGATGGAGAACACGCCGACCTTGACGACCGCCACACCGTGCAGGAAGCTCGAAACCGGTGTCGGCGCGACCATCGCCGCAGGGAGCCACCCATGGAACGGCATGATGCCGGCCTTGGCGAAGCCGAAGACGAACAGGATCAGCAGCAGGGTCAAGGTTGCGGCGTCGGCCTTGCCGACCAGGATACCACCGCTGGTGAAATCGAGGGTTCCCGCGAGGCTGTAGGTCAGCAACATCGCCGGCAGGGCGAAACCGATCGAGGTGCCAAGAATGTAAGTCAGGTACTTGCGGCCCGAAGCGCGTGCCTCGGCGTTCTGTTCATGCGTGACCAGTGGGTAGGTCGACAGCGACAGCATCTCGTAGAACAGGTAAAGGGTAAACAGGTTGGCGGAGAACGCCACACCGATCGTGGCCGAAATCGCCACGGCAAACGAGGCAAAATATCGGGTCTGACCGTGCTCCTCCAGCGACCGCATGTAACCGATGGAATAGATCGAGGTGAAAATCCAGAGAAACGATGCGACCAGGGCGAAAAACATCCCCATCGCATCGACCCGCAGCTGGATCGGCACACCGGGGAGAACCTCGGCCAACGTGAAAACGAACCCGCCACCGGCCAGCACCGCCGGAAGCATGGACGCAATCAGCAGGAACTTGCCGACTGCAATCACCAGGGTCCAACCCTCGCGCAGATTCGGCTGGCGACCCGACAGCAGGATCGGGATCGCTCCGAGCAGAGAGATCATCACTGCGGCTATCGGCCATATTGAAGTTTGATATGCCATCTTGATCCAGACGTCTTAAAAATGAATTACAGTCACCCTGCCCCTCAACCGGGCAGGTGTCAAAGGGTCAAAATACTCCCGGCAATGTGAAGCGGATCACATGATCGATCAAGGGACCGGTCCCGAAACCGACTGCCAGCAGCAGGATGGCCACGACCACCAAAGGCTGCAGCATCATCATCGGCGCCTCCTCCACTTTGACCGGGGCATGATCATGCCCGTTACCATCAAGCCGGAAATAGGCGATCTCGATGATCCGGAAGAACAGCACCGCATTGACCAGACTGCTGAACACCAGGGCAACGACGAAACTGTACTGTCCCGCCTCGATCCCGCCGAGAATCAGGTACCACTTGCTGAAGAACCCGCAGGTCGGGGGTACGCCGATCATGGAAAACGCCCCCAGGGTAAACGCCGCCATGGTAATCGGCATCTTGCGGTAAAGGCCGGTCATCCGCTCGAGGCCGAGTCCGCCGATGCGGTAACTGATGGCAGCCGCCGCCAGGAAGAGGCAGAGGGTCATCAAGGCATCGTTGACAATGTGCAGAATCGTCCCGGTCAGTCCCTGAGCATTGGCGAGCCAGGCCCCGCCGACCATGTAGCCGACTTCGGCGACAATGATATAGGTCAGCATTCGGCGGAAGTCCTTTTGCCCGAGGGCGAGGACCGAAGCGATAATGATAGCGAACGAGGCAACCCAGACTATCAGGTTCTGTACGCCAGCATCCTGGATCAAGGGGCTGTCAACGGTGAAGATCGAGAACATGACCCGAATCATCAGGTAGACAGTCACCTTGGTCATCAACGGTGCGGCGAGGACGCCCGCCCCGGTCGGGGCATCCGAGTATGCGTGGGGCAACCAGCCGTGAAGCGGGAAGAACGCCATCTTGATCAGCAGTCCGACCAGCATGAACCCGAAAGCTGTGGCCGTCGCTACCTCACCGGTCACCGTCGGCAGGATCCGGGCGATATCGGCCATGTTAAGGGTGCCGGTCAGAATATAGAGATAGCCGACGCCGAGCAGATAGAAGCAGGCCCCGAGCGATCCCATGATGATGTAGTTGAAGCTCGAAAGTGGTGCCCGCCCGCGCCCCATGGCGATCAGGCCATAGGTGGTAATCGAAGTGATCTCCAGCAGAACGTAAAGATTAAAGGCGTCGCCGGTCAGCACCAGGCCGTGCAGCCCGGCGATCAGGATCAGATAGAGGGTGAAAAACTGGTATTCACGGCCTTCAAGATCCCTGGCCACCGATTTGAGCGAGGAGAATGTCGCCAGCAGCGCCACCCAGGAGATCAACACCAGCATCATCGCGCTGAGGTGATCCACCACCAGTTCGATACCGAAGGGAGGTTGCCAATTCCCCACCGTGTAACTGAAGGAACCGTGCTGCAGAACCGACTGCATCACACCGAGCGACGCGAGGGCCGAGAGAGCCAGGGAAACAAGGGTCAACGGCAGTATCGCTCTACGGTTGATCCGCCCGAACAGGCTGACGAGCAGAGCCCCGAACAAAGGGAGCACCATGACGTACATGTGGAGGTTGGAGGTCATTGGCTGAGCTTCTCCAGAATTTCATCCTCTTCCAGGGTGCCGTACTCCCGCCAGATCCGGAGCAGGACCGCCAGCGCCACCCCGGTGACGGAGACAGAGACGACGATCGCTGTCAGCATCAGGACATGCGGAAGCGGGTTGACCGTCTGAGCCGCATGCACACCGTGCTCCAATGCCGCGTGCTTATCGACGATCGGAATGCCGCCGCCCCGCTTCACTCCGGCGGAGATGAACAACAGGATGATAGCTGTCTGAAAGATATTAAGTCCGAGCAGTTTCTTGACCAGGTTCCGCTTGCCGATCATGGCATAGAACCCGATCATCATCAGGATGACATAGATCCAGTAGTTATACTTGGCGACCACTTCGGTCATGAACGCGTCCATCTTACAGTCCCTCTTCCATCTCTCCGTTGGATGCGAGATCCCAGTAGAGAGAGAGCATGATGTTCATGACCGCCAGGCCGACCCCGACCTCGACCAGAAAGATCCCCATGGAGCGCCACTCGATCGGTCCGAGTGGGATGATTTTGTCGAGTGCACTGTAATCGAGGAACAGGCCTCCGACCAGGGCGCAGACGATGGCGACACCGACGAAGATCATCGGGCCGATGCTCCCCATCACGGCGTTGGCCTTCTCCGACAGATACCGGGTCGAATCCTTCAGACCGAACGCGATGGAAAGCATGATGTAGGCAGCACCGAGGATGACACCTCCCTGGAACCCGCCACCGGGGCTGTAATGACCATGCACGATGACATATAGTCCGAACAGCTGAATGAACGGCATCATGATCCGCACCGTCATCCGGATGATGATGTCGCAACTTTCCGTTCGCTGGTCCATCATGACTTCGGCCTCCGCAGGACCGAAACCACCGCCATGCCGGCGCAGAAGATAACCACCGTCTCGAACATGGTGTCATAGCCCCGGTAATCGCCGAGGACGGCAGTTACGAGGTTCGGCACGTGGGTCTCCTCGACCGCCTTCTCAATGTAGTGCGGCGACAGGTGGCGCGAGGCCGGCGCATCGGGATCACCCCAGGGGGCGAAATCCTGCACACCGTAAATCAACAGGGCGCCGGTCACTATGGTCGCCAACAGGGCAAGCTTCTTCAATCTTTGCTCCTCCGGGTGGTGCGCAAGATCGCGGCAATAAACAAAACGGTGCTGACACCGGCACCGACCGTCGCCTCGGTGAAGGCGACATCGACGGCCCCCATCTCGGCCCACAGCAGGCACATCATGAAACTGTAAACCCCGAAAATAACAGTCGCCGCCAGTAGGTCCTTCAGGTTGATGACAACAACCGCGCAGACAACCACCAGGGTTAAAATCAACAGATCGAGTTGCCAGATCATGGCCGCTTCTTCTCCTTCTTCTCCTTCTTTTCTTTCTTCCACGGTTCCGCACCGAGGATCAGCGCCGTATCGACGATGGCATGGGTCGCAGTCGGGCTTGCCAGGAAGATGAACATGGCGATAAAAACCATCTTCAGACTGACCAAAACATTGGTCAAGGAAGGATCGTGCAGATTGTAGAGGGCAAAACCGCAGATAATCAGGATCGACCCAAGGGAGTCGCTCTTGCCGGCGGCATGCAGACGCGAGTAAAAATCAGGCAACCGCAGGATGCCGACGATGCCGATGGCAAATATCAATATCCCTAAAACGATAAGGACTCCAACGATCAGGTTCACGAACGCCCCTCCTGTTCGCTGGCAGTAATTTCATCCTTGAAGAATAACCGCCTGCGGCGTAAGAAAAACTTGGTCGCGGCAAGGGTCGCAATGAAATTGAGCAGGGCGTAGGCGATGGCGATGTCGACGAACATCCCGATGTCGTCATACAGCGCCCCGATAAACAACAACAGGACGGTCGTCTTGGTGCCGATCATGTTGCCGCCCAGAATCCGGTCGAGGATCGTGGGGCCGACGATCATTCGATAGAGGGTCGGGATGACCAGGAGGGTCAGCGCAATCGACCCAGCTAACAGAAACTGATCCATTATCTATCCTCCAGGGCCTTGGCGATCCGGTCCTCCATGGAGCCGGGGCACCCTTCGGCAGCTTCTTTAGTCAGGGCGTAAATGGTAAATTCGCCGTCACGGATATCAACGGTGATGGTGCCGGGAGTGAGGGTGATCGACTGGGCGAGGGTGACCTGGCTGAGCGGTTTTTTTAGCTTGGTCTTGAAGCGGATTAGCTGTGGGTCGATCAGCTCCATCATCCGTGGATGAAGCACGATATAGGCAACATGAAGGTTGGCGAGGAGGATTTCCCACAGGAGCCAGGGGATATAGAGGATCAAGCCGATGACCCCGCGCACCCAGGAACGGCGGTCACCGCCGAAAAACAACAGGTCGTGGCTGAAGATCGCCACCAACGCACAACAAACGACTCCCAAACTGAAGTGGAAACCGTCGAACATCCCCGACAAGACCACCCAAAAGGCAAGCATGACCACAAAAGTGGCAACTTTAGCCATAACCACACTCTCCCTCTACCACATAAAAACCGGCACAAGCCCTGCAAACGCGCCGGATAAATACTTTTCGGAACCCCCCAATGCCAGTTCCGCAACCCGAATGCAGCGCAAAATAAGCACCAAATTCCGGATCGGCCAAGCATGGCAGCCAAGCTTGGCGAAATTTCGCATATGTGTATCATGGACGAAAGCCCAGGGTCAAGGAGAACCAAACACCACCCCACGCCTTGTATCTTTTCTCGGAGGGACCTATAATCCGACCTCGATAAACCACAGTAGATTTGCAACTATGTGATTTCAAAACGCTGTTTGGAGAAAACCATGGATAACGTTGTGAAAGCGAGCGCCGCCCAGTTCAACATCACCCTCGGCGATATCCCCGCCAACCAGGCCAAAGCGATGGCAGCCCTCAACCGCCTGCGTGATCGTGGAGCCGAACTGGTGGTTCTTCCCGAGATGTGGAGCACAGGTTACGATTATCGGCAATTACCTCAATTGGCCGAGGAAACGCCGCGACTGGTGGAAGAGCTCTGCCGGTACAGTGCCACGGCCGGCCAGACCATCGTCGGCAGCATGGCGGAGAAAGAGGATGACAACATCTTCAACACCGCCTTCGTCATCGACCGGGGGGAACTGAAGGGGAAATATCGCAAGGTCCACCTGTTCTCCGTCATGCGTGAGGATCGCTACCTCGCTGCCGGTCACAAGAGTCTGGTGGTCCCGACCTCCATCGGCCGCCTCGGCATCGCCATCTGCTATGACCTCCGCTTTCCGGAACTGTTTCGCAAGCTTGCCCTGGAAGGGGCAGAAATCCTCTGCCTTCCGGCCGAATGGCCGAAACCACGCCAGGAGCACTGGCGCACCCTGCTGCGCGCCCGGGCAATCGAGAATCAGATGTTCGTCATCGCCGCCAACTGTTGCGGCATTCAGGCCAAGCTCGACTTCTTCGGCATGAGCCTGCTGATCGAACCAAGGGGGGAGATTCTGGCCGAAGGGGGCGAAACCGATACCGAACTGCTGGCCGAGTTCGACTTTGAGCAGATGAAGAACTACCGGTTCCAGATTCCTTGCTTCAAAGACCGGCGCCCCGACATTTACGGGACGTTACCGGGATAGATCTTCAATATTTAATCCCCCTCACCCCCACCCTCTCCCACGGCGGGGAGAGGGTGGGTGAAGTCAAATGCTGATCTCTGCTGCGGGCCATTGAGCTTTTTATCCCCTCTCCCCATTGTGGGAGAGGGCTAGGGAGAGGGAGCGGAAAAAACAAACAAGCCCTCATCCGCCCTTGCGGGCACCTTCCCCCCAGGAGAAGGAGAATAGAAACTTGGGCAAATTTCCAAGGGGAACGCAGCAGATGGGGGGTTTTCAGGCGCCCTCGCACCCTACTCGATGAGGTTGAGGCATTGGTACACATGCCCCATAAACCGCCCCGCCTCCTCCATGCTGATAAAGCGTGAAAACGAGTTGAGGTAGTCGGTGATAATCACGACGCTCTTCTGGTCTTCCATCAGGTAAACATTTTTGACTTCCTTGAGCGGGATCATCATCTTCTCGACGCTGATCTTGGTTTCGTACTGGTTGATCCACGCCTCCGATTTGAAGTTGATGAAGATCATGCTGGAATTGCAGTCGTATTCAAACGATTGACCGCCTGCCTGGGCCATCACCATCGCAGGGGACACCAGCAATCCGAACAGGACAAGACTCAAACAAAGGCGCTTCATGCACAACCTCCCGCATCGAGAAACCAACGATCTGACTTGATCAACAAAGCGTTAAATGGCAGAATAACCGCTGTTTCGCCTATTCCACAACTTTTTTTCGTGTTCAGGGAGCCTCAGACCGCAAAGATCTTTGCAGCTCCAGACCTTTGAAAACCGGCTACCGCACAGCATTGACAAGCGATCGCGAGCCGGACACGAGGGAGCCCGCTTCCCAAGAGACCTTCGGAATGTTTTTTGCAAAAATTTTAATAGTTTTCTTATTCACAAAAAATGCAACTTCGGCACGTCACTGAAGCAAGCCTGCCAAAAGGCTAATTTCACACTCTGAAGAGCGACACATTCTCAACGAGGAAAGCTATCGAACCAATGAAGCTCCCTTCATTACGAACCAAAATCGTCTCGCTCATTGCGATCACCTGCCTGCTCGCTCCCCAGACCCTGATGGCGACCTCATTGGGCGGATTCAACGCCGATGACAGCGGACAATCGACCAACACCGTCGGCGGGGATTCTTCAACCGCCACCAACACCCTCAGCACGGCACTTGGCTTCTTTAGCAACGCCGGCAGCGGCGGGACAGCCACCGGAACCCTTTCGAAAGCCACCGGGATTTTCTCCGTTGCGCTTGGAGGGGCTGACTCAGGGACTTCGGCACCGACCGCCACCGGCGACTATTCCGTCGCTATCGGCTACGGATCCGACGCCACGGCGACCGGGGCCGTTTCGTTCGGTCAAAACTCCACCGCCGTCGGTGCAAACTCCACCGCCTTCGGCACCTCCAGCTATGCCGAAGGAGTGAACAGTCTTGCTGTCGGATCAGGCAGCGAGTCAGATGGAGGCGCCAGCACGGCCATCGGTCCCAATGCCTGGACCACTCCCGGCGCGCTGGGCGGAACCGCCGTCGGTTTCAACAGTTATGCAGCAGGTGCCGGTGCAGCCGCTGTCGGCGACACGGCTGAAGCCTATGGTGATGGGTCGGTCGCTCTCGGCCAATATTCAAGCGCCAATTACAACAGTGCCATTGCCATCGGCGTGAACAGCGTTGCGGACGGGACCTCAAGCGTTGCCATCGGCGACTCTGCCCAGGCCCAGTACAACAGCGCCGTAGCTTTGGGGCACAACTCCATCGCGACTGAGGCGAACACCGTGTCGGTTGGCGATTCGGGGACAGCCCTCTTCCGCCGTATCACCAACCTCGCCGACGGTATCGCCGATACAGATGCGGCCACGGTCGGCCAGGTCAATGTCGTTGATGCCAAGGTGGACGCCAACACTTCAACCCTGGCGGCTTATAACACAGCCATTCTTAACAACACGGCCGCCATTGCGACCAACACCGGCAACATCGGCGCCAACACTTCGACCCTAGCGACCTACAACACCGCTATTCTCAACAACACGACCGCCATTGCGACCAACGCCGGCAACATCGCGGGCAACACTTCGACTCTGGCGGCCTACAACACAGCCATTCTCAACAACACGGCCGCCATCGGGAATAACACTGGCGACATTGCGACAAATACGGCAGCGATTGGAGTCAACACAGCCGCCATTACCACATACAATTCGGTCCTGCTCGATCACGAAACGCGTATCACCGACAACGAAGCAGCGATTGCCGCTTATGCAGCACTGGCAGTCGATCCCCTCCAGGTCGATGCCAACACAGCCGCCATCGCGCAATACAACACGGTCCTGCTCGATCACGACGCGCGGATCACCACAAATACCGGTAACATCGCGACCAATACCGCTGCTATAGGCGCACACACCGCCACCCTGGCTGCTTACAACACCGCCATACTCAGCAATACGGCGGCAATCGGCACCAACGCGGGAAATATCGCGACCAACACTACGGCCATCGGTTTAAACACCGCCGCAATTACGGCAGAAGCTACGGCCCGTATCGCAGGCGACAACACCCTGCAGACCAATATCAACAACGAAGCCGCCGCCCGTATCGCGGGGGATCAGGCCCTGGCCCAGAACATGATGGACAATACCAACGCCATCAACCAGAACAGTCAGAACATCGCCAGCAATTCCACGGCGATTGAAGCGCTCGGCGGACAGGTTGAGGCAAACTCCGCCGACATCCAGTCCAACGCTGCAGGAATCGCTACCAACGCTGGCAACATCAGCCAACTCGACAACCGGGTCGGCGTCAACGAGGATGACATCGCCTACCTGCTCGGGGGAGTCAGCTACACGAGTAACGGCAACTCCCAAGCGGCCAGCGCGAATGGCATTGCCAGCGTCGCACTCGGTTATGGATCAATGGCCTTCGGGCGGGATACGGCTGTTGGAGCAAATGCCCGGGTCGTGGCTGACGGCAGCGTCGCGGTCGGGGCCGACAGCAGTGTCAGCTCGGAAAATGCCGTGGCCATCGGCGCCGACGCCTCGGTGAGCACCAACGCGGCCGGCGCGATCGCCCTTGGTCAAAATGCAACCGTTGCAGACGGAGCTGCGGGGAGCGTCGCCATCGGACAAAATTCGGTCGCCAACGAAGCGAACACCGTCTCGGTCGGCTCGGTCGACCATGAGCGCCGGATCACCAACGTGGCGGATGCCGCCTATGATACGGACGCTGTCAATCTCGGCCAGCTCCGGACCGTTGAACTCGGCCTGCGCAACGACTTCAGCCTGCTTGAAGACCGGGTTGATCGCCTCGACTACCGTCTCGAACAAGCCGATGAAAAAATCGACAGCGTCGCCGCCCTCTCCGCGGCGTTTGCCGGCCTCAAGCCGAATGCACGTGCCCAGGGCAACACCCAGCTCGCTATCGGCCTCGGCCACTACAGTGGTTCCCAGGCTTTTGCTGCCGGTCTCTACCACTATCTTTCAGACGCCGTCCTGCTCAATGCTGCGATCAGCACCACGTTCCACGAGGACAGGACGGCCGGTTCGGCCGGGATCACCATCGGCTGGTAAACTTTCTGAATCAGATCACGACATAAAAACGCGGGCGCCAAACTGGCGACCCGCGTTTTTACATGCCTGGGGTTGGCCCGTAAAACAGCAATCATCCCACAACTTTTATTTGTCTTTATTCCTGCAGGGGCTGAGCTCCCTTGCGGAAAGCCTCGGGAACCTCTTCAAGGCTATCGGCAAAATGGATGGCTCCGGCCTCATCGGCATAAACATAGCGTTTCGGCGCCGGTTTTGCGGGAGGAGGAATCGGTATCTGGGGAAGGACGGATTCAACCTTTCGTTCAAGGTTCTCAATCTGCTTCTTAACCTCGACTGTCGAATCCGCCGCCTTCTTTTTCGACTTGTCGATCACCTGCCCGATGGTTTTCGGACTCTCCTCACCCATGACCATGGCGACAAGCCGGGTGCGAAAATCCTGATAGAAAACCTGGACCTGTTTGACAACTGGCGCCTCGAGAGGAACCTGCATCAAAACTTGATCTGCAACGAACAGCAGGAAAACAAAAACCAGGGTCCAGAGAATGAATCGACGAAAATGCTTCATGGCGACAACCTAGCCATCCGTCCAATCCTTGGCAAGGATTTTTTTGAAGCAACCGATTATATACGGCACATCCGAATCGATAGTCTCGACTCAACCCGGAACCATCCAGCCCCCTCCCGCGCTATACAGAACTCGGCGGTTTGTGCTAGAGTCGCCATCCAGTTTCCAACAAGGAGTCAGCAATCATGTCTCAAACCGATTTCGATGTTGTTATCATCGGCGGCGGCCCGGCCGGCCTCACCGCCGGTCTCTATTCTAGCCGCGCCAAGCTCAGGACCCTGCTCGTCGAACGGATGATCATGGGGGGCCAGGTCATGACTACGACCAAGGTCGAGAATTACCCCGGCTTCCCCGGCGGCATCGACGGACCCGATCTGATGATCCGCTTTCAGGAGCACTGCCAGGAATTCGGCCTCGAAACCACGACCGGTGAAGTCTCTGGCTTGCGGGATGAAGACGGCATTAAGGTCCTGACCGTGGATGATCGCGAGATCAGGGGCCGGGCCGTCATCATCACCACCGGCGCCGAACCGGCTAAACTTAACATCCCGGGAGAGCAGGAGTTCACCGGACGCGGCGTCTCCTACTGCGCCACCTGCGACGGAGCTTTTTTCCGGGAACAGGATGTCGCCATTGTCGGCGGAGGCGATACTGCCGTTGAAGAGGCGTTATTTCTGACCCGCTTCGCCCGCAAGGTCTACATCATCCACCGCCGTGACGAACTCCGCGCGACCAAGGTTCTGCAGGACCGCGCCCAGGCCAACGACAAAATCGAGTTCCTCTGGAACAGCTCAATTCAGGAAGTGGTTGGCGACAACAGCGGCATGACCTCGGTGACATTGGCAGACACCCAAAACGATTCAACCCGGGAATTGCCGTTACACGGCCTGTTCATCGCCATCGGCGTCACCCCGAAAGCCCATTTCCTGACAGAGGTTCTCGACCTCGATCCGGACGGCCATATTCTGACTGACGCCGAGTGTCGCACCTCCATGCCGGGTGTGTTTGCCGCCGGTGATGTCCGCAAGAAGATCCTCAAACAGATTGCGACCGCCGTCGGTGACGCAGCAGTCGCCGCCATTATGGCAGAGAAGTATCTCGACAACTTCGAGAACTGAAAACCACCGACGCTCCAGCTTGCAGGGCGCCCAAACCGGGCGCCCTTTTCTTTAGGCCACATCCTTTACTTGTCCCCCGCGCCAGCCTCCGCTATGATGGAGGATCTATTCATTGGTGTATTTTTCACAACTTGTCAGGGGGGGCCATGCTTGCCAGAATCTGTTCCGGGGCACTGCTCGGAATCAACGCCTACCCGGTTGATGTCGAAGTCGACATCGCTCAGGGACTGCCGCAGTTCGCCACCGTCGGTCTTCCCGAAGGGGCTGTCAAGGAGAGTAAAGACCGGGTCAAGTCAGCTATCAAAAACTCCGGCTACGAATTCCCGCCGCGCCGGATCACAATCAACCTAGCTCCGGCCGACATAAAAAAAGACGGGGCCGCATTCGATTTGCCAATGGCTGTCGGTCTGCTCAAGGCGGGAGGACTGATCAAGGGAGATCGTGCCGGAAAATACGCTATGTTGGGCGAACTCTCCCTTGATGGGCGGATCAAGCCGGTACGTGGTGTGCTGCCAATCAGCGTCGCGGCCCGCCACTGGGATATCGAGGGGCTGATCCTGCCACAGGAAAACGCGGCGGAGGGAGCGATCGCCGCAGGACCGCCGGTCTTCGCCGCTGGCGATCTCGGAGAAGTTGTCGATTTTCTCAACGGGAGTTCTGACCTTGAGCCGCTGAGAGTCGATCCCCAGGACTTATTCGTCCATGCCGCGACCGATGCGAATGACTTCTCAGAAGTGGCTGGCCAGGAATTGGCCAAACGGGCCCTCGAGGTGGCGGCAGCCGGGGCGCACAACCTGCTGCTGGTCGGCCCGCCCGGTTCCGGTAAAACCATGCTCGCGCGCCGGCTGCCGACCATCCTGCCGGCGATGAATTTCGAGGAAGCCCTCGAGACATCGAAAATCCATTCGGTGGTCGGCCTGCTGCGCCAGGAGCAGGCGTTACTGACAACCCGGCCGTTCCGTCATCCACATCACACCATTTCGGATGCCGGCCTGATCGGTGGGGGGACCCACCCCAAACCGGGTGAAGTGAGCCTGGCGCACAACGGTCTACTCTTTCTCGATGAATTGCCGGAGTTTAAGAAAAATGTCCTGGAAATGCTGCGCCAGCCGCTCGAAGACGGCAGCGTGACCATCAGCCGTGCCGCCAGCAGCCTGACCTATCCGGCCGACTTCATGCTGGTCGCGGCGATGAACCCCTGCCCCTGCGGCTTTCTCGGCGATCCGCAACACCCTTGCGGCTGCACTCCCGCTATGATCCAACGCTATCGCAGTCGTCTTTCAGGTCCGTTGCTCGACAGAATCGACCTGCACATCGAAGCTCCCAGGGTGGCACACAAGGACCTGACCGCGACGACCCCGGCCGAAAGCTACGCCGTCATCCGGCAACGGGTCGAAACTGCTCGCTGTATTCAGATGGAGCGGCTGGCCCCATTCGGCCTGCACACCAACAGCCAGATGCAGGCCCGCCACCTGAAGAGATTCTGCCGTATCGACGCAAAAGGGGACGCCCTGATGGAACAGGTCGTCGACCGGCTTGGCCTCTCGGCCCGCAGCTATGCCAGGATTCTCAAAGTCGCACGAACCATCGCCGACCTGACGGAAGACAAGGAGATCAGCACCGGGCACCTGGCCGAGGCGATTCAATACCGGGGCCTGGATCGAAAACTCGGTTAGCGGTCCGATTAGACCAGAAAGAAGACAGGCACTTTAATTGACCTGGGCAAACATTTCGCGTAATTATAAACGCGATTCCCCAGGGCAAGGACATTTGGTCAAACGTCTTCAACTCACGGGGAAAAACAGTCATTTCGGTTGAATCCGGCCGCCGAATACACGCCATAAAATTGATATTGAATCACCATAAAATCATGCGTCTTTTTGAGTCTTTTTCTAAAAACTTTGCTTCCAGGTTTTGTCACGGCTGGGTCGCCGGCCTGATTCTATTCTTATATTGCCTCGCTCCGGTCAAGACGCCTGCAGAATCCATCACGGACCTCAAACAACCGCCACTCGGGCAATTACTGAAACCTCTGTTCAGGAACCATCCCGGAAAATCCGGTGCATATGTCCTGGAGCGGGGCGAGGAGTCCCTCCTCGCCAGGGCCTGGCTATGCGATCGAGCCGAGGAATCGATCGAAGTCCAGTATTTTATCTGGAGCACCGACAATATAGGGATTCTCGCCGCGGAAACATTACTGAGAGCCGCAGAGCGTGGTGTCAAGGTCCGGGTCATCGTTGATGACCTTTTGGTCGATGCCGACGAGAAAAGCCTGCGCGCCCTGAACGCCCACCCGAATATCGACATCCGGATCTACAATCCACGTCACTCGGTCGGAGTCTCACGCGTCCAGCAGATTTTTTACCTGGCGGAAGGTTTTCGCGCTTCCAACCAAAGGATGCATGACAAAACCCTGATCATCGATGGAAAAGCTGCGATTACCGGTGGCCGAAACATGGCGGACGAATACTTCGATTACAACCAGGAGTATAATTTTCGCGATCGTGACATCCTACTGCTCGGGCCGGTCGCCCAGGATGTACGGGGCAGCTTCGAATTGTTCTGGAAGGATGACCTTGCGGTGCCGATCAGGTCCCAACTGAAACCGAAGCAGACCCTGACCCGGGAGGAAATCAGCCAGGTCTACTCGGAGCTGCATGCCTATGCCTCCGCCCCAACCAACTTCGCCCCGGAAGTTCGCCGGACGCTGGAGGATCTGCCAAAACGATTTCCTGTACTGCTTGACCAGTTGGTCTGGGACAAACTCGATTTTCTGCACGACGCCCCGGGCAAGAACCCGGGCCAGGATGGGCTTCAGGGGGGAGGGGCGACCACTGAAGCCCTGATCGAGACCGTGCGAAAGGCCAAACACAGCATCACTATCCAGTCACCCTATCTCGTCTTTCCGGAAGGAGGGCTTGAGCTGTTCGGTGAGCTGGCTTCACGCGGAGTCGACATCCGCATCAGCACCAACTCCCTCGCCGCCACCGACAACATCCAGGCCTTCAGCGGCTACCGGAAACAACGACGGAAGATTCTCAAAGCAGGCGTGAAGGTATTTGAATTCCGTCCTGATCCGGCCATCCGGCAAGAGTTAATTGAGCGCTATCCGACCCTGGAGAAATCGTCACCGGTTTTCGCCCTGCACGCCAAGACCATGGTGCTCGATGGAGAGACCCTGTTCATCGGCACCTTCAATTTCGATCCGCGCTCGGCCAACCTCAACACCGAGGTCGGTGTCCTGGTCCGCAATTCAAAGCTCGCCCGGCAGGTCGAAAGGGCGATTCAGCGGGACATGAGCCCGGAAAACAGCTGGGAAGCAGCGGATAACCCCGACTCTCATGCAAGCTGGTTGAAAAGGATACGACTACAATTCTGGAAACTGTTACCGATGAATGCAATTCTCTAACGGACACAGGTGAAGGTAACTTTTTCAGACGTACACAACGAAAGTTGTCCCCGGCCGGCCTAGCCCCCACCGAACACCCCTCGGCGAATCGACTCCATAAGTTGCCGGGCCGGCAGATAATCGGGCTGCTGTCCCAGGACAAGCTCACAATCTTCCAGGGCCTTGGTGAAGAGGTGCATTTCGCAGTAGGTCTGCGCCCGCCCGAACAACCCTTCTCCATTGACCGGGTCGAGCGACAACGCCCGGTTGTAGTCTTCAATCGACTGCTTGTAAGCCCTCAGGACCCGGTTGGCCAGAGCACGGTTGCACCAACTGCGGGGATTGACCCCATCGAGGGCAGTGGATGCGGAAAAATCATCGAGGGCACTTTCATAATTGCCTAAAGAGAAATGTGCCATGCCGCGATGATTCAATACCAGCGCCCGGACCGGTGCATCGAGCTCCATCTGCAACAGATCACCATATAACTCGACGGCCGTCTCGAACTCGTTGTGGCTGTGGGCCTTCAGGGCATCCAACATGGTCCGCTCAAGGTCATTTGCCAGCGGACTCGGCAGCGGACCAACCTCGTTTGCCGGTGCCGGCTGCCACCCCCCACCGTGAGAAATGGTGATGACCTCTTCCTGGTTCAACCGCTCGTCAAGGGAGGCGCGCCTCTTCTGCCCGCTATGCCTGACTTGCTTCTGGTAGTCACGCAACTCCTGGAAAATCAGGTCGGAGAGGGTGAGATTGGCATTCAAGGCGGCAAGCTTGCGTTTGATCGACTCGTTCGGCAGGGTGATATCGGACTTATAGACCAGTTCGTGTTCGACCTCGGCCCAGGCGTCCTGCAGGATGGTCCGGAGCTGGAATTCGCAGACGTCGGCTGTGTACGGAAGTTTATCGCCCTCCGGAGGGTTCTCCAGCTTGATCAGCAGGTGGACAGAATCGTAGGCGAATTCACGAAACGAATGCTGGGATCCCTTCCGCTGTGATTCGACGACCTGGAACTTCCGGGACAACAGGTCGACGACGATATCGATATCTTCGAGGAACGGGCAGATGATCCTCAACCCGAGCAGATCGGTAATCGTCCCGGATTCGCCTCCCTTTTCTCCCCTGCGAACCTTTTTTAATTTTTCATAGTAGGGATTGAAGCGTTTGATCCGGTATTTGATCGTCGGGGTAAAACCGTGGTTTTCCAGCAAACCCCGCACCTGTCGATAAAGCGTCGTCAAAACCGCTTCGTGCTTCGGCAACAGGGCATCATAACTCGACTTCAGTTCTCCCCGGTCATGGTCAATACGCATGGCACCTCCCGACAACAACCCTGATCGTCAAAGAGAATAGTATCAAATCTTCACGAAGATGGTGCCAGGCCGAAAAAATCCGGAACGTCGGGAGACAGTTATTCGCTGGGTGGGAAGAGATCCATCTGTTCGAACTTCGGCTGGGAAATCTTGAAAGGACGCTTCAGAAAACGGGGACACTCCAACAGTAAAACGTTCCCCGGCTGGTGACAATGCCGCAGGCATTTCGCGCAGAGACGGTTGATGTCGGTTTGTTCATTTTTCGACGGCATGGAGGCTCCCGAACCCGAGATCACGTTAGCGCTATTATCACCGTGACCGAGCGGAAAAGTAAAGGGGCTGGGAACTTGCCAAACAGGCCAGTTCTCCATCAAGCCGGGCTTTGTTCCTCGCCGAGGATCTCTCTGCAGGCGGCTTGAACAGCCACAACTCCGGCCTCATCGTCTGAGACTTCAAGCTCGACCCGGTCATCGGGTTTGAGATGATTGTACTGGGGGTCGTAATAATCGATCATCAAGCGGGCGGTCAACTCCTCCCATTCGCTCTTTTCCAAAAGATCCAGCATTTCCGCTACCCGCTCCTTGCCGAGACGCTCCTTGAGAGCCTGCAGCGGGCGGACAAACAGATCCTTGTGCTGCTCTCGTGCCGGGTAGTCATCGAGGATGATCTCGATACGGCGCTCCAGCGGGGCGTTGATCCAGATGCTGGTTTCTTCCTGCATCGCCGCATACAATCTGGGCGGAATACAGAGTCGACCGATCATCTTGCTCTCACCCTCGGTGATGACATACTCTCCGGGCGATATCTGTCGCAGACGGTCCCAGACCAACGCCTCGAACATCATCTGGCCCGGCTGCTTCGCCAGACCGAGGGCACCAAAGGCGCTCCCGCGATGATTCGCCAACCCTTCGAGATCGAGGACCGGCCAATCCTCGGCCGCCAACCGATGCAGCAACCGGGTCTTGCCGACACCGGTCAACCCACGCAGGACCAGGATACTTCCCCACTCTCCCTGCTCGAAAAAATCACGCACGACTTTTCGGAAAGCCTTGTGGCCGCCAACAATCTGGCGTGCGGGGATATCGTCCAGGCAGAGGAAGTTGGCGAGCGCCTGGCTGCGCAAACCGCCACGCCAGCAAAAAACCAGCACCGGTCGTTTTTTGGACCCGATGGCCTCTCGCACCGCCTCGACCATGGCAGGGATCTTGAAACTGACCAGGCTGATCCCCCTTTGGCGGGCGACATCCCTCCCCTGCTGCTTGTACATGGTCCCGATCTCGGCCCGCTCGGCATCATTGAGAATCGGCACGTTGATCGCCCCCGGAATGGTCGCCTTGGCAAACTCGGCCGGGCTTCGGGCGTCGACAAACAGCGCTCCCCGGTCACGCAACAGGAGCGCCTCTTCGATACTCATCGGGTCCTGGATTTTCATCGTGCAGACTCGGCAGGAAAAAACTGACCCGGGATCAGGGCCGGAACGAAAACTTCACTTGCAAAAGGGTTGAAAAGCATCAATCCGTTACAACCTCGAAATCCGGCGGATGATGAAGGACCTGCTTGACTGCGCACTGGTCCATGGCCCGAATCACCGCGGGCCGGTACTTTTCGGGGAAATCATCCGGAAGGTGCAGGACGATCTTGACGCTATCAAGCTTCTTCTTTCCGGTGCCCGGCGTGGTGTCGAGAGAAAGAGACATACCCTCGGTCGGGAGATCGCGCTGCTGACAGAACCTGAGAGCAAAGAAGCCGGCGCAGGTTCCGAGCGAAGCGAGGAACAGGGCAAAAGGGGACGGGGCCTCGTTGCTGCCACCGTTCGCTTCCGGTTGATCGGACAGGATTTCAAATCCCTTGAAATCGGCCTTGACGGCGACGCCGCCTGGGAAAGTGACTTGCATGGACACGAGCAACTCCTTGACAGATGGGATGGGTTACCGTTTAACACACATTGACCGGGTTAAGCCAGAAAAACTCCGACCTGAAAAGCTGCCTCCCCGAAACCCCTGTCAAAACTTTATTCAGGGAAAAAGGCGAGCCGAAAACCGAGCCCTGGCCGCCGGGTCCCGGTCTGCACCGTCTGCGAGTTCATGACCCCGAGGTCGGCATTAAAATCTCCCCCCATGACCCCGGAGAGCCGGGCTGGGTCGTGCCAGGCGGTCACGAACTCCTGGACGTTGCCGAGCAGATCAAAAAAACCCTGGCCTGTCGGCAGTTTCAACCCGACTGGATGAGTCACCCCCTGACTGTTCAGCCTCCCCCAGCCATAGGCAACGCAAGCCCCCTCCTCGTCGGCAGCGCACGATTCATGGGCGTAATTGTAGAATTCGATCCATTCGATAAAATCCGGCAGCCGAAAATTTCGCCCCGCCTGACGATTCAACTCTGTGACAAAATCCTGCACCTCGAACCAGTTGACATTCTCCACCGGGCAATTTGCACCGCAATCCTGATGATACGATGGATTGTTCCCCATCACCGCTTCCCACTGGCACTGGGTCACTTCGTAACGTCCGAGATAAAATCCGTCGATAAAGGGGAAGCGGCGAGGTGTCACGTAAAGGAAATCGGATTCGTCAAAAACCCCTCCCGCGACGGTCACCGAGGTCTGCTTCGTTTCACCGTATGAGGTCCCGTCGTAAGGAGTCACACTGAAAGTGAGGACATCCCCGGCGACAAAATCGTCGGGTCGTATCGTGGAGCCTAAATATTGCTGATTAACGTACCAGCGCTGAATCGATAGGTCTGTATCACCATCGATATCTTCAAACTGATAATCGACCCCAGGCTGCTGACAGGGGCGGACCGTCCCTGGGGAGAGCCAAACATCAGAAACTTGTGGGGGACTATTCTGCACGATCGCTTCGAATGTATCGGTCACGCCACCGGCGGTGCACTGCAGGCTGAGTGTTTGACCTTTTATGAATTGTCTCGTGCGAAAACTTTCCAAGGCTAAGTCGTTATCAATATAAACCCCATCCAAAAAGAACCCGACTGTCAGCCATGACCCCCCATCTTCATCCTCAACTTTACAGCTTCCGAAAATAGTTGCTCCATCAGCAAAAATGGGTGTCGGGAAAAATGCCTTAACTCTCGTAGGCGGGTCGTCGACCGGCATAATGTTTAAGGAAATGACTGTCTCAGCCACCATTGATTCTTGCAGCTCACCATAATTGTCGGTCCCGTCATCTTGGCAACCGAAGGTTATTTCGTGACCGGAACCAGACAACCCAAGTGCGTCCACATCGAGAACATAGCTCCCGCCAGCCGGAAGGTTGTCCGCCAGGAAAACTTCTGTGCCGTCGATCGCTAGGCTCAGGATCAGATTCTCCGGAACCGTTTCATTGTCCAGGCATCCCCAGGTTATCGCCCCACGGCCATGTTCTTCGATCTCAAAAGCGGTCGCCGGGTTCAGGTTGACCAGGCGGGGCGGAGAATTGACCGCTGCCGCCAGCAGTGTCCTGCTCATGGTATAAATGGTCGACCCGAAAACATTGCTCACTTCAACGATAATGCTGTTCTCACCCGGCTCCAGGTTTTCGTTCCCGACAACCAGTGCAAGCCCCTCGCCCACCATCGAGCCGTTGACAAACCACCGGACAGTGGGAGCGGCCCCCCGTGGCTCAACCTGCAAGGTCTCAGTGACCTCCCAGGAGAGTTCTCCGGTGCTATCCGGGAAACTCCTCAGACGTGGCGGCAGACCCTCACCGATCACATCCTGGACGAACTCGGTCAGCGCCGCTTCATTGATGGCATCGCTGGAATAGAAATGACTGACCTTACCAAGAGGGTTCTGGTTGTAGATTTCGAGCAGACTTTCCAACTCAACCGGCAATGACTGACTCAACGACCCTATCCGGCCCGTCAAGTTGAGTCTCTTTCCCCCCGTGGCCGCAGAGAGTGGCTCGACCAAGCCAGGCACAAAGATAATTGCCTTGATATCCTGGCCGCATTCCAGAACCGTATCGACCTGGAAAGTGATGACCGCATCCGGTGTCTCCCCCTCCAGCGAGATCAGGTTTTCATCATGGCGGGTCAAGGAGTATGTCACTCCTTCGCCCACGACCTGGCAGGCGCTATCCCCTTGACTGTCCTGGTTTGCTCCAACCAGCTCCCTGGCCAGCTCACCTCCGGATAATTCCTGCTGGACATTGTCGCCTCTGTTCCCGTCACCGCAAGCAGCCAGCAGAAAAACAAAAAGAAGACAGACATATCGTTTCATCAAGACCCCCCTGACTCTGCAACCTGCTTTTTCCAAAAAGCTTTAAAAACCAATTTAGTCCGTTTAAATGGCCAAGTCAAAGAACCTTTGCATCAACCCGAACCATTCAAAACTGATTAATTGCCGGGACCTTGCTAATTCATCCGTTTAGCGACAAGAGCTTTGAAACATCGGCTTCTCTTGGTATACTTTGGCCTCAATTCAACCCGTTAAACTATACTGTCACGTCTTCCCCAGGACCGGACATTCGCCTATGCCACCACGTTTATCCAACTTCGATCCGGAATGGCTGGAACAACAATTCCTGCGCTGGCAAGCCGATCCGAACTGCGTTCCAACAGACCTGGACAACCTGTTCAGCGGCTTCGTCATCGGGGAAGACGGCCAGCCCGATCCGAGCGGTGAGCAGGCGGTCAAACAGGCCGGGGTTCAGTCACTGATTTACCGCTATCGGGACATCGGTCACCTGCAGGCCCATACCGACCCTCTCAATCCGCCACCGGGACCCCACCCGTTGCTGGCACTCGAAAATTTCGGTCTGGAGGAGGAAGATCTCGACCGCTCTTTCGTCACCCGCGACCTCTTCACGGAACCGGCCACCCTGCGCCAGATCCTGGACAAACTGCAGAATACCTATTGCCGGACAATGGCGATCGAGTTCATGCATATCCAGGATCCGGCGGAAAGGGAGTGGCTGAAACAGCAGATGGAGCCGTTCGACAACCGCCCGGAGTTCAGCAGGGCCGAACGACTGAGCATCATGCAGAAGTTGCAGGAAGCCTCTCTTTTCGAACTTTTTCTGCATCGGAAATTCCTCGGCCAGAAGCGCTTCTCCCTCGAGGGGGGGGAGGTGATGATTCCGCTGCTGGAACACCTGGTCCGGCAGGCCGCGGCCACCGGCATGCGCGATCTGGTCCTCGGCATGGCCCATCGCGGTCGGTTGAATGTTCTGGCCACCATTTTCGGCAAACCGTTTGCCACCATTTTCGCCGAATTCGCCGACAACATCGAGATGGCGTTCGTCGGCGACGGTGACGTCAAGTACCACAAGGGGTATTCGAGCGACCGGCAATTCCCCGGCGGACATAACCTGCATCTCTCCATCAGCCCCAACCCGAGTCACCTCGAGGCGGTCAACCCGGTCGTCCTCGGCAAATGCCGCGCCCGCCACAGCAACTACGGCCCGGGCGGCAAACAGAGAGTCGTGCCGGTGCTGATCCATGGCGACGCCGCCTTCGCCGGACAGGGGATGGTGACCGAGACTCTCAACCTCTCGCAACTGGACGGCTACCAGGTCGGTGGCACCATTCATATCGTACTCAACAACCAGATCGGTTTTACCACCGCGCCGGCCCAGGCCCGCTCCACCCAGTATGCGACCGATGTCGCCAAAATGCTGATGGTGCCGATTTTCCACGTCAACGGCGAAGATCCGGAAGCAGCGGTCTTTGCTGCCACCCTCGCCCTGAACTATCGCCAGAAATTCGGCAAGGACGCGGTGATCGAAATTCTCTGCTTCCGCCGCCAGGGGCACAACGAAGGCGACGAACCGGCGTTTACCCAGCCGCTGATGTATGACAAGATCCGCCAGTGTCAGCCGGTCCACGAGGTCTATGCCGAGACCCTGCAACAGGCAGGGGTCAGCGCCGAAGAGATCGAGCGTCAGGCCGATGTCATCAATCAGCGCCTGGAAGCAGCCCTTGCCCACCCGGTCGCCGAACCGGAACACGGTTACCTCGGCAAGTGGCGTAACGTTGCAAGAGACTATGCTAGACCATCCGTGATGACCGGGACCGACGGCAAGACCCTGCAAAGCCTCGCAACTCGACTGACGTCTCTACCCGAAAATTTCAACGCGCATCCCAAAATCGCCAAGTTGCTGGAGAAGAGACGGGAGACCGTCCTCTCCGGCAGTGAGATCGACTGGGGGACAGCCGAGGCTCTCGCCTTCGCAACCTTGCTGGTCGAAGGGGTCCCGATTCGGCTTTCCGGCGAGGACTCTCGACGTGGCACCTTCAATCATCGCCACGCAGTGCTGGTCGACCAGAAGAGCGGACGACTTCACATGCCGCTGGCGTTCCTGGCCAAGGGGCAGGCAACGATGCAGGTATTCGACAGCATGCTGTCGGAAAACGCCGTCCTCGGCTTCGATTTCGGTTTTTCCCTCGACATGCCGGCAGGTCTGACCATCTGGGAAGCCCAGTTCGGCGACTTCGCCAACGGCGCACAGGTGATTATCGACCAGTTCATCGCCAGCAGCGGCACCAAGTGGGACCGCACCAGCGGCCTGGTCATGTTCCTCCCCCACGGCTACGAGGGGCAGGGAGCGGAGCACTCCAGCGCCCGCATCGAACGTTACCTGCAGCTCTGCGCCGAGAACAACATGCAGGTCGCCTACCCGAGCACCCCGGCGCAGATGTTCCACCTGCTGCGACGCCAGGTCAAGGTTCCATGGCGCAGGCCCCTGGTTATTTTCACGCCGAAGAGCCTGCTCAGG
Source organism: Desulfuromonas sp. (assembly GCA_002868905.1). GTDB lineage: Bacteria > Desulfobacterota > Desulfuromonadia > Desulfuromonadales > Geothermobacteraceae > BM304. Next base: position 42,937 of record PKUA01000028.1, read on the forward strand.
CTGCCGGCCTGCCGCTCGCGCCTGTCCGACTTCTGCCACCACGGCTTCCGGGAGATCCTGCCGCTGGAGACCGAACCTGGCCGGGTGCGCACTGTGCTGCTCTGCAGCGGGAAAATCTATTATGAGCTGCTGGAGCGGAAGCAGGCGGATCAGCGTGAGGACGTGGCCATCGTCCGCATCGAACAACTCTACCCATTTGAAAAAGAGTCACTCAAGGAAGTGCTGGCACAGTATGCCAAAATGCGGGACGTGGTCTGGGTCCAGGAGGAACCTGCCAATGCCGGTGCCTGGAGCTTTCTCCGTACGCAGTTGGCCGACATCCTGGGGAAAGAACCCCTGTATGTCGGCAGGCCGGCCATGGCCACGACCGCCGTCGGTAGCCATCGCCTGCATGGCCAGGAGCAGAAGAAACTGATCAGTAAAGCATTCGGCATTTAAACCTGCCGTCATCAACAAGGAATCTGCCATGAAAGTCATTGTGCCGGAAGTCGGGGAGTCAATTTTCGAAGCAACCATCGCCAAGTGGCATGTCGGAAACGGCAGCCAGGTGGCCAAGGATGACCTGCTCTGCGAACTCGAGACCGACAAAATCTCCCTTGAAATTCATGCGGAAGCGGCCGGGGTCCTCACCCAACAAGCGAAAGAGGGGGAAACCGTGAAAATCGGCGACAAAATCGCCGAAATCGATGGCGACGAGGTCGAGGAGGCAAAGACGGAAGACCCGGCTGGGAAGAAAGAGGGAAAACCGGCCGAAACCTCCAAAACGAAGTCGTTACCAAAAGACAAAAAAACGGTTGCTTCAAAACCGACCGAAAAAGAAACGCCAGTCCGAAGCAAGGCACAGACCGAAGAGGCCCCAAAGCCGATTCCGGATGCAAAAATCGACCTGCCGGAAGCTCCGGATGACGACCGGATCAGGAGAGTCCCCATGACCTCTCTGCGGCGCAAAGTCGCCGCCCACCTGCTGGCAGCCCGCCAGCAAACCGCCATGCTGACCACCTTCAACGAAGCGGACATGACCGCGCTGCAAGAGTTGCGGAAGTCCGAGCAGATGAACTTTCAAAAAAAATTCGACATCAAGCTCGGCCTGATGTCCCTGTTTGTCAAGGCGACCGTATCGGCACTGCAGGACTATCCCGAAGTCAATGCCCGAATCGACGGCAACGACATCGTCTACCAGGACTTTTACGACATCGGTATCGCCATCGGCGCCGAGAAAGGGCTGGTGGTCCCGGTCCTTCGCTCGGTCGACCAGCTCTCATGCGCCGAGATCGAAAAGAACATTAAGGCATTCGCCGACAAGATCGCCGAAAACAAGCTGACCCTGGACGACCTGAAGGGGGGAACCTTCTCCATCAGCAACGGCGGGGTCTACGGCTCGGTCCTCAGCACGCCGATCCTGAATCCCCCGCAGACCGCAATCCTCGGCATGCACGCGATCAAGGACCGGCCTGTCGCCATCGATGGCAAAGTCGTGATCCGACCCATCATGAACCTTGCTCTCTCATACGATCATCGCCTGGTCGACGGACGTCAAGCTGTCGGGTTCCTCCGTCACATCAAGGAATTCATCGAGGCGGTGGACAAATCCGCGCTCGACCTCAAAGGATAGCCCCTGACCGGGGGACAGCATCCAACAATCGTCGCCGTAAGATGCCTGGTGCCTCCCCGAACTGCAGGTTCAGAGGGTTGTTTCGGACAGGTACCTAGATAATAGGGAAAATGACCAAGAGAGGTAAAAAGAGTAGAAAGAAAGCCCCTGCGGTCGGTATCCAAAGGGATCGCTTAATCTGTGGGGAAAATGATTTATTGGGCTATAATCCCCCTAGTCTTCGAGATTAGGGGGATTTTTTCGTGCCTACCACTAAGGAGCAGATTCGAGAAGCAGTGCATCGTTTAAATCATAGGCCGCGCAAATTCCTAAACTATCAAACTCCCCATGAGGTCTTCTGTCAAATCATGGGTGGTGCACTTGCAAATTGAAACGACCAACCCTGCAATCCAAAGCATTGCCAGGATACGTCAAAGGTGCTGGAACGTCAAAATTAGGGTTATTCGAAATATTATGTCCAAAAGTTTTGACCACCCAAAAAGGATTGATGTGGTCGATTCACGAAAAGCCCCTGACTGACACACCCAGAAAAATCGGTCTCAACAAAAACCCTTCACCGCTTGGCAATGATCCAAACCGCATGCACAATCCCCGGAATATATCCGAGCAATGTCAGCAGAATATTGATCCAGAAGGCGCCGCCGATCCCCACCTGGAGAAACACCCCGAGCGGGGGAAGGATGATTGCTATGATAATGCGTAAAAAATCCATATTCGCACCTTTCCCGGTTTTGATTTAATAATTATTTCCGTTCCCACATCTTACCAAAAAGGGCCTTCTCCGCGCTCTCCCGAGAGAAAAACAAAAAAATGGCGGAGTCAAAGACTCCGCCTAAATAAAGACCTCGCAACTGGCATATATTCGCCCGACATAGCGCCCTCCCAGGTGTTGCGAGGCCTTGAAATGCACCCACGGTTGTTTCGGAGAGGACTGTCTGTATAAAGAACCTAAGGCAGTATCAACTCGTTCGTTGTGGTGGAGATCTGCTCCACCACCGCTGAACGAACCACCTCAGGAGTAATTGCGTGGATGTCATCACCGATGAACACCCCGCGTGCCCAAGGAACCGGGAAGGTCGGGACAGAACCGCCCAAGGTCGTGTCTATCCTCCCCTGCAATTCGAAACCGTTATCCGGTGTCACCCGGTAGACATAGAGTCCGCGGAAAGAGAACTCCCCATAGCTCCAGGGGGCCTCCGGCGGCGCCGTGTATTCCAGCAGTGTGACCGGCAGAGCCAACAGGTTCCGCTCCGTCCAGAATCCGAACGCCTTGTGGTCCTGCAACGCTTCCGACTCGGTGCCGCGATCGCCGATCTTGGCACTGTGCAAAAGGGTCGGTTGTGCGAAGTTGCTGACATCGAAGATCGAGAGTTGCAACCCCTGGTAGTAGACCACGTCACCCGAGAGTGCCGTGTCCTTGCCGATGGTCAGCAGGTGGTTCTCATCCAGTGGATGGATGTAATCAGAATAGCCCGGCACCTTGAGTTCCCCGATGACCTTAGGGTCGCTCGGATCGGAAAGGTCGAGGGTGAGCAGCGGGTCGATCCGTTTGAAGGTCACCAGGAAACCGCGCTCGCCGATGAAGCGGGAGGCATAGATCTTCTCTCCCGGGGCGAGCCCTTCAAGCTTGCCGATCACCGCCAGGTCCGTACCGTCTGCCTGCAGGCAGTAGACATTGTTGCTCCAGGAACTGCCCCAGTTGAATCCGGTCGTCGTGGCGACGCGCAACACGCCTTCGGCCTCGCCGAAAGAAAACTGGTTGAGCACCCAGCCGGGAACCGTACCGCTCGCCTCGTAACTGACAACCGGCTGACTCAGGTCGAACTTGTGAACCTTGACCGTCTCGTCCCGCCCGTCAAACAGCCCGGTGTACCCCTGAGATGCGAGGTAGAGCGACTCCTGCGAAGCATAGACCAGGTGCGCATCGAGAACCGCGCCCAGAGAAGCGAACGACTGTCCGGGCTGGTCGAGGTCGAAGCTGACCAGGCTGATAATGCTGCCCCCTTCGGCAGCCTCCGGCGCGAGGAAGTCTTCGGTCGCGACGACACGACCGCTGCCGAGCAGCTGGCCGTTGCCGTCCCGATGCTCGAACATCGGCAGCAGGTTTTCAAGCGGGACGCCCTCAAGCTCGTTACGGTTGCTGGCAACCACCGCATCATAGCTCTCCCTGTTGCCGTCGAAGTTCTGCTGCAACGGTGGCAGATCGGGCCAGAACTGCTGGACCAGGTGCAAACGGTTGCCAATCCGGCGGGAGGAAACCAGGTTCCCATCGAAGATCCAGTCAGCCGTCACCTGCGGGGCAGCGCGGTCGGCAATGTTGACCATCAGCAGCCCGGTCTTCACCTCGACCGGCAGCCAGTAAGGCATGCCGACCCGGAGCGTCGGCTCCGGCAGGCCGATTCCTCCCGGCCAAGGATAACCGCCCCCGCCAACGGGGACGTACAGGACGACCAGGAGGTCGTCGTAGAGATAAAGAGATGAGACCGTCCCGGGAGCCTTCACCTGGGATACCAGTGTGGCCCCGGCTCCGGCCTCGGTCCTGGCGATGGCAACCGTCTCACCGCGGGCGATGTAAATATGCTCACCGTCGGTCTTAACCTTGTCGGCCTCGTCGACGCCCGTTTCCTGAAGATTGGTTTCACTGTAGCCCGACTCGGACGAACCGCCGTCGAGCCCGGAGGAATTGCCCGGCGCCTCGGCGGCGGCGACCGCCTGGAGAGCACCGTCGACATCGCTGGCCGGCAGAACGCTCGACGCGAGTCCGTCCTTGAGGTACTTCTCCAGGTCGCTATCGCTCGAGAAGGAGGATGACATTCCGGGGTTGCCGACCTCGGACCCACCCCCGCCGGAGCAGGCGGACAGCAAGACGAAGAGCAGCACCGGGATGACGCACCACATGAATTGGCCCATGGCGCTGCGAGCGGTCCGCAGAGATGATCTAAGCTCAACTCTCATCGGCAACTCCATCCGCCACGGCAAGAGCCCGGGCAAGTGGGAACGCCTGGATGTTAACCTGGACCACCTGGTCGACACCCTCTTCCGCACGCGCCATCTCGAGCAGTTCTTTGCGAAAAGCCACAATCTTTTTCTTCAGGGCCGGCAGCCGGTCACGGCTGACGGTGAGAGTCAGGGCGCTGATGTCACGCTCTTCGGCATTGAACCGCTCAATCGCCTGGCTGCCGAGGGGAATCATCTCGCGGTGGAAATTCGCAACGCAAAGAGACTGGACCTCGGCTCCGGTGGTAACAACCGCATCTTTTTTCTGCCAGCGCCCCTGCTCGTCCTGCTCAATCAGGTTGAGTTCAACGAGGACGCCGAGCGCTTTTTCGGCCTGTTTGGAAGTAATCGCCGGGTCGAGGCGCTGCGCCATTTCGGACGGGGTCAGCCTCCCACCTTCCCAGACGGCGACCTCGCGGATCGCCGGCACGTACCAGTTGGAAAAATAATCGTATTCGGCCTTGCGCAATTTCCGCACCGTCGCACCCTTTTTCAGCGACAGCAGCTTGCGGTAAAACTCGTCCCGTTCCCAGTGATTCTGGGCCTGGTTCATCAGCACCAGGCATTCGAGGTAGTCGCGCTCTTTGGCCGTCAGGCCAAAACCCTTGGCGACCTTCCTGACACTGGTCGGGGATAGGTTGCGCTTTCCTTCGATGACAAGCTGGAGAAAATTCGGGGAGGAAAAACCGGCACGGCCGGCCAGGAAACGGTGGGAAAAATGGCTCTCGGTCGCCTTGCAGAAGGCGAACATATCCCGCAGGAACTCGCGGTAATCAAGATAATCAGCGATTTGCGGTCGGTCGGCCATCAACGCATCCTCGAACAGCATCATGCCGCCCAACTGGGGCCAGCATGACAACAATGTCTGCGTTTCTACCAAATCTCCCCTGAAAAGTAAAGGGCGAAATTAACTTTTTTGTATTCTATTGAATACATGCCACAATAGCAAATAACTGAAATATAGGTATTTTTTGATCTATTTAAAAAAATCAATAATCAGTGAGTCATTTTTTGAATACGATTTATTCGCCAATTTCTGCCCGCTCAAGCACAAGGGCCCCCACCTGGAAAGGTGCCGGCCCGGACATCTCTCAAATTTTCTAAAATCCTTGGCTTATCGCTTCAGATCTGCCAGATTTCTCTGCCGCGGCGATTTCTTCCTGCCCTCGCCGATCCAACCCAAAACATCACTGACCTTGAACGGCTATCGAATGAAATGCCAACCGAGCCCAACGATAGACTCCCTCTTTTTTGGCCCGAGACCAGCGCTCACGACCGCCTTGTGCGCATCCGGTATTTTGCAACCTCTTTTCGCATCAGCTGAAAAACTGGACTCCCGCAGTTTACGGTTGGCCGCATCACCCTCGATGACAATGATTCGTAGTTTCTTCAAGCCCCCACATCTGCCGATTAACACGAGCCCCCCCCTCAAAGGTGAAGGGCCGCCCACGCTCACGGGCGGCCCTTCTTTTCCATTATCTCAACCCAGGATTTGCCCCAGGTCCTCATCAGCTGTTGTAATCGGGCCGATGTTGTAGTTCTCGACCAGGAAATTGAGCACGTTAGGCGTCACGAACGCCGGCAGACTCGGACCGATTTTGATGTTTTTGATCCCAAGGTGAAGCAGGGTCAGCAGGATTGCGACCGCTTTCTGCTCGTACCAGGAGAGAACCAAGGAGAGCGGCAAGTCGCTGACACCACACTCAAAGGCATCGGATAGGGGCAGGGCGACCTGGATGGCACTGTAGGCATCATTACACTGACCAACATCGAGAAGACGTGGGATACCGTCGATATCACCGAGGTCCATCTTGTTGAAACGGAACTTGCCACAGGCCAGGGTCAAGATGACAGTGTCTTTCGGGGCCTTCTCGGCAAACTCGGTGTAGTAGTTGCGGCCCGACTTGGCGCCATCGCAACCACCACCCAGGAAGAAGGGCTTGATAGCACCTCCCTTCACACCCTCGAGCACGTTGTCGGCAACAAAAACAGTCAATCATTTCCAGAGAAGTCATATCCCAGGTAATTTGTTGGCTAATTTGACGAACCAGAAAACTTAGGTAGGTTTAACTTGGGTTTTGAATCGTTAAGACAAACATTTATCCAGCGAAGGAGGTTGAGATGAAGACGTTAAGACTGTTGTCGATTCTGTTGCTAGGTGGTTTTTTGATTGCGAGCGCTTCATATGCAACGGACAAATGCCTCACATGCCACAAGAACAGCAACCCTGCTCTTTATTTACAGTGGAAGGATTCTGGGCATGGCAAAAATGGCATTGGCTGCCTGGACTGTCATGAGGCCAAGGAGAGCGATGTCGATGCCTTCAAGCACAATGGCGAAACCATTGCCACCCTGGTTACACCGAAAGATTGCGGCAAGTGCCATGAACAAATTGAAAAGGAAACCAGTGCCTCTTATCATGCCCATGCCGGGGAGATTCTGGCCTCAAAGGATGCCTACCTGGCGCACGCTGCAGGCGGGAACCCGATTGTCATTGTCGGTTGTGAGTCATGCCACGGTGCCAAGGTGATCATCGACCCCGACGCGCCCAACAAGCTCTCCCCCCTCACTTGGCCCAACAGCGGCATCGGGCGTCTGAATCCCGACGGCTCGAAGGGGGCCTGCAACGCCTGTCACTCGCGTCACTCGTTCTCCAAGTACCAGGCCCGCCAGCCCGAGAACTGCGGCAAATGCCACCTGGGCCCAGACCATCCGCAAAAAGAGATCTATGAAGAGTCGAAACACGGTATTGCCTACTATGGCTACCGTGATCGCCTTAATCTGGATAGCGATAAATGGGTTGTCGGTGAAGACTATTATGAAGCACCAACCTGTTCGACATGCCACATGAGCGCCACAAAAAATCAACCTGTCACTCATGATGTCGGTATGCGGATCTCCTGGACCCTGCGTCCACCAGTATCCAAACACAAGGACAACTGGGAAAAGAAACGCGCCAACATGCAGGATGTCTGCTCGAATTGCCATCAAAAGCGTTTCGTGAACGGTCACTACTTCCAATACGACGCACTGGTGAATCTTTACAATGAGAAGTTCGCCAAACCAGCCGGTGAAATCATGAAGATAATCAAAGACGCCGGTGTTATGGAAAGTCCGGCCGCGTTTTCCAATCAAGTAGAATGGGAATATTGGGAGCTATGGCATCATGAAGGACGTCGCGCACGGATGGGCGCGGCGATGATGGGTCCGGACTATGCCTGGTGGCACGGCATCTATGATGTGGCGCACAACTTTTATTTCAAGTTCATCCCGGAAGCACGGCACTACAACAACAAAAAGGTTAATGCCTACATCGATAACCTGCTGACCAATGACCCAATGCACACCTGGTTGAGCAAGAACACCGGAGAAATCAAGAAGTCTATCAACGACGGCGAGTTCCAGAAAACCTATGAGCAGCTATTTGATAAAAAAATGATGTAGCCGATTTAATTGTCAATTCAAAAGGCCCCACTTTCTATAGAGGTGGGGCCTTTTGAATTAAGAGATGCGTCATCAACTCAATGCGGGAAAATCGCAAATAATTTAATGGTCATGCTTTCCTCCGGCAGGGCCGCCAGCCTCACCGTGATGGGCCGCATTCCCTTTGATTAGATTATGCAACCCTTCTACATAGTGTGTAAACACGACATACAACTCGACAAATTCACGATCGTCTAACACACTTTCGTCTTACAGCCACCAACGCAATTCTCGCTGTGCCGGTCGGCATGGAAAACCTGGCAAAAGGCTCCGAAGTCGAGGTCTTGCTGCTTAATCCGTAATCCGTCAAACAGGGCATCTACGTTCGGCATTGACAACCTTATCCCCACCAAATCCACTAAAAACGCGAGGGATTAAATTGTTTTTACCAATTAAATTGAGCACAAAAATAGTAAACTTCTATAAAATCGAGTATAGTTGAGGAAAGTACAATGCGGTTTTGCACCATTTTTGCTGCGAATGGGTCGCCCCGAAAGGGATTGAATCCTGTAAAAAAAGGAGGAGAAAGGCCGCAAAACAATGGCCGAAGTCTTACATCTTCGCTGTGAACACTGTGGCGAGCCTCTCGCCGACAGATCTGAAGCTTACTGTCCTACCTGCAATCTCAATCTTTGTTACCGGGCCATGCCGATCCTGCTCGGCATGCTCTTCCCATGGACTCGAATGGCCCGGCCTGTACCCGCACGGGTAGCTCAACCTAGCTACTTTCAGGTTCACAGCTATGACGATGAGCCCTGTATTTTCGTTGATTATCCGCGGGAGAAATCACAACGCATCCGGGTGGGCGCCTACGAAGAGGAACTCTGCATCATGGTGACCTACTGACACCCAGTGTGTCCAGCCTGATGGTTCAGTCATAAAAAAAGAGGCGAAACCGCAAGCGGCTTCGCCTCTCATTATTGCTGAACCTTCCAGACTGATCAAAAAGCTTTAGATGCAAGGCGTCCGATGATCGAGGAGAGAGGCCTAGCGATCGCTACGCCGCAATGACGAGATCGAGGGGAACGCAGCAGATAAAGTTTTTCCATCAACCTCAGACCACCTGCTCCATCGCCCAGACCCCGCAGGGACAGATCCCGGCGCAGATGCTGCAACCGATACAGACGTCGTCATCCGAAACGTATTCGAAAGATCCGCCCTCCTTCTCGACCCGCCGAATCGCTCCCTCGGGACAGGCCTCGAGACACATGGAGCAGTCCCGGCAGGTACCGCAGGAAATACAGCGCAGAGACTCGTCCTTGGCGTCGGACACGCAGAACTTGCCGCGGTTGCGCGGTTTGAACAGCTCCTTCGACAGGCAGGACTGGTTGATCATCTCCGGCTTCTGCACCGGAACGATCTCCTCGCCGGCGAAATAGGCATCGATATACTGCGCAACTTCCTGACCGTCGCCGATGGCGTGGGTCAGCAGGCCCGGCTTGACGGTGTCACCAATGGCGAAGACCTTTTCATCTCGCACCGAGCGGTTACACCCGTCGACATCCATCATACCCCGATCGGTCAGCCATTCACGCGGCAGGAACGAGAGGTCCGGCCGCTCGCCGATAGCGATGATGACGTCGTCAGCCTCGATCAGTTCGCCGTCCTTGGTCCAGAGCCCTTCCTCGGTCACCTTGTCGGTAAATACCGGCCAGCGGACCTCGCCACCGAGCGCCTTGACGTGATCGATCTCCTTCTTGAAGGCGGCCGGGCGCTGGATATCGATAGCGACGACTTTCTCCGCCCCCATGGCGTAGGCGCCGAGGCAGACGTCCATGCCGGCGTTACCGGCTCCGAGCACGACCACCCGTTTGCCGACCTTCGGGCGTTCACCGGCGTTGACCTGCTTGAGGAAATCAAGCCCCTTGACCATCCGCTCATGGCCGGGGAACGGGATCACCACTGCGTTGTGAGCACCCGAGGCGATGGCGAGCGCGTCGAAGTCGGCCTGGATCTGCCCGAACATAGCGGGGTCAACCTTGGAATTAACCTTGACCTCAATACCGATATCCTTGATCCGCTTGATCTCGGAGGAGAGGCTCTCATCCGGCAAACGCTCGGTCGGAATGACCTGGCGCAACTTGCCGCCAACTTCGCTGTCCGCCTCGAACACGGTCACGTCGTGCCCGAGCAGCTTCAGCTGCCAGGCGGCGGAGAGCCCCCCTGGGCCACCGCCGATCACCGCGACCTTCTTCCCACTGGCCGGCTTGGTCGGCGGGGCGCCCACATCACGGGAGAGCTGACCGAGTTCTTTCATGGCGACCGGCTTATCGACATAGCGTCGACTGCAGGCGTCCATGCAGAGATTGGGGCAGACCTCACCGCAGACGCTGGCGGGGAATGGCGAATACTTCAGCACCAGCTCCAGGGCTTCCTCGAATTTCCCCTGGCGCAGCAGGTTGATCCGATCCTGGGTCGGGATGTTGGAGGGGCAGGCGACCTGGCAGGGAGCACCGAAGCGCTTGTCCTGCCAATGGGGAATTTTCAGGCGGTTGGCACCGGCATTGACCAGACCGCCGACCGCATCGTAATCATCTTTGACCACATCGCCGAAGATGCTCCCTTCGACCCACTTCTGCTCACGGAATTCACGCATGGTGATGCGACTGCGAACATTCCGTTCTTCGTAGGTCTTGGCGACGATCTTCTTCCACTGGGAAAAATCGGTCAGCTCCTCGGCCAGGCCGGGTCGCCCGATCTTCTCAAGAAAAAGAGGCATATTCTCCTTGAGGAAGGCCCGGTCGGCATCGTCGAGATCGAGTTGCCAGACTTCGTCGGAGAGGTTGGCGACGTTGCCGCGGACGTAGATCGTCCCGCCGACCATGCCGACACAGGCGCGGTCGCCGAGGACCGATTCGAGGTCCTCGCAGCCGTAGCCGCAGACCACTCCGATCCCCCCACCGACGAACTCGAAGGAGAAGGAGCCGGTGTTCTTCAGCACCCAGAACTCCGGTGGCTCGTAAGCCGGGTCGTGTTTCATCAATGAGCCGGAGCGGGTTCCGACCCGACCGGCGACGTAAATCTTGCCGCTCGCCGCGCAGTGGGCGGTGGTGTCGCCGCCGTCGCCGAGGATCGTCACCTCACCGCCTGCCAGCAGCCAGCCGGCATCGGCCGGAGCCGAGCCGTCAACCACGATCTCGGTTCCATCGAGAGCGAAGGATCCGAGGCGCTGCCCCGGGTTTTTCACCCGGAACTTGAGTTGGCTTCCGTCTTCGTTCCAGAGCGGGCCACCTATATCGTGATGCCCCGAAGAGAGCACCTCGAACTCGGTCTCCCCCTGGTCGAGGGCCGCGTAGATCTGCTGCAGCAGTTTCTGGGTCGATATCCGTTGGTTATTCTGGTCAAAACCGATGATTTTGGCAGCCATATCGGTCTCCTTAACAGGCGTACTGAATCTGCAGCTTATCGGCAACCGCATGATCCGTGGCAATCAGGGCATCCGAACGCCCGACCGGCAGGGAGCTGTTGCCGATCGGAGCCAGCAGCTTCTTGAATTCCTGATCCATGGCCAGGAAGTAATTGACGATATTCTGGGCCACCCTGTCGACATCGAGACGATGGACCAGCGGCCCTTCCTGAGTGGTGATGCCGACCGGGCAGAGCCCTGTGTTACAGGCGTTGCAGCGACCCTGGTCGTTGCCGACGCACCCGGCCATCTGCAGGATCAGTTTCCCGGTGAAGACCCCGTTGGCACCAAGGGCCATCATCTTGAACGCGTCGGCCGCCAGGTCCCCGGTCTTACCGAGGCCACCGGCCGCCCAGAGCGGAATCTGCCCCTGTCGCCCCTGGGCCACAGCCGCCAGGTAGCAGTCACGCAGCTTGGAGACGATCGGGTGCCCGGTATGGTCGAGGGAGACCTCGTGGGCCGCTCCGGTGCCGCCGTCTATGCCGTCGAGGAAAAAACCGCCGACGATGTTGTACGGGTCGCGAACCAGGTTGTTGAACACTGATACCGACGTCGCCGAAGCGGCGACCTTGATCGCCACCGGCACGCGGAACTTGAACGCGGCATTAAAGGAGAGGAACATCTTCTGCACACTCTCCTCGATGGAGTAAAGCCCCTGGTGGTTCGGCGGCGAGAGCAGGTCAGCCTTCGGCACGCCGCGGATCGCCTGGATATGCTCGGCGACCTTGTTTGCCTGCAGCAGGCCGCCATCGCCGGGCTTCGCTCCCTGGCCGATCTTGATCAGCACGCCGGCCGGGTCTTCCACCATGTGCGGCATCGCCTTGGCGATCCGGTTCCAGCCGAAGTGCCCCGAAGCAATCTGCAGGATCATGTACTTGAGATACCTGCTTTTGAGCAACCGCACCGGAACGCCACCCTCGCCGGAGCACATCCGCACCGGCAGACCGCACTCCTCGTTGAGGTAGGCGACCGCCATGGCGACCGCTTCCCACATCCGCCAGGAGAGGGCTCCGATCGACATGTCACCGACGATGACCGGGTAAATCCAATGAACCGGCGGCGTTTTCTCCTGTGACTGCAGCAAACCCTCAGGGCCGACCCCGAGGGGAAGTTTCTTCGGCGGGAGAATCCGGCCGAACGGCGCGAGCAGGTCGAAGGTATGACGCTGAGCATCGAGGCTCGGGTCGGTCATCTGGGAAATTCGCCCGACCCGGATCTTGTCGAGGGTCCGCTGTGCCCCCTCGAGATTCTTCCGCCCGCCACGTTTGATCGAATCCCCACCGAGACAGCGGGTCACCACCGGGTGCCGGTTGTCCGGGTTGCGCAGCGGCCCGATAGCGTCATTCGGGCAGACTTTTTCACAGATGCCGCAACCGCGGCAGTAGTTCTTGATGGAGCGCGCCTGGCGAATCACCGGCACCGCCGAGAAGCGGGCCTTCGGCTCCGGGAACTCGCTTTCCGAGAAAACCATGCGGCGCCGTTCGACCTTCGCCTCGATCGCCCTGAACGAGCAGGCCGAGACACAGGAACCGCACAGGGTACAGCGACTGGCGTCGTAGCGGATCTTCCAGGGGAGATCGTTCGGGGTGACGTTCTGAACTCTCATTGTTTCCATCGCTGCACCTCCAGTTCATTGGTCACGGCGACGATTTCACGTTCGTTCGGGTAAATGTCGGTCTCCCAGTCCCGCTGCGGCAACACTTCGTTGACACCGCAGACCTCGGACGAGACCACCACGGTGTCATCGGTGTGGCCGACGACCACCGGACGGAGTTTCTTGGCGTCGCAGCAGGTAAACAGGGTGTGGTCGGGCAAAACACCGATAATCGTGTTCGGCCCGTTGATTTCCAGGTGGGCCAGTGACTGGCGGATCGCCAGCAGCTGTTCCTTGTCCTCGCGCTGCCGGATATCGTCGAACGGCAGCGGGGTCACGACATGCTTGTAGTAGTGCAACGGCCAGTTCAACTCACGATGCACGTAGTGCAGGGTATAGAGGAAACACTGCGAATCGGACTCGAAACCGATATAACCCCGGTGCAGCTTGCGCTGAAATTCGACGTTCTTCAGATAAAAGGTGTTTTCGCCGTTGGCCAGCGCGGTATACCCCTGCAGATGAAACGGGTGGGCCGCGTAACGAACGATGTCGTAGTTGGTATTCTGCCGGCACTGGGCGGTAATCACCTTGGCGGTAAAATTCTCGTCCGGCTGCCAAAGATTGAAATAGGTGCCGATATCGCGCGGGTCACCGATCTCCTTGAGAGTGATGACGTCGGGCCAGAAGGAATAGACGAATCCCTGCTCGTCCTCCTCCAGCAACCTGCGCAGCTTCAGGCGCATGTCGAGCAGCAGCTCCTCTTTCTCCTTCGCCTCGCCATTACGGTAATGCTTCGGAAAATCGAAGGTTTCGAAAACGTAATTCGGCATGGCGTTGATATCGAGGCCCGGCTGCGGATTGGTCTCCGGGACCCACTGCATCACCCGTTGAAAGCCGGCCTCGTGCAGCATCTCCTCCGCCAACTTGATCCCCTCATCGGTGCACGCCATCGAGAGGGTCGGCAGATGCTTGTAATTCTCGAAGATTCCTCCAAGGTCATGCATGACCATGGCGAATCCGGAATTATCGTGTCCCTTCTGCTGGGACTGCATTAACTGCAGGGCCATGCTCGGGTGTACGTAATTCAGACTTTTAATCGCTCCTATGCGACACATCTAAACACCTCCAGCAATGTTTTATGAGTCATTGTCAAACGTCTCCGAATGGAGAGCTTAAACACTTAAGCAAAAACGAGGCCAAACCGTGCCAGACCAGTCACAATAAACAATTTCTGGATAAAGCCTTTGTTTTTAAGCAAGTTAAGTAGGGATTTTACGACGAATTCCAGGGAGATGTCTGCATGTCATGGCTGCGCCATCTGGCAAAACTACACACCTAGAGTTTTATACCTACACAAAAATGATGGCCGGCGCATGAACCTCGCGCCGGCCATCATGACCGAACTTCAGCAAACCGCACTTGTTGCCGCGAGGCAGTCCTCGGTGCCGGCTCAGAAATTGTAACCGGTTTCCGAATGCGCCGCCTGGTCGAGGCCCATCCGTTCTTCGTCCTGCTCAACCCGCAACCCGATGGTCACCTTGAGCAGGAAAATGATACCGAGGGTTACCACGACGGCATAAGCCCCGGCCGCGAGGACACCGACAATCTGAATCAGGAACTGGTGTCCGTTCCCGGCGATCAGACCGGTTGCGCCGACCGTGGCAAAAATACCGGTTGCGATCGCCCCCCAGGCCCCGCCGATACCGTGGACCCCGAAGGCGTCGAGGGAATCGTCATAGCCGAGCTTGTGCTTGAGCAGAACACCGCCGTAGCAGACCGGGCCGGCCGTCAAACCCATGACCAGGGCCCAGTGCGGCATGACAAAACCGGCAGCCGGAGTGATCACCACCAGACCCGCCACGATTCCCGAGGCCGCGCCGAGGGCGCTCGGCTTGCCGACATGCAGCCACTCCGCCACCATCCAGGAGAGGGCGCCGGCGGCCGCTGCCGTCTGGGTGGTGGTAAACGCCAGAGCGGCACTTGACCCTGCGGAGAGGGCGCTGCCGGCATTGAAACCGAACCAGCCAAACCAGAGCAGACCGGCGCCGAGCAGGGTCATCGGCAGATTGTGCGGGAACATCCGCTCCATCGGATAGCCCTTACGCTTGCCGAGGAACAGGGCGAGCACCAGAGCCGAGATGCCCGAGGAGAGATGCACCACAGTGCCGCCGGCGAAATCGAGGTCGCCATGCTCCAGCAACCAGCCACCCTCACCCCAAACCCAGTGACAGAGAGGATCGTAGACCAGGGTCCCCCAGAGCAGGATAAAGATACAGTAGGTTGAGAACTTCATTCGTTCCGCCACCGCGCCCGATATCAGGGCCGGGGTGATGATAGCGAACATCCCCTGGAACATGACGAAAACGTAAGTCGGAATGGTTCCGCTCAGGCTCTCGGGGGTGATCCCGAGCAAAAAGACATTTTCAAAGCCGCCGATAAATTTGCCGGATCCGCCAAAAGCGAGAGAGTATCCGACCACGACCCACTGTACGCCCATGATCCCCATGGCGGCGAAAGTGTGCATCGTGGTCGACAACACATTCTTGGAGCGGACCATGCCACCGTAAAACAGCGCCAATCCGGGGAGCATCGCCAGAACCAGGGCGGTGGAGATCAACATCCAGGCCGTATCGCCGGTGTCGAGAGTGTCGGCGGCAAGCAGCCGCGAGGGGAGCAACAGAAGCAGTGCGAGCAAAAATGCCGGGAAAGAACGGTTCATCATTGAGCCTCCGCAAGACAACATTGTCTGTATTTGGGTTTACAACCTGTCCCGTCAACAAACAGCAAGCAGCATGCCTAGAAGCTCACGTCTAGTATTTTCAATAAGTTACAAAGGTCTGCCCCGGGAGAGCCACCAAGCGTGCCTACTTTTTCAACAGCGGTGCCTGCTTCGCCAACAACAAAGCCCCCCGGGGTCCGGAGGGCTTTGCGTCAAACGGTGAAAAATGGCGGCGTCGATCAGAGCGGGACAATCCAGCCATGCCGGTCGGAAAGACGACCGTATTGCATTCCGGTCAACGTGTCATAAAGTTTCCGGGTGACCTCGCCCGTTGTTTTCCCGTCACCGAGCTTGGCAGTACGCCCCTGGTAGGTAAACTGTCCGACCGGAGAAACCACCACAGCGGTACCGGTTCCGAACGCTTCCTGCAGTTTGCCACTGTCAATCCCGTCGAAGATTTCGTCGACGCTCAAAGCCCGCTGTTCGATTTTTAGGCCCATCTCCTCGGCCAGGGTCAGGATGGAACGGCGGGTAATGCCATCAAGGATCGTCCCCGAGAGGGGCGAGGTGACCAGCTTGCCGTCGAAAACGAAGCACATGTTCATGCTACCGACCTCCTCGACGTAACGCTTGTCCTTGGCATCGAGCCATAGCACCTGATCGAAACCCTGCGCGGCAGCCTCTCTCGCCGCGAACAGACTTGCGGCATAATTGCCGCCGGTCTTAACCTCGCCGGTTCCCCCGTGGGCGGCCCTGACATAGTGATCCGATATCCAGATTTTAACCGGAGCGAGCCCCCCCCTGTAATAGGCTCCGACCGGGGAGAGGATAATGTAGCAGAGGTACTGATCCGCCGGACGCACACCGAGCATCGGTTCATTGGCGATCATGGTGGGACGGATATAGAGGCTCGTCCCCTCGCTGCGCGGAACCCAGGCCGCTTCCAGCTGCACCAGTTGTTTCAACGCATCGAGAAAAAAACCTTCGTCCACCTCCGGCATACACATCCGCCGGGCGCTACGATTGAAGCGCGCGACATTATCGGCAGGGCGGAACAGAGCGACGGAACCGTCATCCCGACGAAACGCTTTCAGGCCCTCGAAAATCTCCTGGGCATAGTGCAGGACCATGGCCGCCGGATCCATGGAAAACGGCGCGTACGGCTGAATCCGGGCAGTATGCCATCCTCGGCCGCTGTCATATTCCATGACGAACATTCGATCAGTGAACCGTTTACCGAAAACCAGGTTCGATTCGTCTTCGATGGGAGGTTTGGTTTTCTTCAGTGGAAGGATGTCGATCAACATGAGTTGCCTCCGAAATTGAATTCAAACCCGCCGGCCACAAGCACGGCGAAAGTTATTAATTAGCATATTTCGGTAATTTGCGGCAAGAAGAACCGGGAAACCGGTCGGCTCGGACTGGCCACCCCGGGGGAAATATGATACCCAGGGGATAGCCTTTCCACCAGGAGGACCCTCATGACCTACCAGGATTTGCAGAATGCGCTTGCTACTTTCGGGCTCGGCGAGCGGGCCACCCTGCACGAGATCAAGTCACGTCACCGGCAACTGGTGAAAGAACACCACCCCGATCAAAGCCGGCAGTCCGACTCGGCCCGGATACAACAGATTAACGCCGCATGGCGAACCCTGAGCGATTATTGCCACAACTACCGCTTTGCCTTCGATGAACAGGAGTTCCTGGAACAGGTTCCCGAGGAACGGTTGCGTCGACAGTTCGCAGAGGATCCTAACTGGGGCGGCCTCTACGAAGAGGATGAACCCTCATAAAAAGCAGGCTAGAGTAGTTTATCGAGAAAAGCCGACACCTTGGGGGTGAACTTCTCCGGCTCGACCAGGAAGGAGTCGTGTCCGTAGTCGGACTGAATCAGGTGGTACTCGACCGGCTTATCGAGCTGTTCGAGCACCCGGACGACCTCCTCGGTCTGATCCGGCGGGTAGAGCCAGTCCGACGAAAAGGCAAACCAGAGAGACGGGCACTGCAGCTGCTGCATGGCTTCCTCGAGGCTTTCGAACCCCCAGGAGACATCGTAGAGATCGAGCGCCTTGGCGAGGTAGAGGAAGCTGTTGGTATCAAACTTGTCGATGAAGCTCCCGCCATTATACTCGAGGTAGCGCTCCACCTCGAACTGACCGAAAAAATCGAACTGGCCGTCGCGGGCAGAAAATCTCCGACCGAACTTCAAATGCATCGAGGCGTCTGAGAGGAACGAGATGTGCCCGATCGCCCTCGCCAACGCAAGGCCGTCGGCCGGGGGATGCTCCGGGCGATAATTCCCCTTTTTCCAGAGCGGATCGTTGTAGATCGCCTGTCGTGCCACCGCGTTGAGGGAAATCGCCATCGGCGAGGTCCTCCCGGTCCCGGCGATCGGAATGATGGATCGAACCATCTCCGGGTAATGAATCCCCCACTCCAGTGCCTGCATCGCCCCCATGCTGCCACCGATAACGGTCAGCAGGTTGTCGATTTGCAGCCTCTCCAGCAACAGGCGCTGTGCCCGCACCATGTCACGCACCATCACCACGGGAAAATTGAGTTTGTAGCGCTTTCCGGTCCGTGGATTGATACTGGTCGGACCGGTGGACCCCTTGCACGAGCCGATGACGTTGGAACAGATGACAAAGTAGCGCTCGGTATCGAGCACCTTGCCCGGACCGATCATGCTGTCCCACCAGCCAGGCTTGCGGTCATCCGGATCATGACGACCCGCGGCGTGGGCATCGCCCGTCCAGGCATGCGCCACCAGGACCACGTTGCTCTTGTCCCGATTCAGCTCACCGTAGGTCTCGTAGGTAAGTGTGATCGGGCCGAGAACCCGCCCGCTTTCCAGGCGCAGTTCGAGATCAAATGTTGCCGATTGAGGAGTTACGATACCGACCGTCGATTCCAAACGGACACCCTTTCAAAAACAAAAAACCCTTCCCAAACGAGTGATGGGAAGGGGCCTGAAAGATTTTGAAGCTGTGACATCTTTCGGCTCCGTCCTCATCTCCCCCGGGCATCTCTATGCCGGAGCCGGAATTAGCACCTGTCACCTGTCGCGAACGTCGCATCAGGTCGGTTGCTGTGGCTTCGCAGGGCCTGTCCCTCCACCACTCTTGATAAGAACGAAATCTATGTTGGCAAGGACTCTAGCGAACTGTTATCAGCTTGTCAACCGGTACCATCCCAGCGCCGGAACCCTTGCGCCTGTCCTGGCCAGGCTCAACCGGTATCCCGGAGCCCCTCGGACAGGTCCTCCCAGAGATCTTCGACATCTTCGATTCCGGCGGAGATTCGCAGCAGGTTCTCCCCGATCCCCATCTGCTGCTTGGTCTCGGCCGGAATGGCGGCATGGGACATCGACCAGCAGTGCGTCAGAATGGTTTCGACCCCACCGAGGCTCGGTGCGATGATCGGCAACCTGACCCGCTGCAACAAGGGGGCAACCCCTTCTTTCTCCTTCAGGGTGAACGAAAGCACCGCACCTGATCCGGTCGCCTGGGCGAAATGGACCTTTCGACCCCGCGCTTCCGGCAACCCGGGATAGTAGACATCGGCCACCGCCGGATGATCCTTGAGTCGCCCGGCCAGCAGCTGGGCGTTTTTCTCGGCCGCCGCCAACCGCACCTGCAACGTCTTGATCCCCCGGGCGAGCAAAAAAGAATCGAACGGGCCGAGAACGGCGCCGAAACCATTCTGAAACCGCTTCAGCCGCTTGGCCAGTTCGGGGTCGGCGGTGGTGGACAACCCGGCGAGCAGGTCGCTGTGGCCACCGAGAAACTTGGTGGCGCTGTGAATGACGACGTCCACACCGAGCTGCAACGGTCGCTGCAGCAGGGGGGTCATGAATGTATTGTCGATGAGCGTCAGCAGGCCATGGCGCTTGGCGATCTCGACCATGACGCGAATATCGGTCACCTTGAACAGGGGGTTGGACGGGGTTTCCAGCAGGATCGCCCTGGTATTCGGGCGAATGGCATCCTCGACCCGTTGCGGATCGGTCTGGTCGACCAGGGAAACCTCGATCCCCTGCTCCGGCAGTATCATGGTCAGGTAACGATAGGTTCCACCGTAGAGGTCGTCCGGCGCGATCAGGTGATCGCCGCTGCGCAACAGGGAGAGGGCCGAGCCAATGGCAGCCATGCCGCTGGCGTAGGCGAAACCGCGAACACCCCCCTCGAGCAGGGCGATGGCATCCTCAACCTGCTGACGGCTCGGATTACCACTGCGGGCGTAATCGAAATTTCCCGGCGCCCCCCCGGAATGATGGTAGGTCGAGGCCTGGTAAATCGGGATGGCAGCCGCTCCGGTCGCCGGATCACGATCCTCTCCCTGGTGGACCAGAACAGTTGCCTTGCGATACTGTTTCAAGCTTTTCAAAATGTCTCCTGCCAATTGATGACTCGCCGTCGAAGGTGCCTACTCATCGTCAACCTTGAATGCGCCGATCTCCCGGCTGAACGCCGCCGTCTGCTCCGTCAACTTCTCCACCACCTGGTCGAGCTCACTGGTACGCAGCGTATTGTTCTCGGCGATTTCGCGAATCTGGCTGACCGCGGCGACAACCTGCCGTGTCTGCGCAGTCTGTTCGGTCGTTGCGCCATCGATCCGGTCGATCATCTCCCTGACCCGCTCAATACTCATCTGGATCTGGCGACTCCCCTTGGCCTGCTCTCCGGTCGAGAGCTTGCCGTGGGCGGCGATCTCCTTCATCTCCTCCGAAGCACGTGACAACTGGGTAACCCCTTCGGACTGCTGGCGGATTGCCGCAGTAATCTGGCCCAGCATTGAAGAGACCTGGTTGATGGAATCGGTGATCTGGCGACTTCCCCGGCTCTGCTCCTGGGTCGCCCGCACGATACTGCTGACCTGCTGATAGGCCTTCTCCGTGCTGGTTTGGATCATTTCCAGCGCCTGTTCCGCCTCTTCGCTCCGGGCGACCTCTTTGTGGACCCGTGTCATGTTCTCATGCATGACGGCGACCGCCTCGGTTGTTCCATCCTGCAAATCGGTAATGATGGTTCCGATTTCCCGGGTGGAGACCGCCGTGCGCTCGGCCAGCCCGCGGATCTCTTCGGCGACGACAGCGAAACCACGTCCATGTTCACCGGCCTGGGCGGCGATGATGGCGGCATTCAGGGCAAGCAGACTGGTCTGGTTGGCGATGTCGTCGATCACCGTGAGAATTTTGCCGATGTCCTGGGACCGACTGCCGAGAGATTCGATGACCTCACCGGCCCGGTCGACACTCTGGCGAATGGTGTTGATGCCGGCAATGGTCGCGCCGACCGCCTGGCGACCCCGGTCGGCATCTTCACTCGCCTGGGCCGCCAACTCGCTGGTCTGTTGGGCGTTCTCCTCGATCTCCTTGATGGCGGCATCAAGCTCTATGATGCTGCTCGCGGTCACTTCGGTGGAACTGCCGAGAATATCAATATTCTCCGTCACCTGCCGGCTCGAGACGCTCATTTCGCTGATACTGCTCGAAACCTCCTCCACGTTGGCGAACAATTTTTCCATCTGGGTGGCAATCTCTTCGATGGTGGCTCCGAGTTCCAGGGTCGCAGAACTGCTCTCTTCGACGACGGTCACCAAGGTGGTGACGCTGTCGGCAATTTCCGCACTCGTTTCATCGATTGTCACCAGCGCCCGGTGGGACTGCTCCAGGGAGACGCTCTGGGTCACGGCCCCCTCGTTCACCTCACGCGATGATTCGTGGATTTTCTCCCCGAGTTCGGTCAGGTTGTAAGTCGCGGCGCGGGTATTGTGCACCATCTCCCGCAGACGGTTGGCGAACTTGTTGAAACTGGATGCCAACTGCCCTATTTCGTCGCGCGACTCGATCGGCAACTTTCGGGTCAGGTCACCTTCACCCGTGGCAATCTCTTCGAGCTGGGACACCACCAGCCGCAACGGCATAAGGGCTCCGCGAGAGAGGAATAGAGCCAACACCACGGCGAGGATGCCCCCGCCCACGACCAAGACGGCGAGCAGGGACCTGAGCGAACCCAGGGTTTCCAGCTCGGCCTCCTGGCTGATTGCCAGGACCATGCCCGCGCCTGAATCAGCCAGCAGCTTTTTGTAGAGGACAACATCCCGTTGACCGATCCTGAAATTTTGGCCCTCCATCGACGGAAGACCCTCGGGATCGACGCCAAGCAGTCCGCTGGCAGAGGTCGCAACATAGCCCTCCGAGTCATAAAATGCGATACCGTTCCCGGTAAATTGGCTCAAATCAGAGGCATACCCATCATCGACGAAGGTCACTCCGACCAAAACCGCCTCAATATCACCCATGGAAGAGATCGGTGCCGCGGCGAGGACGGCCAATCCGTTGGCGTATTTCCCCAGGCCCGACCTGACTTTGTTGCCGTCAAGCGCCGCCTTGATCAACGGATGTTTCAGCCCCTCACCAGCGGGATACTCCTGTGCCTCAGGCTGACTCCGCAGGACCAGGGAACCGCCCAGGTCGTAGACTTCCATCAGGTCGAAGCCGTTGAGTTCGCGGGTGCTGCCAAGAACTTTGATCAGGTTGTCCAGATAGTCGTTTTGAACGGCAAAATCAACCGCCGCGATCATCCCGACATCCTGGCGCAGAAACTGGAAGTAGTTGGCCTTCTCATGGATGGAGCGTGCAATGCTCTCTTCGACCAAAACGCTCTGGTCGGAGGCAATTCGAAGCAGGTTGCCGGAGACCAGGGTCTGCGCGAGGTGGCTAACAAAAAAGAAGTTGAGCACCAGCGGCACCACTGCCAGCAGAATCATGGCCAGCAGCAGTTTCCAGCGTAGTGTCAGAGATCGTGACATGGTGCCTCCTGATAAAATCACCTGCAATCTCCCGAATTTATCAGGATTCACGATTCAGTTCAAACCAAATCCCCAACGCCTGCCCTTCACCCCGTCGGAATCAATCGATTGCCTGGCGCAAATCGGTCAGCAGATCATCAACGTTTTCAAGCCCGACGGAGAAACGGAGGAGTGTTTCGTCAATGCCGAGGCGCAGTCGCTCGGGCTCCGGAATATCTCCGTGAGTCTGCACCGCCGGCAGGGTCATCAGCGACTCGACACCGCCGAGACTCTCGGCGAACGAGATCAGCTCGATCCGCTCCAACACCTGGCGCGCCAATTCAGGCGACTCGGTCCGGAAGGAGAGCATGCCGCCGAAACCATCCTGCTGCCTTTTGGCACGCTCATGTCCGGGATGCTGCTCGAGACCGGGGAAATAAACCTTGGTGATACGGGGGTGCTGCTGCAGCCAACGGGCGACCTGCAGTGCGGAACCACAGTGTCTCTCCATACGTAGCGGCAGGGTTTTCAGCGAACGGAGCAGCAACCAGCAATCCTGGGGTGGCAAAATCCCCCCCGTGGCATTCTGCAGGGTGTAGAGCTGCTCGCCGAGTTCGTGCTCCCGGGCGACCAGGACACCGGCGCAGAGGTCGCTGTGCCCCCCGAGGTACTTGGTGGCGGAATGGATGATCACGTCGGCGCCAAGTTCGAGCGGTCGCTGCAGGACCGGGGTCAGGAATGTATTATCAACCAGCAGCAAAATGCTGCCCGAGCGACACAGTTCCGCCAACGCCGGCAGGTCAGCGACTCCAAGCAGCGGGTTTCCAGGTGTCTCCACCAGCAACGCTCTGGTCGAAGAGCGGATGGCTGCAGCCACCGCGGCCGTGTCGGTCGTATCGACATAGCTGACGTCGAGCCCGAACTTGCCGAACACCTGGTCGAGCACCCGGTAGGTCCCGCCATAGAGATCTTCGGAGACCACCAGGTGGTCTCCGGACCTGAACAGGAGAAACAAAGTGGTCAACGCCGCCATGCCGGAACCGAAGGCGAGCCCCCGGCACCCACCTTCGAGGTCGGCCAGGCTCTGCTCGAGGACCTCGCGGGTCGGGTTGCCGCTCCGGGTGTAGTCGTATCCGGTGCTCTGCCCGACCCCCGGATGCCGGTAGGTGGCGCTCGGGTAAATCGGAAAGCTGATCGCTCCGGTCCGTTCATCCCGGCCGGTTCCGGCCTGAACCGCCCTGCTGCTTAAACTCCAGTTGCTCTGTTGACTCATGTCTGTTCTCCCTGGCTGCAGAAACTGAAAAAGCCCCTTCTCAATCAAGATGAGAAGGGGCTTTGGGGAGCTACACAATCGTTGCAGCAAAGCGCCGTCCTCATCTTCCCCGCGTCCAACCGTTGGACAACGAGCAGGAATTGGCACCTTTTCCCCCTGCGATCTTCTGCAGCGGACGGTTGCCGTGACGTCATCGGGCCTGATCCCTCGGTCACTCGTGATGAAAACGCTGGATGGAATCTCTCAGCAATGCTGCAAGAACTATCCAGTTATATTGTTAAGCAAAACGTTAAAGAATCCTTCGCCCCTTGTCAACTCTTTTTCGACCCGATTCCCGACATTACCCCGTAGTCGGCTTAAACGATACCTTCGTAGAGCACGCTGGTAAGGTACCGTTCGCCGGAATCGGGGAGAATCACCACCATCTTTTTACCGGCGAAATCGGGGCGGGCGGCCAACCGGGCGGCCACAGCCGCAGCTGCACCGCATGAGATCCCGGCGAGGACCCCTTCCTCTTTTGCCAGCCGGCGGGCAAACTCGATCGATTCTTCGTTGCTGACCTGTTCCACCTGGTCGACGATGGAGAGATCGAGCGTCTCCGGGATGAATCCGGCCCCAATCCCCTGGATCTTGTGCGGACCCGGCTGCAAGTCTTCACCGGCGAGCCGCTGGGAGATGACCGGAGAGTCGCTCGGCTCCACCGCCACGGAATGCAACGGCTTCCCCTTGACCTGCTCGAAGTAACGGGAAATCCCGGTGATGGTGCCGCCGGTCCCGACTCCGGAGATCAGCACATCGACATCCCCGTCGGTCGCCGCCCAGATTTCGGGCCCGGTGGTCTGTTCATGAATAGCCGGATTGGCCGGGTTCTTGAACTGGTGCAGCAGCACGTAACGCTTCGGATCCTCCTCGGCCAGGTCCTCGGCCGCCTTGATCGCACCGGCCATCCCCTTGGCTCCGGGGGTGAGAACCAAGTTGGCGCCGAAGGCCGCGAGGACCTTGCGGCGCTCGATGCTCATGGTCTCGGGCATGGTGAGGGTAATCGGAATCCCCCGGGCGGCAGCCACGAAGGCGAGCGCGATGCCGGTATTGCCACTGGTCGGTTCGACAATCTCTTTCCCCTTGCCAAGCAGGCCACGCTTCTCAGCGTCCCAGATCATCGACGCGCCGATCCGGCACTTGACCGAGTAGGCGGGGTTCCGTCCTTCGATTTTCCCGTAAATTTCACTCCCGGCCGGAACGATGCGACTCAGGCGCACCAGCGGTGTGTTTCCAATAGAAAGAGAATTGTCCTGGTAAATTTTCGCCATTTTCAGGCTCCTTTCCTGTCTCTTTAAGATATCAGCCTTTGAACAGTGTTCAACAATTCGTCGTAAGTCAATTCGTCACCGTACTGCTCTCCCAGACCGAGCCCGGTACGACGCCAGACTTGGAAGCGGGGGGTCCGGGCGCCATCCTCCCCCTTCACCAGCCGCGATCCGACGATCCCGATGTCGGCAAGTTGCGGCTGGGAACAGCTGTTGGGACAACCGGAAATGGCAATACTCGGGCAGGTATCGAGCTGATCAGCTAAACGACCTATTTCAGCCGCAACCTCCCGGGTCGGGACCAGGCCCATACGACACTCGTGATTGCCGGGGCACGCCCGGCAAACCCGGTTGTGGGCTACAGTTGTCGTATCGGTTTCGTTCTCCCGAAACCATCGGGCCAACGCCTCCCCGGCCTCGTTCGTTGCAGGCAAGAAGGCGATATCCTGGTCACTGGTCAACAGCAGAACGTCAGCCGCGTAAAGCTCGGCAGCGTCAGCCAACCGCAACAGGAGTCGGGTCGACAGCTCGCCAGCGAAGACCGGCACGATCACCGGCGTTTCCGACCCCTCGCCTACCGTCAATGAACCGGCAAACCGGTTTTCGACCTGGGGCGGATAGAGTTCACCGGTTGCCTGCCGCAACAGATGGCGGAATTCCTTTTCACCTCTTTCACGGAGCAGATGCTTGAGACGGCGCCCCGGGGCCGCATGCTCACGATAAACCCTCAGGATCCCTTCGGTTAAAGGGATGATTCTCTCTTCCGGGATCCGTTCGCCAAGGAGAAATCCGGCCTGCGGTTCACGACCAAGCCCCCCGGCACACCAGACATCCCACAAAGATCGATTCTCTTTGACGCCAGCATGGACCAGACCCAGGTCCTGGATCAGGTGCCGTCCTCCTGACGCGTCCCCTTCAACCCCGATCTTGAATTTCTTCGGCAGCCCCTCGAACGCTGGATGACCGGCGAAATGCCGATGCAGCCGCCTCGCCAGCACCTGGCAGGACGCGAACTCCGAACTGAAAGTCGCACTGCTCGAAACCCCGCGCACGGCGCCACCACAGGCTCCACGGCCGGTCAAACCGACCAGCGCCAGGCGTCGGCCGATCTCCGGGAGGTTTTCCGCGGCGAGGTCATGCAACTCGATACTGCCACGACAGGTCAGGTGGAGCCTTGCCCCGGCGAAGCGATCGGCCAGCTCCGCCACCTGCCGCGCCTGGGATGCTCCGAGGACCCCGGCCGGAACCTTGATCCGCTGCATGAAGCGATTATCCCCGGCCTGCTGGTAAATGCCGTCGATCCTCCATTGGCGCGGATCGACTGTTTCTTCCCGTTCTTTCATCAAATCGCCACCATCTCCTGATCCGGAACCTCTTTCGGTTGCCGATCCTGATAGAGGACCAGAGAAATCCGGTCCTGTTCCCGGGTAAAAGTGAAGTCCAGATGATGCTCATAAGCCAATAATGCCACCGGGTCGATCTGCAGCGGTCCCCGCAACCTGAAGCAGACCCGGTTGCCGGCCGCCAACGCATCGAGAAAATTAGCCGTCACTTCAAATTCGATTAGCCCACGCTGGCGGGTCAGGTCAACCAATGCGCCGTCCGGCTCCGACACCAGGTGTCGTCCGAGGTGGACGGTCTGGGCCGCCGCTGCTCCACCGACCCCCTTGAGGCCGCGCACAATGCCGCCGCCACCGATGAGGTATCCATCTTCTACCACGAAACGTCCGGTCCTGGCATTCTCCAGATAAAGGTCCGCTGCCAACGGTTTATGCAGGGAGAAGACGACGGTGCCAACCTCGGTGGTTTTCAACTCGGCAGCGTGACGTTCGGCGATTTAAAGGGTCGAAGAGTCGAGTCGCTCTTCGATCGCGACGCAGGTCGCATCAACCTCGGCCGTGGCAAGTTTCAACCGATAATTTTTCCCCTTCACAAAGCTGTTGCGCGCCAGCCAGAACAGGCTCGCCTTGATTTCACCAACTGTAGTCGGCAGGTCGTCACTGCGGGCGAGCACCTCGCCCCGTTCAGCGAACAGTTCGTCGGCAAAGGTAAAACCGACACACTCGCCGGCACGCGCCTGGGCCAGGTCCTCATTGGGCCAGAGTCTGATTGACTTGACCTCCGTCTGCCGCCCTGACGGAAGAAAGGTAACGGGGTCCCCCACCTTGACCTGACCTGTCTCGACCCGACCGGCATAAATCCGCTCGTTGTCCCACTTGTAAACATCCTGGACCGGAAACCGGAAAGGGAGCCCGGTTTCCGCCCGCACGTTGGCAAAATTGTCGAGGGCCTGCAAAATGGTCGGCCCGCCGTACCAGATCATCCGGTCTCCCGGGGAGGCGATATTGTCACCCTCCCGCGCCGATATCGGGACCACGGAGGCGGGGGTGATGTCGAGAGTGTGCAAAAAAGCCCGTATGTCGTTTTCCGTCCGTTGAAAGACCTGCCGGTCATAGTCGACCATGTCGAGCTTGTTGATCGCCACGACCACTTGTCGTATTCCGAGCAGGGAGAGGAGATAAGCATGGCGGCGGGTCTGCTCCTGCACCCCTTCGACCCCGTCGAGCAGCAGGATCGCGGCATCGGCGCTGGCCGCGCCGGTGATCATGTTCTTCAGGAACTCTTTATGCCCGGGAGCATCGATGATGACATAGGTGCGCTTGTCGGTTTTAAAGAAGGTCTGGGCCGTGTCGATGGTGACATTCTGATCCCGCTCCTCCTCGAGGGCGTCCATCAGGTAGGCGTACTCGAACGGGCGCCCTTGTCGTTCGCAGGTCCCGGCGATTTCGGCAACGCGCGTCTCGGGAATCATCCCTGTGTCATGAAACAGGCGTCCGATCAGGGTCGATTTGCCATGATCGACATGTCCGACGATAACGATTTTCAGGGTCTCCGCAGTTTTCATTTCTCTCCCGTTCTTTCCCGGCGGGGCAATTCGCCCCTGGTGTTTCATCGTCCTCATTTCCAACTTTGTGGCTACATGTACCCCTTGGCCCGCAACTTCTGCATGGCGTAGGCGTTCTCCTGGTCCTGGGCACGGCCAGCGCGCTCCGGAGCTCGAATGACCTTTAACTCCTCGATAATCTCATCAACGGTTGCAGCCGTTGAATCGATTGTCCCGGTACAAGGTGCGCAGCCGAGGGAACGGAATCGTTTGCCGTCCCTGGCAAAGTAGAGCGGGCAGATCTCGACCTTCTCCCGGGCGAGATATTCCCAGATATTCAATTCGGTCCAGCCGAGGATCGGATGGACCCTGACATGAGTCCCCTCTGGATAATTGGTGTTGAACTGGTCCCACAGCTCCGGTGGCTGATCCTTGTATGACCATTCACTCTGCTGGCCCCGCGGAGAGAAGACCCGCTCCTTGGCCCGGCTCCCTTCCTCGTCCCGACGGATACCAAGCAGCAAACCCTGGTACCCCTTGGCGTCTATCATCTGGGTCAACCCTTCGGTTTTCAGCTTGGCACAGCAGAGCAGGCGCCCCTGGTCTGGCCCCATGCCGGCAGCAATCGCCTCTTCGTTTCTGCCGACCACCAGCTCGGCCCCCCATTCTTTGGTCATCCGATCGCGAAATGCTATCATCTCGGGGTATTTGTAGGTGGTGTCGATATGGACCAGGGGAAACGGCAGCTTGCCGAAAAAAGCCTTGCGCGCCAGGTGAATCATCACCGTCGAGTCCTTGCCGATCGAATAGAGCATGGCAAGGTTGGGAAAACGGTTATAGGCTTCGCGCAGGATATAAATCGACTCGGCCTCAAGTCGGTCCAGGTGGTCACTCATACTTTGCTCCCCGCTAGAAATTTCTGGTCCTTAAGATTCTGTTTCAGTCCAATTGGTCACGAACGGTGCAACCCGCACTCTTTGTGCTCGGAGTTTTCCCACCACCACCGCCCCGCCCGGATATCCTCCCCCGGCTCGACAGCCCGCGTACAGGGGGCACAGCCGATGGATGGATAATTCTTTCGATGCAGCGGATGAACCGGGATGCGGAACTCGTTGGCGTACGCCCAGAGTTCCTCTTCACTCCAGCCGTAGAGCGGATGGATCTTCAACAGCCCGGGGTGCTCCCGGTCCGGTTCGATCGACACAAGTTCGCTCCGGGTCACGCTCTGCTCGCGCCGCATCCCGGTCACCCAGCCTGCAAGCCCGCGCAGGGCTCTCTGTAGCGGTTCGACCTTGCGAATGGCACAGCACTGCTTGCGACTCTCTAAATTATTCCGGAACGAGAACAGCCCGTTCTCTCGCTCCAACCGCTGCACTGCGGTCGCCTGGGGAAAATACCAGTCAATCTCCACTCCGTAGCGCTCCCGCACCAACTCGGCCATCTGGTAGGTTTCCTCCGGCAACCGCCCGGTATCAATGGCGAATATGCCGACCGGGAGTCCATGACTCTGGGCCAGATCGATAATCACCGTGTCCTCCAGGCTGAAGGAACAGGCGAGATTAACCGGACCGCCAGCCCGATCAATCCCGCGGGTGAGAATGTCGACCGCGCTTTTAATGCAGCGCGTTGTTTCCGCCGTTGCAGCGACCTGCATGGTGCTCTCCTTCATTCAACCTAGATGTAATACTCCGGTTGCTTGCGTCCATAGGGGATGCGGTTCCAGATCCGTTCGTGCCCGAGGTAAATCATGATCTTCAAGCCGGTGTCGGCCAGACCAACCTTGGCGGCGAAATCGGATTCACCGGTCAATCCGTAGACCAACCCCATGGTGATGGCGGTCGCGAGGACGCGCCATGAAACAGCCTTGATCAAACTCCGCCGTGTTGTTTCCATCAATATTCCATTCGATTGTTGAGTGATTTAATGTGCATGTAAAATAAATTTGTCCCGTTTATTTGTCAAGTAAAAAAGTGCAAATAAGGGATTTTATTCTTTACTAATTTATGTGTGTTTATGGCTGCCCAATATTTGCACATGACCGCCCAAACTATAAGCACCCCAAGAGCAAAGCAGGAGCGTATGACCGTAAAATCCCCAGGCACCGAGCTGGTATGCATTTTGAAATGTATTGCCGGTTTATGCCGTCAATGATGCCGGCAAACAACACAAGGAGGCCTGGAGACAATGGAGTCTGCCATCTCGTCCCTACGTCACGGAGGTGACGTCCTGTTCCTGATGCTCGGCGCGGTCATGGTTTTTGCCATGCACGCCGGGTTCGCGTTTCTGGAAGTCGGAACAGTCCGCAAGAAGAGCCAAGTCAACGCTTTCGTCAAAATCCTCACCGACTGGTCAGTCTCGACCGTCGTCTATTTCCTGATCGGTTACCCGATCGCCTACGGAGTCAACTTCCTCGGTCCGGCCGGCTCGCTGCTTGGCGACAACAACGGCTACGAACTGGTGCGGTTTTTCTTTCTGCTCTGTTTCGCCGCCTGCATACCGGCAATCATCTCCGGCGGGATCGCCGAGCGGGCCAAGTTCTGGCCGCAGGTTTTAGCCGGGGCGATTTTCGCCGGGGTCGCCTACCCGTTCTTCGAATCGTTGATCTGGGGAAAAAACAGCGGTGGCCTGCAAGGGTGGCTGGAGAACACGTTCGGTGCCGGCTTCCATGACTTCGCCGGCTCTGTGGTGGTTCATTCCTTCGGCGGGTGGCTGGCGCTGCCGGCGGTCATCGTTCTCGGCCCCCGCATGGGACGCTGGGTGCGCGGGAAAAGCCAGGCAATTCCGGTCTCCAACATCCCGTTCCTCGCCCTGGGCAGCTGGATCCTTGCCGTCGGCTGGTTCGGCTTCAACGTCATGAGCGCGCAGAACCTCGAAGGCATTTCCGGGCTGGTGGCGGTTAACTCCCTGATGGCTATGGTCGGCGGCGTCCTGTTCGCCGTCGTGGCGAGCAAAAACGACCCCGGCTTCGCCCACAACGGCGCACTGGCCGGCCTGATCGCCATCTGCGCCGGCTCAGACATCGTCCATCCGATTGGCGCCTTTCTGGTCGGCGGCATCGGCTCCCTGATTTTCGTCTACGGGTTCCAGTGGGAACAGGAGAAATTAAAGCTCGACGACGTCCTCGGCGTCTGGCCACTGCACGGCATCATCGGCAGCTGGGGCGGTGTTGCCGCCGGCATCTTCGGGCAGGAAGCGCTCTACGGCATGGGGGGGGTCAATTTATTCTCCCAGCTGATCGGCACCGTGCTCGCCATCCTGATCGCTCTGGCGGTCGGCTTCGTCACTTACGGCATGATCCATAAAACCATGGGGTTCCGGCTCAACGACGAAGACGAGTTCGCCGGGGCCGACCTCACCATCCACCATATTCATGCCTACCCGGAAGACACCGTCAAGTAGGAACAGAAATACCCGGATTCGGCGGGGCGAAAACGTTGCGCCCCGCCGAATCTGAAACCGGCAAAACATTATGGCTGGAAAGAATTGACCCGGAAAGGGCAGAGGCTATAATTGAATGACAAGGAACTTCCGGGGAACTGGTCACAGTTCCCCGACATTACCCTGGACGACACTCCCTCCTGGTCTCCAGGGTTTTTTTATGCCCGTTTCTGCCCCCCGGGAGATTGACGGTCCGACCGGCAAAGAAAAAGGCCGACCGAGACAATGCTCGGCGGCCTTTTTTAATCACTATCGTCGGAACCCGTTCAGCTCGCAAGACCGATCTTTCTCAGATTCTCCTCTTCGAGCTCGATCAGGTGGGAAAAGTTGTACTTGCGGAGCGTCTGCATCAATTCCTGACGGATATCCCGCCAGGCCCCATGGATCGGACAAAAGCAGTCCTTTTCACAGATCCCGGGCTGGGCGATGCAGTGATTCAGGTAAAGTGGACCCTCTTGAGCCCGAACCACATCGAGCAGGGTCACCTCCGCAGGTTCCTTGACCAGGTAGAAACCGCCACCGACTCCGCGTTGGGAGCCGACGATGCCATCCTTGATCAAAGGCTGCAGGATCTTGGTCAGAAAAGCCGGTGTAATGTCCTGAGAGGCACAGATGTCCTTCTTCAGCACAATCTCACCGCGGGGTTGCTTGGCAAGAAACAACATGGCACGGATTGCATATTCGGTAGCACGGGTAATCAGCACGGCATCTCTCCATTGAGGACCTAGAAGACAAACAAAGTTATAGATACTAGCAATTGTTTCATTTGTCAACAACAATCCTGATCTGAATTGGTTTTGGCCGACCTTAATCAAACATAGCCGGGCCGACCAGACGGTCGACCCGGCTATGCAAGGTACAGCTATTCCAATTATCGCAGGGGCTGCCCTGAAAAAACGCCCAGCACCTTCCGGTCTTCGTCGGATAGGCGGGCTCCGAACCTCAGCATTTTCTCCGTCAGCGTCTCAAGATCGACCCCTTCCATCAGCTGTTGGTCAATCCGCTCACGCGAATGGCACAGGGTACACCGGGTCGCAATCACCCGGTTGACTTCTGCGAACTTGTCATCCGCCCAGAAAGCCTCGATCAATGCCTGGTCAGCCGAGGAAATATCGGCCCCGAGCCGATTCATCTGCTGCAGGATCGGTCCGATCGATTTCCGTTTGGCCAAGGCGATATCAACCCGCTCACGGGTATGACACTTGGAGCAGGTCTCGTCAATCACCTGTTGAAAATCCATCAGGCCGACGTCGGTTCGGTGCGCTCCGAGGTTCACCACTTCCGCAAAGGCCACGCCGCTGGACATCCCGGCGAGACAAAACAGAAGAAATATTAGGCACATACGGGGCAAAAGGCTACTCCCTGACAAACGTATCGATATCAGTTTCATGCACCATCCCCATGAGATGGGCATATTCCGACTCGATGATCTGGTAGTGATCTTCGGTCTCTTTGGCCATCTTCTCGAAAATCTGCTTCACGCCGGGATCGACGATCCGACCGGCGGTGGCGCGCAGATTCTTGGCCAAGTCCTGCTCCTCGCTCATGGCGAGTTCCATGGCGCGCCGCTCATGGACGCTCTCGTCGAGGGCCTTTTTGAGCTGGTGCAGCATAGCTGAAGCGTCGCGCGGGGGACGGGCCATGAATTCCTCGAAACTACCGAGGTCGCCGCCGGAGTAGATGTGGAAGAAGCTGCTGGCGTGTTCCCGTTCTTCCTTGGCAAGCGTGGTGAAAACTTTCTTGGCACGTTCGTTCTGGGTGATTTCAGCCGCCTGGATGTAGAAATCCATGACATCTTTCTCGGTCTGGATCGCTTCCCGGATGGCTTGTTGCATACTGAATTCCTGCGGCATTGTCTCTCTCCTCCTTAGGGAAAATGGCATCCCAAAATCGTTGGGGCGCATAACTTACCTTAAATCGTATACAATTGTCAATCTATCCGGAACGGCCTTATCACAGGGTTTCACGGCCCAAACCGAGCTTGCTTTCAACGTTGTTTTTCATCCAGGTGTGGTCCCACCACTCAATTGGATTGACCGGCCTCCCAGACACCAGCAGGCCAAAGTGAAGATGATCGCCACCGGCGAGCCCGGTCATTCCGGTCCGTCCGATCTCATGTCCGCGCTCAACCTCCTCGCCGACCTGGACGGCAATGCTGCTCATGTGCCCATAGAGACTCATCAACCCGAGCCCGTGATCAATGACGACACATTGACCGTAAATGCCGAAGTCATCGGCATAGACAACCTCGCCGCGATTGGAAGCATTCACCGGACCGTGGGCAACCGAAGCGATATCGACCCCGAGGTGGGTCTGTCGATCGACCTCTTCACCCTTGTATTTATAGGTGCGTTTCGTGGCAAACGGCTCGCGGTTTGCCCCTTTTTGCCGCAGGAAAGCCCCATCCCATAGCGGAGCGGAACTGCTCTGCTCGGCGATGGTGCGCAATTTCTGGCGATTCGCCTGCCGCAACTCGCGGTTGACCTTCAGAAAAATACCGAGCATCTCCGCCTCGGACGGGTAAAGATGTTGGAAGTCAGGCATCTTCCGGTTCAGGAAATTGTCCGACAGATTGATATCGGTCTGATTGACACGATGAGAATTGACATGAAAGTAGAATCCTGCCCGCCTCTCGTTACCCGCGGCATCAACCGCCAGCACTTTCGGCACCAGCTTTCCCGGCTTGACATCGTGGGGATAACTGAACAGGGCCAGGTATTCGCCTGTCGGCTGACGGTAGGCCGGGAAAAACTCCTCGTCCATCAGGACACCCACCTTATCGACGTCTTCCGAAACCTCGAAAGCAACCAGCCCGCTCCCGCCCTGGTTGAGATTGTGATTCCGGCTCAGGACTGTCACCACAGGTGGACGATTATCGAACAGGTACCCCTGTCGCAGGCTGGTTTCATTTCCGGCGCCAAAGTGATAGACGGAACCATCAACGGCAACAACTTCGATTTCGAGCGTTCCCTCACGCAGTTTCAAGTCAGCGAGGTCGATCTCGACGAGCCGTTCCGCCGGGCGATCCGGGAGTGTCTGGCTCAAAACCTGGCGTCGCGACTCCCCCTGGATAACATCGATTTGAACAGTCTTAATTCCGGAGGCGGCATCGGAAAGCCTGACGGTGAGTGTCTTCGCAGACGAAACCGCTCCACCGGTCGGCGAGAGGATAATTCCCGGGCCTTCGGTATCTTTGTAGTAAAAAACCGCCGAAGCAATGACGGCAATCAATATAACGACAACGAGAATGGTGCTTGAGGTGCGCATGCGCACTCCTTTCTGGGTTCAAAATCGTAAAACCGGTTTGGGGCCGAGAGAGGGTATCCACAGCAAAACGAAACAAGACGCCTCAGATAGCGGCGCCTGTGTGGGATTGAAAGGGCAAAGGCTCGGTCCGAAATACGTATTCGCGCTGAGATTATACCCGGCTCGGGGGAAATTGCCAACCGCAACCAACCGGTTCAGGCTGATGGTTGCTGCACCCAGGCATTGATCGCAGACTCCATCTTTTCGTCAAGACCGACAAACCGCAGGCCAACCCCCGGCTCATAGGGAGAATCCGGTTTATAAGTCCGGTTCCAGACCACAACGCAACGGCACTCCAGGTGGCGGTCGATGGGGGGCGGAAGGTGGAGGGAAACCGGCACTTCGCTTTCGGGTGGAAGGGTTTGCAGGGTCGCAACGAACATGCCGCTTCGGCTGATGTTCTTGGTATAACCGAAAAAACAGCGGTCGCCCTCCTCGATTCGGACCTTTAAAGCCAGGAGCGGAGAACGCAGGTTCCGCCGCCGGTCGGCAGGTCGTTCCAAAACATCTGTCTGTTTTATATCATTCATGAAACCTCGACTGGAACGTTTTGTTCCCCTCTCAGTATAGCAAGTTGCGCTTCAATTTTCTCCTCCGGAGGGAGTCCTCCCCATGCCAACAGCTCAGGAACGGCAACTTCTGCAGCCGGGCGGAGGACATCGCCTTCGAGGTGATGCAGCAGACGCAGGGTTTTCAGTCCATCAAACCATTCATGGAAAGCCTGCAGCAAACGGCCAGACATCCGGTGGTTGTTCTGCAACCGGGGCCAGACGTCCAGCCATCGATTCTGGCGGAGAAAATCGCCGAGAACCGGCTCGAGCCGATCCGCGTTGGTGAGAATTTCATCGGCAGAACATGACAGGTGCCCAGCGACCAACTGCAACCAGTCCTGCAGGACTCGGAACAGGAAGAGAGGATAAACCCCGGCGCTTCCTTCTCCGGCGAGTTGCCGCATGACGGCCTTACCGGTTCCGAAGGGCACCCGTTGGGAAGGGCGGGAGGATGGGAAAACCACGCAACCGGACACCTCTCCGATCCCCCTGCCCGTTTTGGCGAGCTTTTGCAGAAAATAAAAGTCCTCCGCGACAGACCGCTGATTCATGCCACCGATGGCCAGGTAAGCGGAGACCCGACAGGCCATGGTACTGCCAACAGTATGAAAGGCATAGGGAGACCCCGCCTGTTTCAGTCCGAAGACATAACAGCGCAGCATCAGTTCGTAGCGACAGATGGCGTCCTCTTCCTCCGGACTGCTGCCTGCCTGGTGCCGGAAAGGAATGACCGCGGCAGGGAGCGCCGAGCTGTCGAAGTGTCGTCGAATCGCCTTGAGATAGCCGGGCTGGACCCTGGTATCGGCATCCAGATAAACCAGGACCGGATCCCCTGTTTCGGATAGCAGCGGCAGAGCGAGATCGGCACCGATCTTACGCGCCATGCCGACCCCCCCATGACGTTCCGGCAATTCGCATCCGGGCGAGACGGCGTCAACCCAGAACAGGTTGAGGCGGTCACCAAGCGGCTCATTTCTCAACCAATGCAGGGTGCGGCGGTTATTCTCTTGCAAAACCGGGTCAGCATCAACGCGATGGTTGACCACCACAACGATTCCCCACACCGCCAATTCGGCCGGGTCCTGATCGGCCAGGTCACCAAGAGTCAGTGGCAAACGGTCCATCTCAGCCAGGGCGGGAATAACAACCACGCCTTGATACGTCCCTGCAGACGAACCTTCAAGCCGCCAGGGGCCGACAGCAAGTCGTTTCCGCAGGTACTGGTCAACCCTCGATGCAAGGTTCATTCGGTCTCCCCCGTTGGCACCAGGCACCCGTTGCGGCGAACCAGCCTCTCCGAACGCAACCAGTCGAGGAGAGCTTTGGCCGGTTCCCGCTCTCCAGGCAACCAGTGAATGGCGGTCCCTTGCCGTTCCATACGGCGGAAAAAAGTCTCCTGCCGTTTGGCAAACTGGCCGATGGCCGCTTCAAGCTGCTGCACCAGGTCGTTGCGAGAGATCTCCCGGCGCAGATAGCGTCCGAGGAAGCGATACTCCAGACCGTAATAATCGAGTCGCTCCCAACTGACCCCTGCGGCATGCAGCTGTTCTACCTCCTCGACCATTCCCTGTTCCAGCCGCTCCCGCAGCCTGCGTGCGATCCTGTTACGCAGAACCGGGCGCTCCCAGCGCAGACCAAACACGAGCGGCCTAACCTCCGGCAGCGGGGGAACCCTCCCGGAGGAATCCTGCTCGGCGCGGGCGATTTCGATCGCACGAACCAGGCGCTCCCGCTGTTGGAGATCAGTAGTATTATGCTGCTGCGGCTTTAAGCGGTGCAGCTCCCGGCGCAGCTCCTCCATGCTTATGTCGGCAAGCTCAGCGCGCAGTTCGGCATCGGGAGCAACGTCGAGAAGGGGATAGTTCCTGATAGCGCAGTCAAGATAGAGACCCGTCCCTCCAACCAGCATTGGCAGATGACCTTCGGCCTGAACCGACGCGAACGCCTGGTGGAAAACTTGTTGAAAGGCGAACAGGCTGAACTCGTCGCCGGCATCGCAGATATCGATCAGGTGATGACGCACCTCGCCGAATTCATCCAGATCCTTGCCGGTTCCGATATCCATCCCACGGAACACCTGACGTGAGTCTGCCGAGAGGATCTCTCCTTCCAACTCCCGCGCCACCCGGACCGCCGTTGCCGTCTTTCCCGAAGCGGTCGCCCCGAGGATCACCAGAAGATTATAGCTGTCATGTTTCTGCATCGAGTTGGAATCTAGCTGTTTCCGGCACAGTTTGCAACGACACGTTCTTTCCTTCAGGCCCGGATTCTGGTAAAACAACCACACGCTCCCCGTCCAAGGGTGCGAGACCCCTCATGACAGCTAGCAATGACACCAGATCGTCCGGCAACACCGACATACGCTGTGGACACCCGATCAAAAACATGCAGCACTTACCGAGGCGAAAGGGACACACCTGAACGTGGAACAACCGGAACCGAATCAGCCAAGGGTCCTTGACCGGGCTGACCACTCCATCTCCCGCAAGCGGATCGAGGAGAACTCCCTCAAAGTGCTCTATCGGCTGCGGCACCACGGTTACAAGGCCTATCTGGTCGGTGGCGGCGTGCGGGATTTGCTGCTCGGGCTCACCCCCAAAGATTTCGATGTCGCCACGGATGCAACTCCCAACCAGGTCAAGAAGTTGTTTCGCAACTGTTTCCTGGTCGGTCGCCGTTTCCGCCTGGCCCATATCCGCTTTGCCGGCAACTCCTTGATCGAAGTCGCTACCTTTCGTCGTCAGGCAACGGAAGAGGATCTGCCTGACGAGGAAACGGAGCAGCGATTCTATTCCGAAAATGTCTTCGGGACGCCGGAGGAGGACGCCTTCCGCCGCGACTTCACCATCAACGGCCTGTTCTACGATATCGATTCGTTCCAGGTGATCGATTACGTCGGCGGCCTGCATGACCTGGAGCGAAAAACCATCCGGGTGATCGGCGACCCCCTGGTCCGGTTCACCGAGGACCCGGTCCGGATGCTCAGGGCACTCGAGTTTACCGCCCGCCTCGGGTTTAAACTCGACCACGCCGCACGAGAGGCAATCTTCCAGCGCGCCCCCCTGATCGCGGAAGCGGCTCCGGCCCGTATCCGGGAAGAGCTGATGGAGCTGTTCCGCCACAAAGTGGCAGGAAAAGCCCTTCAGGACGCCCAGGGCAACGGTCTGCTTCGCCACCTGATTCCCGGGTTCATCCCGGGAGAAAAAACGTTTCAATTGTTGCATGCGATTGACCGACGTACCGTGAGCGGAGTTCCCATCACGGAGTCATTTGCCCTGGCAGGGCTTTACTACGAGGAGTTTCTCGCCGAATTGCAGACCGAGGGACCGATTGCGAGCGCCCTCCATCTCGCCCGGGAGCTGACCGACCGTTACGGCCAGTACTTCCACGTCGCCAATGGCATCCGCCATGAAGCGCGCGAGCTGCTCATCGCCAGCTACCGTTTCCTCCGCGGACGGGGGCGACGGGGAGAGCGCCGCTTTTTGACTCATCCGGTGACCGGGCAGGCGCTTGAGCTGTTCACCCTTTGGGCCGAGGTCTCCGGGGAACACCTCGACCTGATCAATACCTGGCGAGAAGCGATCTCCACCGGGCCTCCTCCGTCGCCCCCGCCTCGGAAAAACCCGCGCCGACGGCGACGGAGGAAGCCGAGGCCACCCAGGACATGACTCCGATCAGTTCCGGGCCAGTTCTTCGACCAATATCGTCAGGGTCCGGATGGTCTCCCCGTCAAGAGTTCTGTCCCGATATAGAGTCCCCCCGTATAATTCGGCAAAGCGACGACAAGACGGATGACCGGTTCGCTCGGCGATATCAAACAGCCCCATCCCCTCGGGATTAAAACCGAATCGACGCTCGACAACCCTCAGGTACTGCTCCAGGATCCGACGCTCGCGCCCGGAGTGGCGTCGGAACCACCAGGCGAGTCCGAAACAACCACCTGCCACCAATGCAACCCACCCGACCAGACTCCACGGCAGATTCCGCCAACTCCATCTGTGCAGCGTACGATTGGTCTGTCGCAGGATCTCGAACTGGGATTGGAGGTCATAGTTGAGGACCGCTCGGTTCCAGAGATGGCTGACAGAATCATTCAGCATGTCAAACCAGGATAACGGTTGTCGCTGAATTCCTTGCACCGCCGAGGCACTGTTTTGGGCCAAACGACTCGGATCGATCCGCTGCCATCGACCATCTTCAAGCAATGCCTCGACCCAGACATGTGCAGCACTTTCCGGAACCAGGTAATACCCCCCCCAGGAATTGTAACGACCACCAAGATATCCTCCGACCAGGCGAGTGGGCACTCCCGCCAATCGAAGCAGCAAGCCGAATGAGGACGCAAAATACTCGCAGTAACCACGGCGAGACTCAAACAGAAAGGTGGCCACCGGGGTATCGGTCTGAGGAAGGTTCGTGGAACTGTAACTCAGGTTTTGTCCCCGGAAATAATCTTTCAGCCTGGTGATGATTTCATGGCGGCTAGCCTCTTCCCCCCGCACTTCTTGAGCTAAAGCGAGCAGACGCTGATCGATGACCGTCGGCAATTGCAGGTAAAAACTCTCATTGGAAGGCTCGGCCAATGACAGAATATCCTGGGGTAATGAGTTCGCACGATAACTGATCCGTTTATTAATTCGGTAACGAACTCGAAAAATCCTGTCTCCAGAAGACCTGATTCTGTAGCCGAAAAGATCGAGCGGAACGTCCATCGCCGGCAAAAATTGGTCGGCTTTCGGCTCAAGAAAGATCGTTTGCTCAATGCCGGATCGGCCGGCACCCCAGTCGGAGGGAGCCTGCCCCTGTCTGCTCCAAACCCCATTTTCCACGCGATTGAGGACAATGGTTCGCCAATAGAGATCAAGCGGATCCTGCTCTGTCATTTCCACCCTAAAAGCGAGCTCAGAGGTCTTTGCCAAGGACGAAACATGACCCGGCCGGACCTCCTCGCTTAAACTGACCTTGGCAGGAGCCGAAGGGTTGAGAAAATTCCAGATCGGCCGCTGGGTCCGTGGCAATACCACGAAAAAGAACAGCATCAGCAGCAACGACCCGATCGGCAGGATGCAGGCCGGCCAAAGCACCATGCGCCATCCGTTCCGGTCAAGCTGCAGATTGGGAACACAGGTGTGAAAGGTCAACAGCATCAGGCCGATGGTCACCAGGAACACCATCACGATCAGGAGGGGGAAAAAGGCCAGGCTGAGGGACAACAACGACGAGGAGGCCAGGCAGAACATGGAGAGGAGGAAAATCTGCAACAGGTGACGCCCGGTTTTTCTGCCGAGAAGGCGAACGGCCTGGAACAGGACCAGCAGATTAACCACCGGTTCGACGAAATAGTTGACCGAAAGCTGGGAGGCGCAAAACAGGGTCACGACAATCGAGACTATCGTGGCCCAGCGGTCTTCCAGAAGTTGCCGGTTCCGCCGATCTCCCAACAGTCCCAACAGAACAGCCACCCCGAACGACAACTGTGTCCACCATTCAAGAAAGACAAAAAGCGGTGTCACCCCGAGCAACGCCAAAACATAGGCGATGGCCAGCAGCAGGCTCCTAATCCTCAGCATAATTCGC
This sequence comes from Desulfuromonas sp., assembly GCA_002868905.1. Classification (GTDB taxonomy): domain Bacteria; phylum Desulfobacterota; class Desulfuromonadia; order Desulfuromonadales; family Geothermobacteraceae; genus BM304. Next base: position 83,876 of record PKUA01000028.1, read on the forward strand.
CAACACCCTTAGAATGTGTCGTTTATGCCCCTGCCCCACCCCGGCGGCGATCAATTCTTTGCCTGATCTGAAACCGACCGGGCGCCCCTGCCGGGTCAATTCCCGCACCTGGAAGCAAGCGGACGAAAGGCGTTCCTCCAGTCCACCGGGGAGCTTATTGAGATCGATAACAACCGGGCGACTGCCGAGGGCCGCATACTGTTTCACTTTCAGCCCTTCGTGTCGCGCGGAGAGTTTCCAATGGATCGCCTTGAGAGGTTCGCTTCCAACGTAGTCACCGATGCTGCGCAAATCACCGTCATGCCCCGGAGCGGAACGGAGCGACTGCTCCGCCGCCTGCTCCCGTTGCTCGCTCGGCGGCAACGGACCCGGTTTCGGTTCCGGAAACACCAGCACCTCTCCCTCAACCGGAATTTTGATCGAGCGGATGAAAAAATTGATCGGGTAGCGGGAGTGAATCCAGAGGTCAGGCATGGGGTGCCTGCCTCGACGGGAGAAATTCATGGGAATGGAGACGGATTCTTCATCCCCCACGGCGACCAGCGGGAGAATCGTCTTCCCCTCGCCGAACTCGGCTTCAAGCAGAAAGCCGGGAAGAAAACGGCGGCGGTTCCCCAGGTTCAACTTGGCCCGGACTGTCTGCCCGGCATAAATTTCATCCGGAGGGGCCAGGGAAGCGTGCAGACGATCAAGGTTGGTCTTCCCGAGCAGTCCCGAAAGCGCCATAAAACCGAGCAGGGCCGAAACCATCAGGTAGAGCAGGTTGTTGCCGGTATTGACGGCACCGAAACCGAGCAGCAGGGTCAGAACGATATAGAGCAGCCCGGCCCGGGTCAGCTTCAGACCAAAGGAACGGGAATGTCCACGCGTAGCGATTCCAGCACCTCCTGCCTGGCTGATTCAGAACTATCTTCACGCATCAACAGACGATGCCCGGCCACCGGCCACAACATTTTCTGCACATCCTCCGGGATGACGAAATCACGCCCGGAGAGAAAGGCGTTGGCCCGGGACGCGCTCGCCAGGCTGATCGCTCCACGGGTCGAAATCCCGGTCTGGACCAGGCGGTGGCTCCGGGTCGCCTCGACGAGATTGAACAGATAATCCGCGACTTTCTCGCCGAGATAAACCTGCTCCACTTCATGCCGGCAGGCCAGCAGGGCATGCCCGTCAAACTGCGGTTCGATCTCCTCCAGTTTCTCCCGGATGCTCCCCTGTCGGATGATCGCCTTCTCCATCTCGGCCGGCGGGTATCCGATATCGGTGGTGATCAGAAAGCGGTCGAGCTGAGACTCGGGCAGGGGGAACGTACCGACCTGCTCCATCGGATTCTGGGTTGCGATCACCATGAACGGCTCCGGGAGCTGGTAAGTGACTCCGTCAACCGTCACCCGCCGTTCCTCCATCGCCTCGAGCAGGGCACTCTGGGTCTTCGGCATCGCCCGGTTGATCTCGTCGACCAGTACCACGTGATGAAAGATCGGCCCCTTGACGAAACGGAAACGGTTCTCTTCCCGATCGAAAACCGACAGCCCCGTGATATCCGACGGCAGCAGGTCGCTGGTACACTGAATGCGACCGAAACTCAGGCCGAGGACCTTGGCGATGGAGAGGGCGAGGGTGGTCTTGCCGAGTCCCGGGATATCCTCGAGCAGGACATGACCTCCGGCCAGCAGGGAGGCCATGGTCAACTTGATCGCCTTGACCTTCCCCTGCAGGTATTTGTGTGAAAGCAGGTCGACCAGTTCCTGGATCGCTTCCCGGTGTTCCCTGTCTTGGTTTTTCTGGGCAATACTCATGATTCAGCGTCCTCTTTTCCTTGCATGAGATGATGCTCGGATGTTTCGCAAAGTATAGCATGCCCCGTGGTCGGAGACAGAGTCGTCACGGGAGGACTGCAAGCGGAAATGAGCGCTCAACTTGTCGGGAAGGAAGGGGCCTCCTCTGTCAGCGGAAGACTGATATCGACGGAAGTGCCCTGGCCGAGAACGCTTTCGACCCGAATCCTCCCCCCATGCGCTTCGATAATCGCTTTGACGATGCTCATCCCCATGCCGAGTCCGCCGATGGCGGTATCGGTGCTGTCGACCCGGTAGAATTTATCGAAGACCCGCTCAAGCTGCTCCCCACTCATGCCGATCCCCTGGTCGACAATCCGGACATTAAGTCGACTGTCGCAAGGAGCGATCTCGACGAAGATGGTCCCGCCGTCGGGGGAATACTTGACCGCATTGCTGATCAGGTTGTCAAAGACCTGATTCATCTTGTTGCAGTCGGCCCAAAACTCCTCGTGACCGGTCAGGCTCATTTTAAACAGATGATTCGGCGAGTGAGCTTCATAATGGCGGACCACTTCCGTGACGATACCCGCAAGGTCACAGTGACCGAGTTGGAGCGGCAGAGGCAGCCCCGCCTCGATCCGGCTGACATCGAACAGGTCGTCCACCAGGCGGGACAGCGCTTCCGACTTGCGATAGACCTCGGCAAGAAACTCCTTTTGCTGCGCCTTGTTGAATTCCCCATACTCCTCGCTGTTCATGAGGATTTCGCAGTACCCCAGGATGATCGACATCGGGGTGCGCATTTCATGGGCTGCGGTGGAAATGAATTCGCTCTTGATCTGGTCGAGTTCGCGGATGCGGGACACATCGCGAAGCAGGGTGACGACCCCGGTGCGCTCACCGTTTTTAGCCTGCAGGGTTGAAGAAATCGCCTGGATGACCTTCGGATAACTCCGCCCCGGCTGCAGCAAACTGAAATCGTACTGGCGCGAATCCGGGTCGGAAAGGGCGAGAAACTTTTTCGCCTGCCGGCGCAACTCCGCCCCCTGAAACAAGCGGGTGAATGGCCGGTTCAGCACGCCCTCCCGTTCGACGCCGAGCATGTCGAGCGCGATCTGGTTGATGTGGGTCACCCGGTTGCGGCGGTTGGTCACCACCACGCCGTCCGCCGCCGAACTGAGGATGTTGTCCACCTGCTCCCTGGCCGCTTCCGCCTCGGCCAGGGCCTGTACAAGTTCCTGCTCCGACTTTTTCCGGTCGGTGATGTCGAGAAAAGTTCCGATCATCCCGGCCGGATTGCCGGCAGAATCGGCGTAAATTTTCTTGAAAAAAATTACGTCGTGGATCGAATCGTCTGCATATTGAACCCGCGCTTCGTAAATCTGCTCTCCCCTCTGCTCCCAGAGCTCGAGGTCAGCCTTGTGGTAGACCTCCGCCAGTTCGGGAGGCGCGATATCGAAAGTCGTTTTGCCGACCAACTCCTCCCTCGACTTGCCGATGTACCCTTCAAACGCCCGGTTGCAACCGATATAACGAAGTTCGGCATCCTTGTAAAAAATCGGTCCGGGGATTGTATCGATCAGATTCTGCAAAAAGGTCAGTTGGTCGTTCAGCATCTGGCTATTCCTGGCGACATTGCTCATCAGGCCCTGAATCGACTCGGCCAGCTCGCCAAGTTCCTCGAATCCTTCAGCAGGGAGCTGGTTAAAAACCTGTGGATTATCCAGATGGACGCGGACTTTTTTGGCAAGGGCGACAAGCGGTGAAGTCAATCGATTGGTCAGCAGCCTGACCGAAAAAATGGTCAACAGGGCCAGTAGCGCCAGGACACCGACCAGGAAATTCCGCGCCTCATGGACCGCCCCGAAAATCACCTGCGTCGGAGTGAGAACCACCAATTTCCAGCCGAGATCCGGAATGGTCCGATAGACCCCGAGCACCTCTTCCCCGCCAAGCCGGCTGTGGAAGTGCTTCAATTCCGGATCCGACGGCGCCGAAGGATTCCGGGTGCCGGACGGCTCGGCAAAGGCACCGGGGAGCATCCGTTCCACCGGCTGCAGGATCTGTTGCCGGTTCCGGTGAATAACGACATCACCTTGCCGGTCCACCAGCAGGTATTCCCCCTTCTCGCCAACCACCTCGCTCCGCATCCGTCCGATGAAATTTTCGCCGCGCAGATCGAGACTGCCGCCGAGAACCGCCACCAATTCTCCGGTGGCGTTAAGAATCGGTTCACTGATGACCAGAACCGGCTGCTGGTCGTTCTGCCGGGACCGGATCGCGTCGGAGACAAAAGGTTGACGACTTTTGACCGCAGCCCGGAAATACTCCCGGTCGGAAAAATCCTGTCCGATCAATTCTTCCTGCCAGGGGAAAGAAGCGATGATTGTCCCCCGGGGGTCGTAGAGGTAGAGTCCGTTGTCGAAAACAAGGTGTGCCGTCGTCTGTGAGGAGAGCAACGCGTTGGCCCTGGCAGGATAGGCCATATGTTCCGGCTTGACCTTCTCTCCAACACTGATCAGCGCCTTGCACGCGATGTCGAATTCTTCTTCGACCTCTTCGATCGAAAGCTCGACAAGATCGCCGAGGTGGACGAAAGCCACCGCCTCGAGTTCCTTTTCGAAGTACGACATCGCCACCCAGCCGATAATCGCGAGCAACCCGATGATCAGAGCGGAGACCGAAACGGCGATACGTGTTTTAAGATGGTATGGCATTAAGGCTACGATCCTGCCCCTTCGATTCATGCATTAAAATCTGCGAGATAATAATATTTTACGCATGCAAATGTAACCCTGCAATGCGAAGGCCCTCAGCGCAGTGATATTATGCTGGTTGAACCTTTATTGTTATACTGATACTTCAGTTGCGGAGGTCGGATGAAAAAGCTCGTCGGCATCACCTTGACCCTGCTGTTGCTCGGCAGCAGCGGCCTGTTCGCTCTCGAAATCAGCTCGATCACCCCGAGCCGTGGAGAACCGGGCACACCGGTTGTCGTTAACGGCCGTGGCTTCTCTTCGGAGACCGGCATCCTCCTCGGTGAGCAGCCGACCCCATCCAGGCCGGCTGCGGAAAACCGCCTGGAATTTACCGTCCCCCAGCTACCGCCCGGGCAGTATTCCCTGCGGGTTATGCAGGCCGGAGAGATGGTCGCAGAAGGCTCTTCGTTCGAGATCCTGGCGGCAACTCCGCACATCTCCGGCATCACTCCGGACAACCTGAACATCTGCTCTTCATCTCCGGAGCGGGTTCTGCAAGTGACCGGGCGAAATTTCCTGCCGGGCGCGCTGGTGCTGCTGAACGAGAACGCCATCCCGACCGACGTCATCAGTTCCAGCCGGATCGAAGCCAACTTACGAGAATTCCAGCAGGCGGGTGTTTACGGCATCTCGGTCCGCAACCTGGACGGGACAACCTCGCTGCCCCACTCCCTCTGGGTCAACAGCATTCCGGAAATCACCTCGGTCGAACCCGGCAGCGAGTTCGTCAACTATTACGAAGTGGTCGTTCGCGGCAAGAATTTCAGGTTCAACTCGACTCTTCTGGTGAAAGAACCGGAGGGGAGCGTGATCGGACAGAGCGAGCAGCAACTCTCCTTCAACTCCCGCCGACAGGACAGCTCGGGCGGCCTGGTCGCCAACGCCCCGCAGAAAGACCGCCTGGTTTACGTCGATTGCGAAACCCTCGTCTATCACCGTTTTACCCGAACCAATCAACCGAGGGACCTCCGCTTGCAGGTCTTCAATCCGGACGGACAGGCGACCTCCCTCTATGAAGTGACCCTGCCTTGAGACATCCTGTTTTGGCCGGATAATCGCCTTGGGTCAAACCGGTTGAATTCCTCTCCGCGGCAGCATAAAATAACCGAGGTTGATTTGTCTTTTTCCATGTTGCGCTGGAAGATCCGGGAGGGTTCCATGTCGCTGTCGCAGAATCCCTTCGTCCACACCTCCCTAAATAAACGGAATCCGTTTCCCCGCCACTGATACCTCAGTGTAAAAACAGGGGGAGGGAACCTCCCGGGAAGACCCGCTTCATGAGCCTCGCAGATAAACTGAACTACTATCTCCAGTTGTCCCAGGCATTGATCAAGCTTCGCTTCCACAATGCCGGCGAAGGGGACAAGGCGTTTTTCCGGGTTTTAAACCGAGAGCCGGCCATCCTCCTTCTGGCCCTGCATGACCGGGATTTCTCCCCGTTGCATGAGGCGATCGGCCCCAAGCCGGGCTATTTCCTGTTCAACTTGTGGGGAAGCCGGGAAACCGGTCGCTCGATTCGGAAGGTCGTACAGTTCGTGCGACGGAAAAATCGCCGCTATCCCCACCACAGCTATGTTTTCCTCTGCAATTCCCCCGAGGAGGAAACCCTGCTGAAAGACGCGGGCCTGGAGGCCGTTCTCTGCAACCATAACTGCTGGATTGACGAACATTTGTTTCGCCCCGACCCGGCGGAGAGCAAGAGATTCGATGCCGTGTATGACGCGAACATCTCCCCCTACAAACGCCACGGCCTTGCCACCGAGATTCAGAACCTGGCGCTGATTTCATTCCGGCACCCCGTTCTGTTCAACCACGGTTATGCGCAAAAAGTCCGACGGGAACTCGATCATGCTCACTGGCACAACGATCCCCTTGCCGACGACTTTTCCTTCCTGACGACCGAACAGGTCGTGTCGATTCTCAACCAGTCGCGCGTCGGGCTCTGTCTCTCCGCCGTGGAAGGAGCCATGTACGCCAGCATTCAATACCTCCTCTGCGGGTTGCCGGTTGTCTCGACCGCAAGCAAGGGGGGACGCGACGTCTTTTTCGAGGACGAGTACGCCCTGATCGTCGCTGATGACTCCCGGGCCGTCGCCAGCGGAGTCCGGGAGATGATCAACAGGAACATCCCGCCCGATGCGATCCGAAACCGGGTCATTGAACGAATGACCGAGCACCGGCAAACGTTTACCGACCTGCTTCAATCGATTTTCGACCGTCACCAGTCCGGACAACTGGCAACTGACGTCTGGCCCGAAATTTTCCGTCACAAGATGGGGCTCGCATATCTCCCCTTCGATCAGGGCATCGCTGAATTGCGCACCTGCTGAAAAAGATCAATGTTGCGAAACTTTATCCGATACCGCCCCCGCTCGCGGGTGATGAACTGGCTGCGGCCCCTGCCGCCTCCCGACCCCGAACACGCCCCGTACGGCATCATCTCACGGGATCCCCCGATTTTTTATCACCCGTACTGGATCGACGATCAACTCATCCCGCGCTCTTCCCTGGAACCGATTTACCGTCATCTTGGAAATGAGCGGGCGTATTTCCTGTTCAACTGGTTCTGGCAGATGGAGGCACCGAAAAAAATTAAGGCCTACCGGGATATTGAAGAGGCCCACCAGGCGCAATATCCGGGGCATCGCTTCATCCACCTCTGTAACACGACCCGCCAGTTCCAGCACTTCGGCGACGCGGGCCTCGATGCGGTCTTCTGCAACCAGAACTGCCTGGTCGACGAGAATTTATTCCATCCCCTCCCTGACATTGAAAAAAAGTTCGAGGCTGTTTACGACGGGCGCTTCATTAACTACAAACGTCATCACCTCGCCTCGCAGATATCGAATCTCGCCCTGATCTACGATTATCTACCGACCGTCGATTCGAAGATGAAAGTCACGCAACTCAAAGAACAGTTCCACAAGGCCCACTTTTTCAACCACCCCGAAGGCGGGCCCTATCAACGACTGTCGTACGAGGAGATCAACCTCTGCCTGAACCGTTGCCGCGCCGGACTCTGCCTCTCGGGAGTGGAGGGGGCGATGTACGCCAGCATCCAATATCTGCTGGCCGGGCTCCCGGTGATCACGACCCACAGCGAGGGGGGCCGGGATGTTATGTTCGACGAGAGGTTCGTCCTGGTCGCGCCAGCGACTCCGCAAGGGATTGCCGATACGCTCAGTCAATACAGGCATGAGACCCCACCACCGACACTGATCCGGCAAAGGACACTGGAATTAATGAATATCCACCGCCAGAGGTTGATCCGCCTGGTGCAATCGATTTACGATACGGAGGGGACCGGGCGGGACTTCAGCCAGGAGTGGCCGAAGCTGTTTTTCAACAAGCTTTACCATCCACGGAAAAACCATCGGGAAACCATCGCAGAGCTGGCAAACAGGTGAAGGCCGGACTGAATCGGCCGCTTGATCGACTGTTTTTACCCTGGACAATGACGAGGAAACATGACGGCAGACATGTATTATCGGGTCAACGGACCGAACATCGTGCATGAAGACTTCGACGGTGAGATGGTCGTGGTCAATCTTGAAACGGGTTGCTACTACGCATTCAACCCCGTCGGCAGCGCCATCTGGGGCCATATCGAAAAGGGGTGCACCCTTGCGGAGATGACCGGCGCCCTCAAACAATACTGCTCCGGCAACCTTGCCGGGCTCGAGCAGTCCGTGACCGACTTCCTCGGGGAGCTTGCCGCCGAACAACTGATCAGCACCGGCCCCGCCACCGGGAACGGAGAGGCAGCGTGTTCCTCGCCGGAGATACCGTACGCACCGCCTGAGCTGGAAAAGTTTACCGACATGCAGGACTTGTTGCTGCTCGACCCGATCCACGAAGTCGACGAATCGGGCTGGCCCCACCCGATGGGCGGCGACGGCGAGAACTGATCGCTCATGCCCACCCCAAAGTCGAACGGCGCGACCCGACCCGCAGAGTTTTTCGAACGACTCGGCCAGGTTCATAACGCGGCCTGCCAGGCAGCCGGTGGCCGTTCTGCCCACTTTTTCAACATCGCGGGGCGGCGGGTCGAACTCGCCTTTGCCGGAACCGGCCTGGAAAGACAGATCCTGCCCGCCCTGGAACACCTCCGCTCGCCCCGTCAGGAGGGGAGCGCCGACCTGACCGTCTCCCTCTGGGACAGCGTCAGCACAGGACAGGTGATGCCGGCGCCCCCCTGGCGACTGGAGGACTGCGCCGAGCGCGGGGAAGTGCGCGGCTTCAATAACGAACGCTTCCAGACCGCCTACTTTCTTGGTTCCGGGGTCTTGAACATGCTCGACCGCAAGCGGAACGAAGGGCTGTTTTGGGTCAGGGACGGCTCCTCTCTCGCCATCTGGGAATCGGGAGCCCCGCTACTCGCCCTGCTGAACTGGTGGTTTTCCGACGAGACCCGCCAACTGGTTCATGCGGCGGCAATCGGCTACCCTGAAGGGGGCATCCTGCTCGCGGGGAAAGGGGGGTCGGGCAAGTCGACCACCGCCCTCGCCAGCCTCGACACCGACCTGTTCTATGCCGGCGACGATTATTGCCTGCTTGAGGTTGAACCGGAGCTGCGGGTCCACAGTCTCTATAACTCGGCCAAGCTCAACCGCGACAATCTGGCCAGGTTCCCCGGACTCGGCCGCCTGTTCGATCGCCCCTCGGCCCGGATCGAGGAAAAGGCGCTGGTGTTTCTCCGGGAAAGAGCCGCCGCCAAGCTGACGGCCGGATTCCCCTTGCAGGGGGTTTTTCTACCCCGCGTCACCGGGCTGACAGAGACCACCCTCGAGCCGATCTCTTCCGCCCGGGCCATGCGCGCCCTGGCGCCGAGCTCCCTGTTCCAGCTCTGCGGTGCCGGGAAAAAAAGCTTCCGGGTCATGGCCGGGCTGATCAGGGAAGTCCCCTGCCATCAACTCAATCTCGGCACCGACCTGAACGGGGTAACCACCGTCATCCGCAACTATCTCGGGACCAGAAACGGATGAGGGACATAACGGCCGTCAGTGTTATCATCCCGGCCTACAACGCCGCCCGCTTTATCCCGGACGCGATCGAGAGCGTGTTGCCCCAGTTGCTGGCGACGGACGAAATCGTGGTCATCGATGACGGCTCGACCGACGCGACGGCCGAGGTGGTGCAGCGGTTCGAGGATCAGCGCGTCCGCTATGTCTACCAGCCGAACCGCGGTCCGGGTGCGGCGCGGAACACCGGCATCGCCCTGGCGAATGCGGAGATCGTTGGATGTCTCGACGCCGACGACCTCTGGGCACCAAAGAGGCTCAGACAGCAGCTCGAACTGTTGCAGTGTCACCCGGAGGTCGGTTTCGTCAAGGGGTTGACCCAGGTGCTGGAACTCGCTCCGGGGGGGCGGTTCGAAACGGTCGGTCAACCGTTTTTGTTCGCCAACTTCGGCGGAAGCCTCTACCGGCGCAGCCTGTTCGAACGGGTCGGTCCGATTGACCCGTCCCTGCGATTCAGCGAAGATATCGACTGGCTGCTGCGGGCACGCGAGGACGGCATCCGGATGGAGACCCTTCAACAGGTCTGTCAGTATCATCGCCGCCACGGGAACAACCTGACCACCGGCCGCAGCCCGCAGGAGATGAGCATGCTCAAAGTGATGAAGATGGCCATCGACCGGAAAAGAAAGGGGGGTTCATGACGGAGTGTGACTCCCACCGACATGGCGACGACGAAAAAGGATCACCCATGGTCTCCATCATTCTGCCGACCTACAACGGCGAGCGGTACGTCGCGGAAGCGGTCGAGAGCGTCATCGGGCAAAGCTACCAAAACTGGGAGCTGGTCGCGGTCGATGACGGCTCCGACGACGCGACCCCCGACATCCTCTCCAGCTTCGGCCAGGTCAAGCTGATCCGGCAGGAGAACCGGGGGGTCTCCCACGCCCGCAACACCGGGGTGAAACATGCCAGCGGCGACCTGCTCGCTTTTCTCGACCAGGACGACCGCTGGCTGCCGGAGAAGCTCTCCCGCCAGGTCGACATCCTCCGCCAGCGGCCCGATCTGGAGCTGGTCTTCGCCCATGAAGAGATGTTCCTGGTCCCGGGAACCGAAAAACCTCGCTGGCTCAAAGCGGAGATGCTCGACCAGCCGCACCCCTCCTTCGTTCCCGGGGTCTGGCTGCTAACGCGCGCAGCCTTTTCCCGCGTCGGTCCGTTTGACGAGACCTTCCGCTGAGGCGGTGACACCGACTGGATCAGTCGCGCCAGGGATCTCGGAGTCCGCATGGAGACCGTTGCCGGGGTCTTGCTGCAGAAAAGAGTCCACGGCGAGAACGAGTCCCGGAGGGTCGGCACCTCCCACAAGGAGATCGCGCAATTGCTGCGCGCCTCTATTTTGCGGAAACGGAAACAGCCATGACAACCGCTCCTACCCACATGACTCCGATCCCGGTCAGCGTCATCGTCCCGGTCTACAACGGCGAGCGCTATCTCGCCGAAGCATTGAGCAGCATCCTCGGCCAATCCCTGCCGCCTGCGGAGATCATCGTCATCGACGACGGTTCGACCGACAGGACGGCGGAAATAGCGGCTGCCAGTTCCCCGGCCATAACCTGCATCCGGCAGGAAAATGCCGGCGCCGCCGCCGCACGCAACCGCGGGATTGAAACCGCCAACGGAGATTTCTTTGCCTTCCTCGACCATGATGACATCTGGGAAACCAACAAACTCGAGCTGCAGTGGGCAGCCTTGCAGGAGGACCCGGACCTTGATGTGGTCTTCGGCCATGTCCTCCAGTTTTACTGTCCGTCCCTCAGCCCAGACGAACGTGCCGCGCTACCCCTACCCAACCGTCCCCTGCCGGCTTATCTCTCCGGCAGCCGCCTGGTCAAACGTGACGCCCACTTCCGCGCGGGGCCATACGACCCGTCAATCCGTATGGGGGAATGCCTCGAGTGGCATGCGCGCGCCATCGACTCCGGCCTGACCATGCGTATGCTTCCCGAAGTCGTTTTCCGCCGCAGGATCCATGGCAACAACATGGGGCGAACCCAGAAAGAGAATCGGGGGGACTACGCCCTGGTGATGAAACGGTTGATCGAACGACGCAGAGGGAAAAAATCCTGAACGATATGGGAATCTCGCCGAACAGACCCGCCGGCTTCTGGCCGGACCCGGATCAGCAGAACCTGCTTGATGCCTGCCTGCTTGAAGGTGATCCCGCCCTGGCCGCCTGGCGACGTTGGGAACATGCCGACATCGACAACCTCGACCAGGGGTCGTTTCGCCTGCTGCCGCTGCTGAGCCGCAATCTCGAATCCCTCGGCGTCGACGCCCCCTGTCTCCCGAAGCTCAGGGGAGTCCGGCGGCACTTCTGGGTACGGAATCAGCTCCTGTTCCATCACATGGGGCTGCTCCTGCAGCAGTTCAAAGCAGTGGGAATTCGCACTCTGGTCCTGAAAGGAGCGCCGCTCAGTCTCGCCTACTATCCGAACCCCGGCCTGCGGCCGATGAGTGATTTCGATATTCTGATCCATCCGGGCGACCGGGATTCAGCCCTCGACCTGCTGGCCCCGGGCAAATGGAAGCCGATCTACTTTCCCGCTTTCGCCGACCTGAGCCGGTCGTACCTCTCTTTCGCCACCAGCCACGGTTTTCGAGATGACGAGCAACGCGAAATCGACCTCCACTGGTACCTCTTCCCGACCTGCGCCGACCCGGATTGCGACCGGCACTTCTGGGAGCGGGCCGAACCGTTCGCCCTGGGGGAGGTCTCTGCCCTGACTCTGGCACCGGGCGACCACCTGCTCCACATCTGTACCCATGGCGCCGCCTGGAACGAAATCCCGCCGATCCGCTGGGTAGCCGACGCAGTAACCGTCCTCCGCCGGGCCGGCGACCGGATCGACTGGGAGGCCCTGGTCGAGGAGTCGGAGCGTCACCGCTGCGGCCTGCTGCTGCATGAGACCCTGAGCTATCTCAAGACCCGCTACAATGTTTCGATCCCGGACCGTGCCCTGGAGCTGTTGAGGAACGCCTCGGCTGATCGGCGCCAGCAGTTCCTGCTCCGCGCCCAAAGTACCCCCTTGAGTGCGCGCGGTTTCGCCATGGAGTTCCGTCTGCTACGTCACGCCCAAACCGACTGGGTTGGCCGGGAAAAGGTGTCAGGGGGAGTCAACACCTTCCTGAAGGTCATGCAGCATACCGCCAAGAAATCAAGCATCCCGCAAATGCTCGGCTACGCGACGAAACAGGCCGGCAAGCGATTGCGTCGGAAAGCCTGAAAGGTCTTTGTGAACGAATCCCGACCAAGCCCGAAACTGATCCGGCAGGAACTCGGCGACCTGCCATGGATGTCTCTCGAGCAGGGAATCCGGCTGACCGATTTCGTTCGTCTCGAGCAGCTGGAGCGCAACCAGCCGAAGCGATTCACGGAGCATCGCGACGTCCTGTTCAAAGTGAATGCCTGATATCCTGTTGCGATGTGCACAGGACCAAGCGTGAGCCCGGAGTGAGCATGGGCCTATCTCCAAAACTCGGCAAACTGTTGGGCGGATACCGGCACCGGCTCTCGGCCCTGCAAAATTACCTCCCGGCCAAGCGGATCGGGATTGGCCGTAATGTCAAAGTCAGCCGTCGCGTTCTGCGTCCCCCCTATTTCCTGACCCTGCTCGTTCAGGACAACTGCAATCTCAGCTGCCACAACTGCAACATGGGCGCTCCCGACATGCCGGCCGCGTCGGTCGAACCGGCGGCCCTGTACCGTTCCCTGCAACGACTCAAGTCGCACTACAGGCCAAGGACGGTCTACGTCCAGGGAGGGGAGGCCCTGCTCCACCCCGAACTCGACGAGATCTTCCGGGTCGCCAGGCAAAGCGGGGTCGCTCCCCATCTCACCCTCCTGACCAACGCCACCCTGCTGCACCAGCTTTCCGAACGGGGCTGGCGCAGCATCGATGCCCTCGAAATTTCGGTCTATCCCTCTTCCGGGGTCGATGCCGCCCAGATCTCCACCATCCAACGTCAGGCCAGCCGGTGGGGAGTCAAAGTCACCGCCTATCGCTACGACAGTTTCCGTGTATCCATGCTTCCCCGGCAAACGGGTGATATCAACATGGTGAACCGTATCTACCGAAGCTGCGAAGTGGCCCACCTGTGGGGCTGCCACACCCTGTACGGCGACCGTTTCTTCAAATGCTCCCAGACTATTTTCGCCCCGCGCATTGCCGGCTCCAACGCCCGCCACTCGGCCGACGAGGACGGGATACTCATAGACGACTCCCCCGGCCTGCATCAACGGCTTTACGCCTATCTCGACAGCAAACAACCCCTCAAGGGATGCGCCTACTGCCTTGCAACCGCGGGCGTCGCCTCCCCCCATCGAATGCTTCACAACGGGGAAGCGTGCGTCACCCCGACAACTTCAGTTGATGAATTGATTGATCGGGACAAGTTGGAACAACTGGAGAAGGGATTTGGACGGTATGTTGAAACCAGGGCGGTTATTGACGGGGAGGGGTGACCCAAAATACGGCACTAGTGAAAGCTTAGTCTAATTATCACAGGTCGTTGAACACGTGGGGCATTAAAAAGGGCTTACAGCATAATGCCGTAAGCCCTTGATTTTAGTGGCGTGCCGCGGAAGATTCGAACTCCCGACCTTCTGATCCCAGCCATGGCGCCCACGGGCATGATGTTGCATGAGCCTCAAGCAGGGTTTCTCCACGGGTTCCAGCAAGCGGAGCTCCAACCGAGGAGTCAGTGAAACTTGTCACCCCGGGCCTGCCTGGAGAAAGAGAGGAAAGGCCTTATCCCCATGATCGCCAAAACCGCGGTTGCAGCAGCAAACCCAAGCAGCGTGCCCAAGATCACACCATACAGCGGATAAAGCAGGGATACGGTCAGGGAGTAGGCGATGACCGACCAGAGACCATACGGGAAATTTCCTAGGACGACATGCACCATCTTCGGCCCGTGCTCCCGATGCAGCAAAAACACCAGTGGATAAAGAGCGACGGGAAACGCCGAGAAAAGCCCTGCCCACTCCGGACCGAAAACGCCGGCGAACTCCGTCACAACGACAACAAGCATCGCCGTGAAGATCATCCGGCCTGCGATGAGACCCACCGACCAAGTTTTTGACGGCGCTCCCTGCTGTTTTCCTTGTCCGCGAAACAGAATACAGAACAGGGCGGTAGCGATTGTGGCGATGCCAAGCGCCGTCAGTCTTGACGGGGTTGTCTGACTGACCAGGAAGGCGGGGATCAGGTAGCCGCCCAGGGCCAGCACCGAGGGTGCGGCAAGAGACGATGTGCGCTGTGCAGACCAGTCATAGGTGTAGGCAAAGCACTGCGAGGCAAGGAGTCCGCAAAGATTGAATATCGCTGCGTCGGCCGCAAATTGAGCTCCGTATTCAAGCCCGTAAAAATGGAGGATGATCGCCGTACCGATCGGATAGCCGGAGAGAAGACCGGCCAGTCGGGCACTGTATTTTTCGGCAACAAATGAAAGGCCGAGAACGGCCAGCATGGTAATGCCGATTTTGTAGAGCAGGAATCCATCCACCGAAGCATCTCCAATCACACCCCGCATGCGTTCCAGGGATTCGCATGGAGTTGAAACTGCCTGCAGGTTAAAGGGTGATTGATCTCACCCTCAGAATCAAAGAACAAACCATCGACGCAGTGTCCAAAAAGCCAAAAAGGGCTGCTTTTATGCAGCCCCCTTGTGGCTGATATTGGTATGTCCCGGCAGTTTAGACACCCATGCCAGCGCAACTGATCGGTTCCGTTGCCATGTTCCTCTTGCTACCAACGGTTGACTTCGAGAGATAACGACCTTATTCGCAGTCTTCGTAAGCCCAGGACTCCGCTACTTTTTCTACCTGGACAATAAGCCTGTCTCCCTTCACATCAACAGCAATGCCTTGCGCGCCCGTTTTCAAATTCTTGATTTGACGCAAACTCCCGTGTTTGACTGCCTGAAAGACATTGATCAACCCTTCTGCATTCATTCGATTTCGAGCCTCCCTAGGTAAGAGTTGGGTTCGTCTGTTAGGTTGAATGCTGATGACATTGTTTCAGACCTGCCTTCTCCCTGCATAGATCATGGCTGAATGGACACCTGACGCGCGCGCTCTGTGTCCACGTTCTTATTTCCGAAGAGTTTATTTTTAATGACTACCAACGTAAATACAATTATATTACACAATTATTGCCCATATAAAATAGGCATTAAAAGTCAACCGCCGAGGAGAAAATGAGCCAGAGCAATGAATGTCTTGTTGGAAACTGTGACACCCTTGAGCTGCTGCAGGGCCAGCTTTTGTCTTTGCAGCAGGAGCATCAGGAAAGAGAGGTTCAACTCCGGGAACGCATAAAAGAACTGGACTGTCTCTATAGGCTGACGAAATTGATTGAAGAAAACGAAGATTCTCTCGACCAGATACTGCTGGGAGCCGTCGAACTGTTGCCGGTCTCCTGGCAGCATCCTGTAATCACCTGTGCCAGGATTCGCTTTAGAGAGCAGACCTTCCAGTCGAACAACTTCAAAGCGACCCAATGGCAACAGAAGGCCCCTCTTATCGTTTCTGGTCTCAAGGAAGGGACCGTTGAAGTTTACTACCTCAAAAAAATGCCGCGGTTGGATGAGGGTCCGTTTCTGAAGGAAGAGCGTCTGCTGATCGATGCGGTTAGCAATCACATCGCAAAAGCTGCCGAGAGGATCAATACGTTGCGACAATTACAGGTAGAGCGGCAGGCGTTGCAAGACGCCAATGCCGCCCTCCATGATTCCTTGGTCCAGAGTCAGCGGGACAAGAGGAAATTTGCCGCCTCAATTCAGGGGAAGATCGACAAAATCATCTCTCCGATCCTCTATGCCCTGCAGAAAGAAATGAAAACGAGTCAACTTGAATACCTGGAGCTGCTGAAGAAATACCTCGAAGACATTACGTCTCCTTTCGTTGAAAAAAGCGGCCTCTTCATGTCGAAGCTAAGTCCGGTCGAGTTTCAGATAGGCAACATGATCAAGTATGGCCTTTCGACAAAGGAAATCGCCAGGATTCGAGGCATATCACCCGCCACCGTGAATCGACATCGAGAAAGCATCCGGCGAAAACTCGACCTAACCAACCGCAAAGTCAATCTGACATCCTACCTGAACAATATTGTGGATGAGTCACGACAGGACTGATTGTTATCATCTCTGAAGTGGCCAAACGCAGCTCCTTGGTCGGGGCGATTCTGGCGTCCATCCCCCTGGTTTCGGTCCTGGCGATGCTGTGGCTGTATATTGAAACCAAGGACACAGCCAAGGTCAGCGCACTCTCTTCCAGCATATTCTGGCTGGTTCTCCCCTCATTGTCGCTGTTTCTGACCCTGCCCGTCATGTTGAAACATGGCATGAATTTCTACCTGAGCATGGTCCTCTCTGTTGGAGCGACGGCCCTTTGTTACCTTGTCCTATTTTTGGCCCTCAATTCATTGGGTGTGAAATTATAGACTGACAGCTTAGTTTCCTTGACCGGTGACCAGGGTCACGATTTCAGACGTTGGTGCCGTACCGAGCCACGCGAAAATGTCAGCGATCTCCTGTTCAAGAGCAAGTCGTTCCCCTGAATTTTTCGGCAGACTTTTCGCTTGTTTCCGAAGTTTTCGCGATTTTTTTGCTACATCTAAGGCCTTCGGAGTCATTGTTGCCACGACATAATGTTTGCTGTCCTTGGCTGTCAGAACCAGGCGGTGCTCATTTTGGTCGATAACGGACAACGCGGCATTGCCGTATGTCGTCCCCGCAAAAACCTGAATACCGTCGACCGGGCAGGAAATATCGAAATATTGAGCTTTCAATTTCCCCTTGCCTCCGGATGTCCTTATCGCCTCTTTAGCCGCCAACCCCAACCTGGCGCCGAAAAGGGAGCCGCCACAGACATGCCCGTGAAATTTTTCCAGAAACGCCAATTGCTCTGGATCGGGAACAGCGTGTTCATCAGAGGCGCCGAAGCAGGGAGGAACGAACAGAAAGCCGAGAAGCAGGATGAAAGCAAATGCTCGCAACAAAGCCGACATGATTCTTCTCCATGAAGCAGTTTAGAAAAAAATGGCCCGCCCGTGGATGGATGGGCCATTCTACATCATTTTGAACTCAGTCTCAGCTCAATGGGACAATTTGTCCGGCACAAATCTAAACTTCCTGAGTCATTTCTGCAAACTCACCTTTTACTTCAAGGATAATGGTCATCGGCTTGCCAGAGCGATTTCTCCAAAACCAGCCATGTTTTCCGTCGAACTCGGCCTCCAGCACACCGGAGTCGCTTTCGGCGGAACCTTTGCTGTAATTGAAATAATTGATTTTGTGTTTCTTCGAATCCCCATGGACATCAAAGTTGGCGCGATCATTACTTGTTTTCCACGAATAGCTGACCTTGCCACCTTTAACCATTTTCACCTTGACCTCCCTGGCCTGATCGGGTTCGAGAGACACCGTGATACTGTCGGATTTGATCGTTTCAGCAGACAGGGCCTCAACGACCGTTTCACTTTTACTGGATGCAGTCGAGGTATCTTCGAAAAGTTCTTCTAACTTCAAGGGCTCGGCAACAGCCTCTTCTGCTATGGCTTCCTGGGCTAGAGAAACTTTGATTTTCCCCATTTTGGTAAGACCGAGAACCCGCCCCACACCGGTTGGGTCGATACCATACTCAGCGGGCAGGACAGCCGTAACCAGAATAATCGACGCAAGAATAATCGCAGCGACAGTTGATTTGAGTAGCTTGGCCGCTGAAGGAAGCTCGTTATTGGACGGGATTTTATTGTTATGCATATTTAAGATCTCCGAAATTGTTTTAGGAAACGAAAAAGCCGGTCATCTGATAACCGACAAAGATAAACCCGCCGGTCATCAGTGCGACGTTGGCACTATAGGCATGACGGCCAAACCCAGCCGTCCGCCGCCAAAACCCCATGACGATCAGGATCATCCCCAGTGCCATCAGTTGTCCTAACTCCACCCCTACATTAAATGCGACGAGATTCGGAATCAGACCATCGGGCGACATCTTGTATTCAAGGATCTTGGTGGCCAAACCAAACCCGTGGAACAGGCCAAAAATTAAAGTGGCGACCTTGGTGTTGGGCTGGAAGCCAAACCAGCGTTGATATGCACCCATGTTGTCCAACGCTTTGTAGACGATAGAGAAGCCGATAATGGCATCGATGAGGTAGGCGCTGACGCTGAAATCCATCAGTACGCCTGCAAGCAGCGTCATCGAATGACCCACCGCAAAGAGCGTTACATAAATGCTGACATCCTTCAGGCGGTAGAGAAAGAAAATCACCCCGAACAGGAAGAGAAGGTGGTCATATCCGGTCACCATGTGCTTCGCGCCCAGATAGATAAAGGGGATGATCATCGTCCCTGAGCTTTCCTGAATGTACCCTTTGTCACCGGCGGTCACGCCATGGGCAGCGACATCAACGGCTAGTGACAATAGCAGTGTGACAAGAGCCACAAGCACAAACCAGTTGCTGCTTATGGCGTCTTTGGAAAAACGAATCATAAGTTAACCTCACATAGGTTTTACCGAGATGGGACTTACCAGTGAAACCCAAAAAGTTGTGTTTTGTTGAAAGAATTTTTACGATTTCAGGCGAACTGTGGCGGGCCACGAATAGCGCCAAAGGAGATATAGCACTCTTTGGGCTGAGAGGATGTTGCCAGGAAAGGTCTTGTTTCCTCAAAATCTATGCAGGGTAAATCATTTGCACAAACAGGCTGGCCTATGCAGTCAAAGGTTACATTTGCAAAAGACTTTGAACGAGGAGCCTTCCTCCAGGACGTTTTCTTATGTTTGTGCTCGCCATCATTTTCATGGGAAGACTCCTCCTCGTGATGATGATGGTTTGAGGTGTGGCTATTCTCAATAGATAAAGGGTGAGCACTGACCTCGAATGCAACCGAATCACTGGTGTGAAAATGATGTAAGTGGAGGGATTGATAAGCCTGCCCACTGAAAACAACAGCCAGGAAAATGCAAAAAATAACGCGCCACAATTTATGGAGTAAGTCGATATTCATCCGAACAGTCATATATCATAAGCTGGCAGGATTAATCTATAGATTCTTGACCTGCTCGGTAATCTTCTCTGTAGGTCCCCGTGACTGATACTCTTTTCAAAACGGCAGCTATCACAGGTTGGGCCTGTTTTTATAAATGCTGATTTTTAAGGCTACCAATAATCCCTGACACCCCGAACTGCTATATTATATTAATCATTGATATCAATCTTTGTCAGGCCGGCTCCTCATTTCGAGTGATCGGCCTGACGCCTTTCAGGGGAGGTGTGTCCTCAGACTGCAATTCCCATTGCCAAATCTGTTGCCAACCATCTTCTGAAAACAAAAAGGGCTCACAGCGATTAGCTGTAAGCCCTTAATTTTAGTGGCGCGCCGCGGAAGATTCGAACTCCCGACCTTCTGATCCGTAGTTATATTGATTTGCATTTTACCCACTTTCCTATTTATTCCCAATATGTCTTTTTATCCATTGAAAATCAATATTTTACCTGATATTCTTCTTCCCAAAGCATCACATTCCAACCAATAGCTTCAGGCAAAAAACTGGGAGAGAACTGGGAGAGGATATGGCTGTCAAATGGATATCTACTAACTTCCCTGGTGTTCGATATTACAAGCACACCAGTCGCAAACATGGAGTCAAGTTCGATCAATACTTCTCTGTTCGATTCCAGGTCGACGGGAAAACTGTTGAGGAGGGTCTCGGCTGGGCATCTCAGGGAATAACAGCCGAGAAAGCATACCAAGTTCGCA
>PKUA01000003.1 GCA_002868905.1 Desulfuromonas sp.
CCATGTTCCTGGTGAAGAAACAGTGCGAAAAGGGGCGGGTCGAGATCATCCTCGATATCGAGGATGACCTCCCGCCGCTCTATTGCGATGTCAACCGGATGAAGCAGGCGCTGCTCAACCTGTTCGGCAACGCCCTCGACGCCATGCAGGAGGGAGGGGTGCTGCGCATCGTCGCCCAGGGAATGAACGAGGGGGTTGAAATCGAAGTGAGCGACAGCGGAATCGGTATTCCGCTCGATCGCCAGCCTTACATCTTCGAACCGTTCTATACCAGCAAGGGGGAGGGGACCGGTCTCGGTCTTGCCATCACCCACAACATCGTCTCCGAACACCAGGGGCGCATCCATGTCTACAGCCGCCCCGATCAGGGGACCACGGTACGGGTCTGGTTCCCGGCAATGTCCGAAAGTTGATCCCGAAGAGGCTAAATACCGCCACAATTGTCAGGCCGGATGGGTTTCAGTCACCATTTTACATTCTGACTCCCTGAGTAATGGCGGAAATCCACCATTTTGTCTTGCGTCCTCCCTCCTTTCTTCCGTAGAATAGCCTATTGCCTGTCGAGACACATTGCAATGTGTCTCGAGCTTCGTTCCAACGGTCGAGGCGTAGCATGCTACGTCTACGGTGCGGCAATGCAGCGGTGCTCCCCGTAGAGACGCTTCGGTGAGGCGTCTCCCAACGTTTGCAACCCACACAAAACCCGAGATGTCCCAGAGGGCCGTCTCATCGAAAATATCCCTCCACCGGGAAGGTCAGCATGGAAAAGATTCTGATTGTCGACGACGAAGCGTTTATCCGGGAAAACCTGGAACGAATTCTGGCCGAGGACGGTTTTCGGCCGTTGTCGACCGAGAGCGGCGAAGAAGCGGTCCGGATCGTCGGCGAAGAGGAGATCGACCTGGTCCTGCTCGATCTCAATCTCGGGGCGCGCAGCGGTCTCGACGTACTGCGGGAGTTGCGGGAGATCGATCCGAACCTGCTGGTGATCATCATTACCGGCTATGGGACGGTGGAGAGCGCGGTCGAGGCGTTGAAGCTCGGCGCTTACGACTACATCAAGAAGCCGTTCAAGGCCGACGCCATCCACCTGATCGTTCGTCTCGCCCTCGAGACGCAGAACCTGCGGCGTGAAGTGCGCCAGCTCAGGCGCGGCGAGAAGGAGAAAGATCTCTCCGGTGCCGACATGGTCGGTTCAAGTCCGCAGCTGCTTCAGGTCTACCGCCAGGTTCGCGAGGTCGCCAAGCATGAGTCAGCCACGGTCCTGGTCACCGGCGAGAGCGGCGTCGGCAAGGAACTGGTGGCACGGGCGATCCATAACCTTTCGCCGCGCACCAACAAGCCGTTCGTCGAGATCAACTGCGGTTCTTTACCGTTCAACCTGCTCGAGACCGAGCTGTTCGGCCACGAAAGAGGCGCTTTCACCGATGCCAAGAATCGCAAGATCGGGTTGTTCGAGGAGTCGAACGGCGGGACGATCTTTCTCGATGAGATCGGTGAAATGGATATGAACCTGCAGGTCAAACTGCTGCGGGTGTTGGAGGATCGGAAGATCCGCCGTCTCGGTGGAACGCGCAACATCGATATCGATGTCCGGGTGGTGGCGGCGACCAACCGCGACCTGAAAGGGGCGATGGAGCAGAAAGAGTTCCGCGAAGACCTCTATTACCGCCTCAATGTCTTCCCTATCCATATCCCGCCCTTACGGGAACGACGCGAGGACATCCCTCACCTGCTCGAATATTTCCTCAAGTTTTTCAGCCGGGCCTTCCGCAAGGATATCCGCGAGGTCTCTCGCGACGCCCTGGATTTGCTGATGCGCTATCACTGGCCAGGCAACGTTCGCGAGTTGAAAAACATCGTCGAGCGGATTTGCATCATGCACAACGTCGAGACGTTAAAACGCGAACACCTTCCGGCTGAGATCTGGGGTGAGAAGCCGCGCGCGGATGCCCCGGTCTCTTTCGAAATCCCACCGGAGGGGATCATGCTGGAGGAGATGGTCGGACAGATCGAAAAGGAGCTGATCGGCAAGGCCCTGGAGATCACCGGGAGCAACGTGGCGAAAACCGCCCGGCTGCTCAGCGTGCCGCGCGGCACCCTGCGTTACAAACTGGAGAAGTACGAGTTGGGGGAGGAGGGCTGATCCTGACTCGCCGGCGGAGGGTTACAAGGTGTGAATTTTCGTCAAAGCGGCCGATATCGGCCGCTTTTTTCGTTGAGATGGGGCAGGAGTGTCGCAGGTTTTTTGTAGAAAGCAGTGTTATTGCAGGAGGTTAGGGGGCTTTGGCAGTTTTGGCACCTCTATTGCTCCTTGGGAGGTCACAAAATTATTGCCAAGACCCTTTTTCCCCTAGGGTCCATTCCCCCCGACCCCACCTCCTCCGGTGTCGGGGGATTTTTTTCGGACCAGACGATCCTGGCACAATGATCACCTCGATTCAGCATTCGATGTGCACAGACCGGCTTCTTCAAGGATCGCCAGTTCATCACCTGAAAAGACACTGTCGATATCCAACAGAATCAGGAACTGCTCATCGACCTTGCCCAGCCCGGATATGAACTTAGTCTCCAGGTGGGTTCCGAGCTTGGGTGGCGGTTCGATGTCTTCTGGGCGGACATCGAGGACTTCGCAGACAGCATCCGCCAAGACTCCCACGACAATAGCCTCGTTTTCAACCTGAACCTCAATCACGATAATACAGGTCTCCTCGGTCTCTTCGCCTGCTGCCAGGCCGAGTTTCAAGCGCATGTCGACGACCGGAACCGCATTTTCTCTCAGGTTGATGACACCCAGAAGGTAATCCGGTGTTTGCGGCACCTTGGTAATTGTAGTTACAGTTAATACCTCCTGGGTCCTGGTGACTGTGACACCGAATAGTTCTTCGCCCAAACGGAATGTAACGTATTGCTGGCTGTTTAGAACTTCAATCGATGCACACATGCTTTTGTCGCTCAGTATTCTTCAAAATCTTTATCCAGAGGATCATCCAGGGCAATCTCGATACCTTCTTTTTGAGAAGGAGGTATGCCACCTGAGGCTTTCTGTTTTTTCTTGTCGCCGATGAGTTTTAGATTTTTAAACTCAGCCCTCTTGTCCACCACATTGTGTGAAGCAGTCGTTTTTTTCAAAATGCTTTTCACCTTGAAAAAACGCACCATCTCCCTTAATTGATCACTCTGCCCTGTCAACTCTTCTGAAGTTGACGCCATCTCTTCAGTCGAGGCTGCATTTTGTTGGATGACTTTGTCCAACTGGTCAATGCTTTGCCCTATTTGTTCGGCCCCTGCATCCTGCTCTCTGCTGGCTGCTGCTATCTCTTGTACGAGCTCTGCCGTTCTTTGAATGCTGGGCACAATGCTGTCAAGTTTTTGGCCTGCTCCTTCAGCGACCTCCACACTCGATGACGACAAACTGTTAATTTCGCCTGCCGCAACCTGACTTCGTTCGGCAAGTTTGCGGACCTCGGCCGCGACCACGGCGAACCCTTTGCCATGTTCTCCGGCTCGGGCGGCTTCGATTGCGGCATTTAATGCCAGAAGGTTGGTTTGTCGGGCGATTTCCTCAATGATCGTAATTTTCTCGGCGATTTCCCGCATCGCCTTGACCGTGTCGGACACTGCCTTCCCACCTTGTTCGGCTTCCTGGGCGGACTGAACGGCAATTTTTTCGGTCTGTAAGGCATTGTCGGTATTCTGTCGAATGTTGGCTGTCATCTCTTCGATAGAGCTTGAAGCCTCTTCAGCCGAGGCCGATTGCTCTATGGCCCCCTGTGACATTTGCTGACTCGACGCAGCGAGAGCCTTACTCCCAGATGCGACATTCTCGGCGGAGGCGATGACTTGCTGAATCACATCATTGAGGACATCCGTCATGGCCTTGAGAGCTTTCCCCAACTGGTCTTCTTCAGAAGCAAGCGTTACGGTAACTGTTAAATCCCCTTCGGCAATGGCATCAGCCAGACGGGCTTTTTCCTGTAACCCTTCCGCCATGGAATTCAATGAAGAGGAGAGTTGGCCAACTTCGTCCTGGAGATTCGTGTTGAGCCGTTTCGAGAGGTCGCCAAGGCGGATGGCCTCGGCAAGTTCGACTGCTTTAGTAATCGGAACGATAACTTTTCGTGCTACGACGTAAACGACGATCGCGGCAACGACCATCACGATCAAGGCAAGCAGGGAGTTGATGTCGCGTATCCTGATGGCTGGTGCGTTTAATTCATCAAGCCCAATTCCGACGGCAACGGTCCAACCAAGACTTTCCTCCTGCATCAGGAAGGCATATTTTTGCAGGTCTTTGTAGCTGTAGGTGTGGGAACCATTTCTTTTCTCGAGCATGTGTTTGCCGAAATCAAGGTTTGCCATGTTCGTTTTGAGAATTTGGCTGGGATCAGGATGGGCGATCACCAATCCATCCTTGTCGAACATAAAAGCGTAGCCTGTGTCGCCAAACTTAACGGAATCAATAAATTGGGAACTGAGGCGAGTCATATCGACAAAACCGACCAGGGAGCCTTCAATGTTGCCTTTGCTATGGACCGGACTGGCAATGGCGAAATATGGGAAATTTTGGTCTGTGTCGTTCATGACTTTAGAAACGACAATTTCACCGGACATGACGTTCTTGAAATAATCGGTGGAAGCCAGATTCAATTTTCCGATTGATTCGGAAGCAGAACTCGAAACGACATCTCCATGTTTATTTAAAAGGTGAATGTCAGTGTAGTAGCCATACTCTTCTTTGAGCCGAGTCAACTCATTATTTGCACCCTTGCGGGCAGCTTTGCCGAGGAAGGAGTCTTCAACAGCCGACTGGTAAATCTTCTGTTCGCTCCAGTTGTCAATGTCCAGGCGGCGCCCCTTGACCCACATCGATATCGACTTGACTGTAGATTCAACTATCAGGGTGATCTGTTTCTCAACGGTCTCAACGAGTGCATCTTTGGCCATCGTATAGGAGAAAAATGTTAATCCTCCCATCCCCAGGACAATGACTGTAAGAATCGAGAAAAGAAATTTGTGCATCAATTTACGTTTTACAACGACAGCCATGTGTGGCCTCCAATGCGAGCGCTTGACAACTGGTTTTCTGATTTGTGCACAGTCGCCCACATACTAAGTGTGGGCGACTGTGTTGACTCAATGAACCGCTGGGTTTATTCGATGACTTTGCTGGCAGAGCTGAGAATCTCAAATGGTACGTCTACCCCGGCAGCGCTGGCAATCTTCAGGTTGACATACAGTTTGCCGTCCTTGTTGGTAACAACAGGAATATCCCCGGGAGATTTGCCGTCAAGAATTTCAAGAGCCTTTGTGGCCGCGTAGAACCCCTGCTCCTCGGGGATTTTGACGAAGCCGAACATGGCGAAAGGAGCCATGTGCTCATCAGTCGCACCGGTTGGGACCTTGGTGTTCTGCACCACAAACGCCTCTGCCTCACCTTCGTTCCAACCCGGCAGGCCGGCAGTGTTGCCGACAATCAAGGTGTCCACCCGGTTTTGCAGTTCCATAAAGCCCTTTTTCCAGTCCTGCATATCATTTGCATAGTAGTTGACGGTATCAATGCCAAGGATGGCCTTGTAATTATCGGCCTCCTTGTGGGTTGTGAGAACATCTGCGGCAAGGTAACCGATCTTGTTGCCCGGGGCGTATTGCCTGAGCTGTGCCAGGAGTTCGTTGACCGGTGCAACCTCGACCATGCCGGTCACGTTGCTGTAAGGGAAACCGTAGACTGACGCATCCCAGTTGACCCCGCAGAAGACGAATGGCAGGGCGGCATCCTTGTAAAAAGGCATGATAAGGAATTTCGATGCATTATCGTCGGCCGCGATGACAACATCAGGGTTGAAACTCTCGATCTCGGATTTTACCTTTTGGGCTGCAGCTTTTTTGAATTCATCGGTTTTGTTGCGCTTGGTATCCATGCGCACAATTTTCAGATCGATGCTCTTGCCGTCAAGACCCATTTCGACGCCTTTTTGAACTCCGTCGCTCCAGGCATAACCCTGGTGATAAGAGTCAATAAAGAGCACCTTTTTCCCGGCGGCATAAACCGGCAAGGAAACCATCAGTATGAGAATTGTTGCTGTTGCTAAGAGGATCAGTTTTTTCATTTTGTTTCTCCTTGATCGATTTCTGTCGTTGATTGATTGGGTAGGGTGCCAGTTTAGAGCCAGACAGTGTTGGCAAGTACCATGCCAATGTCGGTCTGGAATCCATGTTTGAATTGTTTTTTCTGGAAAGTGTCGAAAAAAACAGCAGCTTGGAGTGTTGTTTGCCTGGCGTTTTATTTGGAGAGAGGTCGTATCAAAAAAAACAAAATCACATAAAAGTTTTTTTGGGCCCGTTCAATTTTCGGAACATGCGGGGTTAATTCATTTTCAAGGTGCGTAGTGCCTGAAGGTAAAACATCTGGAGCTTGAGTTTCGGCGTGTCAGTTGGTGCGATTATGGAGGGCTCATGTTTCTATCACAACGTGATTTTTAAACTTGTTGACAGTTCTTCCGCCTGGGCCCTTTAAAGAAGATAGTTGCAACTTTCAGATATCATTCAAAAATATTTCTGCCGAGTTTTTCAATATTGAGCTTCGCTCGCATAAATGGTGATTTTTTGTCGTTTGACGGGACGACGAAAAGCCCAACTTTTGCCAGGGTGGCCAAGTCGTTATTTTCGCGATCCAAATCTGAAATCCATTCTCATTGCAAGTGAAATGAGTGTGCGCTTCCGGCCTCAAATTACGACATATACCACATCACGTTTCGGTCGATGGACCGTACCTTGAGCCGGGGGGAAGTTGACAAAAGTTATGGGCCGGGATAACGAAAGTTATGGGCCGGGATAACAAAAGTTAACAGTCAAGGTTCTTTTGGTGCCAAACCAGAGGCTCTATTTGGTATCTCTGCACGGTGGGTCGATAAGCCTATGAATTTGTCGCTCACCAATGAACGTCAGATCGGATTGCGGCTCTCCATCGATCTAGGGGCAATATGGTTGACAAGGTTCGTTTGGGGAGTACAAATGGAACGATTTTTGTAGAAAAAAGATTTATTGATATCATTTAAATGGTGATAATTCGTTGAATACTTGGTTGCCCGGTCGGTAATCAATTTACGATGCGAAGGCAGCGGATTGGATGAAATGGTTCGAGGGCGTCTATTAGTTATCTCGTTATTCCTGGTCGGAATCGTTTCCTTTCCATCCAGTCCGGTTTGGGCCGAAGAATCAGATCTTTTAGGTGGCGACATCCCCCTAACAGATTCCGAACGCGCCTGGATCGCCGACCACCCTGTCATCAACGTCCGCATCAGTCGCAGTTATCCCCCTTTTGAATTTTACGCCGATGGTCGCTTTCAGGGCCTCGCCGTCGATTACCTCAACCTGATCGGTGAGCGTGTCGGCCTGAGATTCCAGCCGACCCCCGACATGCCCTGGAAAGAGGCGCTTGAGCGGCTCAGGAACGGCAATGGCGTCGACCTGGTGTTGATGATCACCCACACCGAAGAGCGGGAGAGGTATTACAATTTTACTCGCGATTACATCTCCTTCCCCGAGGTGATCTTTACCCGGAAAGACCGAGTGTTCGTTTCGGAGATGGCTGACCTTGAAGGACTGAGGGTGGTCACGGAAAACGACTTCATTTCCGCAACCCAGATCCGGGAGACTGTTCCTGGTGCCGACCTGCTTGAAGTCGATTCCACCGATAAAGCATTGCGGACGGTCGCACTCGGCCAAGCCGACGCCTACGTCGGCAACCTCGCCGTCGGCAGTTACCTGATCGACAAGCTCGGTCTGGTCAATTTGAAAATTGCGGCCCCGACCGCGTTCGCAGAAGATTCCTACGCCATGGGGGTGCGGAAAGACTGGCCTTTCCTGGTCGGTATCCTGGAAAAGGGGCTCAACTCTTTCCTCCCCGAAGAACTCCAGGCCTTGAAGCGAAAATGGTTTGTCATTCCGTTTGAGCATGGCTTGCAGACCAAAGACGTGGTGCAATGGGTGGTTCTTACCCTTTTGGCTGTCTCTATATTGTTGATCCTTTTCATGCGCCGTGCCGGGAAGATGCTACGGACCAGCGAGGAGCGCTTCCGCAGGATCGTCGAAGACCAGACCGAGTTTATTGTGCGTTGGCGACCGGATGGGACCAGGACTTTTGTCAATGACAGCTACTGTCGCCATTTTGGCCAGTCGCGGGATAAGCTGATCGGGACCAGTTTCTTTCCTCTGATCAGTCCCGACGACCGAAAGGTGTTTGAAGAGCGGGTTTCTTCAATTTCTCCCGAAGCTCCAGTGTCTCACGGCGAGCACAAGGTACTTCTCCCGGACGGCATGATCGGTTGGAATGCCTGGACGGACCGGGGAATCTTCGACGATTCTGGCCGGATTATCGAATATCAGTCCGTCGGCAGGGATATCACCGCGAATAAACTTGCCGCCGAGAAACTGGAGGAAAACGAAATCTATTTCCGTACCCTGACCCAGACCAGTCCCGACACCATCGCCCTGGTCAGTTCGTCTGACGGAACCGTGCTCGATGTCAACGATGCAGGACTTGAACAGTTCGGTTACCGGCGGGAGGACCTTGAAGAGTCGAAGTCGACTGTTCAGTTGGGCCTCTGGAAGGATCTTTCCTTGCGTGACAAATTCCTGCAGCGATTGACGGTGGAGGGGAAGGTCGACAACTTTGAGACTGAATTGATGCTCCGTGACGGCACCTCGTTCTTCGGTCTGATTTCTGCACGGCATATCGACTTCAGGGGCGAACCATGTAGTGTCGCTTATATAAAGGACATCACGGAGCAGAAACGGACCGAACAGCAGCTCCGCGACAGTGAAGCGCGTTTCCGAAGAGTTTTTGAGGCCAATCCCGATTTTCTGGTCTTGATGGATCTCGATACCACCCGCGTCATCGAATGCAACGAAGCGAGTATGGGCCTGTTCAGAATGTCCCGCGAGGAGGTTGTTGGAAAACCGGTGACCGACCTACGGGTATGGCAGGATGAATCTGTGCGCAGGGCGTACATGGAAAGGCTGAGAGAAGAAGGTCATATCAAAAATTTCGAAGCGACTTTTTGTAAAGCGGACGGGGAGACGTTTCCCGGTCTCATTTCGGCCCGGACACTTAGCTTGAACGGTCGAAACTGCTACATCTCGTTTGTCAAAGATGTCACAGTCTTGAAAGAGTCCGAGGAGGCGCTTCGCACGAGCGAGGCCCGCTATCGAAGATTGTCCCAGGAGTTCGAGGCGGTGCTTGAAGGGATCACCGATTCCCTTGTTCTTTTCGATGCTGACTATAAGGTGGTTTGGGCCAACCAGGGAGCTGGTGCACAGTACGCGACAGAGTCGAGAAAGTTGCGGGGCCGCAGCTGCAAGGAAATCTGGGACTGTCTCGACAGTTCGGTATGTCAAAATTGCATCAGGCAGGTGTTCGACTCGGGCGAGTCCTTCGAAATTATTCGGAAAACCGATGATGATCGTACCTGGGGTGTCAAGGGATACCCGATCAAGGACAAGCTCGGCAAGGTGATTAATGTCATCCAGATATCGAGCGACCTGACCGAGAAAATTCAACTGCGCGAGGAAGCGGCACGCTCTGCGCACCTGGCGGCGCTCGGCAGCATTTCGGCCGGCATCGCTCACGAGATCAATAACCCGACCGGTTTGGTGTTGATGGCGATGCCGATGATTCAGGATGCATTCGAGGACATCCTGCCTCTGCTTGACGAAATCGCGGAGAAGGACCCTGATCTCATGATTGCAGGGCTATACTATAGTGCTTTTCGGGCCAATGTGACCGAGACGCTGGAGGATATTTATGGCGGTGCCAAAAGGATCAAGGGGATCGTCCGGGAACTCAAGGATTTCGCCCGTGAGAACCCGGATGACCTGTTAGAGGATGTCGATATGGCAGAGGTCATCGACAAGGCAGTGCGCCTCTTGCGAAACCAGATCAGGAACAGCACCAGCCGTTTTGAGGTCCAGACCAGTGAGAGGTTGCCGGTCCTTCGGGGCAACGCCCAGCGCCTGGAACAGGTGGTGCTCAACCTGGTTCACAACGCCTGCCAGGCGTTGGACTCGCGAGATAGCGCAGTCAGGGTCAGTCTCGGTATGACAGACAACAAGGAGATGATCGTGCTTGAGGTGTCCGACGAGGGGAGGGGCATCCCCGCGGAATTGATCGAAAAAGTGACAGATCCTTTCTTTACCACCAGGCGCGAGGAGGGTGGAACCGGGCTCGGCCTTTCGGTTACCTCCCGCATCGTCAAAGAGCACGATGGCAGGATGAATATCAATTCAACGCCTGGGGAAGGGACCACGTTCAGGGTGGCGCTGCCCATTCGAAAAGGTGATGACGATGAGTAAACCTCAGTTTCCGGAATATCCGGTCCTGCTGGTGGATGACGAGCGCGAATGGTTGCGCAACCTGAGCCTGGCATTGCAGCGCCACCTCGGCATCAACCACGTTATGCCGTGTCAGGACAGCCGCCAGGCGCTGCCGCTTCTGGCCAATCAGGCGGCCAGTCTGGCGATTCTCGATATGACCATGCCGCACATCGACGGCCACAAGTTGCTGGTTCAGATCCGGGAGGCTCATCCCGAGATCCCGGTGATTATCCTGACCGGCAGGAACGAGGTCGAGCTCGCCGTTAACTGCATGAAGGACGGCGCCTACGATTATTTCATCAAGACCGATGACAACGATCGGTTGTTCAACGCCATCCGCAGGGCGCTGGAGATGCGCCAGATGAAGGATGAGAACCGGAATCTCAAGGAGCAGGTGCTGTCATCGGCTCCGGCCCGACATGAATTGTTCGAGGGGATTGTCACATGCTCTGCGCGGATGGAGGCGATCTTCAGGTATGTCGAGGCGATCGCGGTCAGTTCTGAACCGGTGCTGATCACCGGCGAGAGCGGTGTCGGCAAGGAGCTACTCGCCCGCGCGGTCCACCGTGCGGGTGATCCCGATGCCCCCTGGGTCGCGGTTAATGTCGCCGGGTTGGATGATAACGCTTTTGCCGACACCCTGTTCGGGCATGTGAAAGGAGCGTTTACCGGTGCCGAGAAAGAACGAACCGGCCTGGTAGAAAAGGCGGCGGGTGGGACCCTGTTCCTCGACGAGATTGGTGATCTTGAGCCGGCTTCGCAGATCAAGTTGCTCCGTTTTATTCAGGAGAAGGAATATTATCCACTTGGCAGCGATCAACATAAAAAAGTGCAGGCCCGGCTGGTTTTCGCGACAAACCACAACCTGATTGAAAAGGTGGACCAGGGGAGTTTTCGTCGCGACCTCTATTACCGCCTGCAGACCCATCATGTCCAGATTCCCCCGTTGCGTGACCGTCCCGAGGATATCGGACTGCTGTTGGAGCATTTTATTGCCGAATCCGCTGCATCGATGAACAAACCCGTACCACCTGTTCCCGGCTCAGTCGTCAAGGCCCTGGAGTCCTGTCCATTCCATGGCAATATCCGTGAACTGCGCGGATTGATTTTTGACGCCATGAGCCAGCACTGTGAAGGCCCTCTGACATTGGAGTTTTTCAGGACTCTTTCCGGTTTCGTTTCGCCTGAAGGCACCAACGGGTTTGCTCATACTGCATCGATTCCTGAAAATTGCGCGGGAGAGGACTTCCCGACTATCAAGCAGGCGGTTAAAACCCTCGTGCTCGAAGCAATGGAGCGTGCCGATGGGAACCGGTCAGCTGCGGCTCGACTCCTTGGTATTTCTCAGCCGGCATTGAGCAAGCGGCTGAAAAACATGGCGGAGGAGAATAACTAAAGTTATTTATTTGTAACATTCATTAAAAACCGAGAAAACAGTTAGGTCTCGCAATGTTAGACGAGATTCCTGTGCTTTTCTTGAAACCTTTGTTACGCCCGCCCGGCGTTGCAAAGGTTTTTTTATTTTGAAAATATTAAGGATATCAGTGTGTTGTGTAATTTCTCCAGGGTTGGCACCGTCATTGCTCAGATTGCTGGCTGTTCCCTGGGAGGGACCATGGCGAGGAATAACAGGGTGTCGGAGAAAAATTTGAAACGTGCGGTGATGATTCTTGATCAATGCCAGAGTGGCCAGCGGGCCATCAGGATGACAATCAGACTCGGCGGGTACGAAACTTACGAGATCCGGGACGGATTCGAGGCGATCAATCTTGGCAGTACGATTCCAGAGAAGTTTCACTGTTTGGTTTTCTCGGGTGTTCGATCTTTTCGCCAGGTTGAGCAGGAGCTCGATCATCTGGAAACATATGGTTTTAAACTCCCGGTCCTGTTGCTCGGTCAGGTTAGCCATGAATCTGCGGTGAAAGACAGACCTGCTCAAGAACGACCCGGTTTGCTGTTGAGAAGCTGTACCAGTGATCGCTTGCTGGAAACGCTTGGCGAACTTGAGAGGGATGAAACGCCGGGCCAACGATAGAAGTTAGGAAAGGGGAAACAATGAAAATCGGAGCGAAGTTAGGTTTGGGATTCGGAGCCGTCCTGGTTTTGCTGACCATTGTCGGACTGGTCGGGGTTTACGAACTGGATCAGGTTATCAGTGGTTACCAGGGTGAGGTGGAACTGCAGTGGGAACAGATGGAAGACGCCGACATGATGGTGACGGATGTTCTGCAGGTGCGACGTCGCGAAAAGGATTTCCTGATGCGCAAGGATATGAAATATCCCGACATGGTCAACGTCCATCTCGACCAGGCGCAGGAGCGGGCCAAGCGAATTGATTCCCGGGCCGAGGAACAATCCATCAGGCAGCAGAGTCGGAAGATGGTCGGGTTTCTTGCTGACTATCGTGCCGGTTTTAAAAAGTTTGTCGATGCCCAGGTCGCACTTGGTCTCGACGAAAAGTCGGGTGCTTACGGTGCTTTTCGCCAGGCGGCGCATAACGTCGAGAAGGTCCTGCAGGACAATAGCTTCAATGATGGTGAAGTCCTCTACCTGACCATTCGTCGGCACGAGAAGGACTACATGCTGCGGGGTGACAGCAAGTACATGGAGCGCGCCGACAAAGCTATCGTGAGCCTGAAGGAGTTGGTGGGAGAATCGTCCTTGTCATCCGCGAACAAAGAGAAAATTTTTGCCGAACTCAATCAGTACAGCAGGGATTTCGACGTACTGGTTGACAAGGATCAGGAGATCAAACTTCTGCTCGCTGATATCAAGAAGGCAGCCGACAAGACAATTGGAACCGCTGAAAGGCTCGAGGAGTCAGTTAGCAAGAGCGTCGCGGCGAAAAAGAGTGAAATCGCCACTATGGCGGCTACGGCGAAGAGTATCCTCTGGGGGATCATCGGTCTCGGCATCCTGCTCGGCCTTTGTTTCGCCTGGTTCTTCGCCCGCAGTATTTCGATCCCGATGGGAAAAACCGTCGAAATGCTCAACAAAATGAACGCGGGCGACCTCGATCAGCGCCTGAACATGGAGCGTAAGGACGAGATCGGGCAGATGGCCGACGCCCTCGACCGGTTTGCCATCAACATGAAGGATGAGGTGGTTGCCGCATTCGAGAACCTGGCGACAGGGAATTTTACCTTCAAGGCGCAAGGGGTCATCCGCGAGCCGCTGGCCAAGGCGAACAAGGCCCTGAACGAGCTGGTGGCCCAGATCAAAGTTGCGGCGGAGAACGTGTTTACCGGCTCCCAGGCGATGAGCGCTTCCTCCGAGGAGATGTCGCAAGGGGCGAGCGAGCAGGCCGCCTCGGCCGAGGAGGCCTCCTCCAGCATCGAGGAGATGACCGCCAATATCCGGCAGAACGCTGACAACGCTTCTCAGACCGAGAAGATCGCCACCCAGGCCGCCCGGAAGGCCCTCGAGGGTGGTGAGGCGGTGGTGCAGACCGTCAGTGCGATGAAGAATATCGCCGAGAAAATCATGATCATCGAGGAGATCGCCCGCCAGACCAACCTGCTCGCCCTGAACGCCGCTATCGAGGCGGCCCGCGCCGGGGAACACGGTAAAGGGTTCGCCGTTGTCGCCGCCGAGGTTCGTAAACTGGCCGAGCGAAGCCAGGTGGCCGCCGGCGAAATCAATGATCTCTCCACCAGCAGCGTCGACGTGGCCGAAAGAGCCGGCTCCGTTCTGGATGAACTGGTGCCGAATATCCAGAAGACCGCCGAGCTTGTGCAGGACATCTCCGCCGCAAGTCGTGAACAGGATTCCGGCGCGGAGCAGATCGGTCTTAGCATCCAGCAGCTCGACGCGGTGATTCAGCAGAACGCTTCCACCTCCGAGGAGATGGCGAGCACCGCCGAAGAACTCAGCAGTCAGGCCGAAAATCTTTCGGAGATGATCGGCTCCTTTGTTATCGATAAAACCGTGGTCGGCAAGCAAAAGAGTCGAACTGTTGAACAGGCCGGCAGCGCCGGGCAAAAGGCGCAGATCGCCCATGTCACCACTGCCGCATCCGGCACGGGGGTCAAGCGCAGTAACGGCGTTGAGTTCAATCTGGAGGATGATTCTCTTGATCACCAATTCGAGACGTATTGAGGTGAGCGACATGGCGGAAACAGCATCGGCAACAAACCAGTTCGTGACATTTAACCTCGGTAATGAGCTCTTCGGAGTCCCTGTCGAGAAAACCCGGGAGGTGTTGACCCTGATTGCAGTGACCCGGGTCCCCCAGACGCCGGATTACATGCTCGGTGTGATCAACCTGCGCGGGCAGGTGGTCCCGGTTGTCGACATGCGTCTCAAGCTCGGAATGGCAACCGGCGAAGAGAGCCGGGACAGCTGTATCGTTATCCTGGAGATTGACATCGACGACGAAGTTCTCGTGGTCGGCGCCCTGGCGGATGGCGTCAGGGAGGTGCTCGATATTGCCGGGGATCAAATTGAACCGGCACCGAGGTTGGGCAGTAAGCTCAGATCGGAGTTTATCCAGGGGATGGGCAAAGTCGACGAGCAGTTCGTCATCCTGCTCGATATTAACCGGGTTTTCAACAGTGACGAAATCGCCCTGGTGCAGGACGTCGGCTCTTCGGGCGCAACCGCTGAAAATCAGCAAGAAGTCGAAGCGACCTAATTTAATTGTGCTGGGTGTAGACAGGTGCTTGCCCGGCGTCCTCGGAGGAATTTACAGAATGGCAAAAAAGCGAATGAGCCGTTTGCCGGTTCAGGTGGCAAAGATATGAACAGAGTGATTTACATCCTGGATAAGCAGGGCTTATCTCCACAAGATGAAACGAGCCCTGCCATAGCGGAAGATTACCGGCTTGTACGGTTTGACGACCCCGAGACATTCCTGGAGCGGTTTGATGAAGCGCAGGACTCGGACGTGAGGCCCTTCTGTATCATCATCAATTCTGCCGAGCTGAGTCATCAGTCCTGGGTGTTCCTCAAAAACCTCGACGCCCGTCAATCCAGTCTGCCGGTTTTGATCGTCGACCACGAGCAGTTCAATTTGCGGCGCCAGGATTATTGCCGCACCCTCTCGGCGAGGTTCCCGTTGTTTGTCTGCCAACCGGACGAGGTGTTCGAGTTTGTCACGTACTTCAAGGTGCTGGGCCACCGGGTTCTCTCGCTCGATTTGCGTCGTAAGTCACGGGTGGAAAGTCTGCACCTGCGAACCGCGTGACCTGCACAATGAACCCGGTTCCCTGGGGCTTGCTCAAAACGTCGGGAACAAGGTGCCCCGGAATCACAGCGTTTCAAGAGGGGCAAGGAGAAAGATCATGGCAAGCAGGATACTGACCGTCGATGATTCGCCCACCGTGCGGCAACTGCTCGGAACGACCCTGATGGATGCCGGCTACGAGGTTGTCGAGGCAAAAGATGGTGAAGAGGCTTTGAAGATCATGGAAAACCAGCATGTTGACATGCTGGTGACTGATTTGAACATGCCGAAGCTCGACGGGATAGGACTCGTAAAACAGGTGCGTAAGCTGCCCGGGCACCGTTTCATGCCGATCATTATGCTCACCACTGAAACGAACGATGAATTCAAGCGGCAAGGGAAAGTCGTCGGCGCCTCCGGCTGGATCGTCAAACCGTTTCGGCCCGAGCAGGTGCTCGGTGTGGTCAGAATGGTTATGCCCCGGACCTGACTTAACCTCAAATTTCAACTTTTTATTGCCCCCGACTTTCCCCACCCTCCAAGAAGTCGGGGGATTTTTTTGGTCTTTATCGGCACCGGGCGGTCTTGGCAGATTGAAAGTGAATTGCTATGCTAGCTTGAATCCTGAATAGTTCTTTCCGGAATTGTCAAGATGGGGAGCGGGGTGAAAATATTTGCATTGTCGGCATGTAATGTGCACAATACAAATTCTCATTATGTATTATGCCTGTCATTTGTAGAATGTCGTTGGGGGGGGCAATAACGGACAGATAAAGTTTAAACTTTTCTGAGTGGGTGGAATTATGTGGCATAAGTTTCGGGACGTGGTTGGGCACAGACTTCATCTTTCATTTTGCCGCAATAACCGTCATGGTGAAGAGGGATTTTCACTCGTTGAGCTCATCATCGTGGTCGCCATCATGGCTGTCCTGGCTGCTATTGCGGTTCCGTCGTATAATAAGCTTATAAACCGCGCTAAGGTCACTTCCGCAACTTCCACTATAAAAACAATCGAATGGGCGGTCACCGCTTATTTTATCGACACTGGCGTTTATCCTAACGCAATTGGCGATATCAATTTCCAAAATACGCTGGATCCTTTTGGTAATAACTACGTCTATGTCAACGTGGCAAATGTTCCAGCATCAGCCAGGACGATTGCCGGAACACCGATTAATATCGATTTCGACATCTATAGTAAAGGTGCCGACGGAGATTCCGCATTATCTCTTCTTGATCCATCGAGTAGTGATGACATCATAAGGGCGAGCGAAGGGTCATATATGGGGCTCGTCTCTGCTTTTTGATTTGTATTCTAACACCCATGTCCAAGGTACTTCATGATGAAATGCTTGTGTCCCGACTGTTCCAACACCGTTGAGTTGCAGGAACCTTCATCCGAGGAAAAAGGGGGCTTCACCCCTTGCCCGGAATGTAGTCAAAAGGTTTGGCTTAACCGGGAAAACTTCGCACTTCGAGCCTATAAGAAGGACTGGAAGGTCTTCTGTTCCCATTGCGGTGAAGAGGTTGGTCCTGATTATTTCTGCCAATCATGTCACGCTCTTTTTCCTGATTATTGGGTCGTTCAGAAGAAAAAGCCGGCACAACGCGTTTCGCATGACAAGGGTTTTTCGTTCTCCTTTGAGCGCAAGGCAAAAGCGGTTCGACAGGAAACGTTCGATTTTTCTGAGGACGAAGAGGCCGCTGTTTCGAAGTCGGGGGGCAGGAAGAAAATCGTTTATGCACTGCTTGCTATCGTCCTCA
Organism: Desulfuromonas sp.; assembly: GCA_002868905.1. Taxonomy (GTDB): domain Bacteria; phylum Desulfobacterota; class Desulfuromonadia; order Desulfuromonadales; family Geothermobacteraceae; genus BM304. The sequence continues at coordinate 17,303 of PKUA01000003.1, forward strand.
TTTCGGTACTTGGCGCAGGTTTTGTTCTCTACCAGGGGATGGCAAAAGAAACAGCCTTCAATGAATCATTTGTTAAAACACTTTATGTGATAAAAATGAGTCAATCAATGGTTGATAATAAACTCAAGAAGGTGATTGAGCAGCAGACCCCTTTGGATAAGGCTGACATATCGTCGTTGAATTCCTCCATAAAAGAAGTGGACATGGTCAAGGGCTTGATTATTGACGAGTCGGGCTCACGCTCCTCCGACATAAGCATGTTGAACAACTTTTATCAAAAATATGTTGATCTTTATGACCTGGCACGAACTGCAGCCGGAACCGAGCCTGATCTGCCGGATAAAATTGAACGGATACATTCCGAGATCCAAAAAGCTGAAGGAAGACTCAAGGCCGGAATGTCAGAAGGTTTGCGTGAAGAGATTCAGGCCAAGGTTTTGAGGTATCCGCCCCTGAAAAGCCTGTCCTGATACATGGGTTGTCATAATTTGTCATTCCGGTTGCCAAGTTTTGTCGGTTTTCAGTGCTATTATCCCCATCAGGAAGGTGACTTTGGGGATGTTTGCTCCCAAATGTTGAAATATTTTCTACCCCTCCGCAGTTGGAATTCCTCGGAGTGAGCAGGATTGAGTCTGCATAATTACGCCTGCTGAACCCGTTCCAACTCGGTCCAATATCTCCGCCATTTCTCACGCGCTGTTCCTGACCCGGTTTCGGCAGGTAAAAAACAGTGGTTTTCGCCGGTCATGAGGGTTTCGACGGAGGGCTGAAGGGCGAGGCATTGACAGGGACGGTTGCTCGATTTGAGCAGACACCCTGCAGGTCCGAGGAAGCTACACCCATTCTCTGACCCGCTCGGAGCTGGGACCAAAACCCCCCCCAGGTCTCTCAACTCGAACCCGAGGTTGGGTAAAGTGTCTCGCAGTTTCCTTATTCCCGGTCGTTCCTCAGGGAAGAACAAGGCGAAGAAACGTTCGGGGTTGACCCAGACGCCGGGGTGCCCTTGGCAACAGAGGCCGCGACACTGGTGACAGAGCTGCGGATCACTGCTGAAATTTTCCAACGATGGCATCGACATGGTTCGATGCTAACCCCTCTGCGCTTTTTTTTCCAGTCCACAATTTGCAGTTGGTATCCTGGCAAAGTCACGTTAAAGTTGGCACATTCCCGAAGCCGATTCTCTACCGGTCAGACAGTCTTTATCATGGAGGACCTCATGCCCCAGGAGCGGGTTTACGTTGTCGGTCACCGCAACCCAGACACCGATTCGATCTGCAGCGCCATCGCCTACGCGCGTCTGCAGCAGCGGACGGGAACGGAAAACATCGAAGCGGCCAGGGCTGGCAACCTCAATCGCCAGACCGAATTTGTGCTGAAGAGTGTCGGCCTGCCGGCGCCGAGACTATTGACAGATGTTCACCCCAGGGTGGCGGACATTGTTCGTCGTGAACCGGTGACTGTTTCGCTCGGTGCCCCTCTGGCCGAAGCGTTGGAGCTGTTTCACCAACACCGTGTTCGCCTGCTGCCGGTCGTTGACGAGAGTGGCCGGCCGGAGGGGTTGCTGGTGCTCAAAAATGCCGCGGAGCGGTTTTTGATTCCGCGTAACGAAACGGTCATGCGCCAGGTGACCGTCTCTGTCGATACCCTGTGCCGTTGCTTGTCTGCCGAACAGTTAAGCGGTTTCGATAGCGACAGGGTGGAGGAGCTCGATCTCTACGTCGGCGCCATGGCGAGCGCGACTTTCCACGACAAGATGGCAGGGCGCGATCCGCGCCGGATGGTCCTGATTACCGGGGACCGGGAGAACGTCCAGCGTGAGGCGGTTGAGCTCGGAGTGCGGGTCCTGATCGTGACCGGAGGACTGCCGGTTTCGAACGAGATTCTGGACCAGGCCCGCGAAAATCGCGTGTCGGTGATCTCGACTCACTTCGACACGGCGAATGCCTCCTGGTTGAGCCGTCTCGCGGTTCCGGTCGAAAAAGTCGCCATACGTGATTTTGTGGCGGTGCAGCTTGGTGACCGGGTGGAGGAGCTGCGTCTGAAGCTGATGCATGCCAAAGATCCGGGAGCCCTGGTCCTCGATTCAAACGGGGCCGTGGCAGCTGTGGCGACCAAAAGTAACCTGCTGCTCCCTTCCCCGGTCAAGCTGATCCTGGTCGATCACAATGAACTCTCCCAGGCGGTCTCGGGAGCCGACAAGGTTGATATCCTTGAGGTGGTGGATCATCACCGGCTCGGCAATTTCCATACGGATCGGCCGATCCGTTTCGTTAACCAGCCGATCGGCAGTACCTGCAGCGTGGTCGCGACCCTTTACAGGCAGGCGGGTCTGGAGCCGGAACCTGACCAGGCGACCCTGCTGCTGGCCGGCCTGCTCTCCGACACCGTGATTCTCAAGTCCCCCACCTGCACCGCTATCGACCGGGAACTCGCCGTCTGGCTTGGTCAGCTTGCCGGACGTGACCCGCAGCAGTTCGGCACCGAACTGTTTCAAGCCGGATCCTCTCTCACCGGTTATCGCTCGATGTCGGCGTTGATCCAGGCCGACTTCAAGGAGTTCGGTGCCGGTGACCAGAAAGTCGGCATCGGCCAAGTCGAAGTGGTCAGCTTCGACGAGTTTTATCAACTCAAAGACGACATCGAAAGCGAGTTGTTACGCCTCAAGGAGGAAAAACACCTTGCCCTCATCGGCCTGCTGGTGACGGATATCGTCGAGGGGGGGAGCCTGTTTCTGGCGCATGGCGGTCAGGAACTCCCTTACGCCATCGGCTACCCTTCTCTGGAGCCGAACCTCTATGAACTCAAAGGGGTCCTGTCGCGCAAGAAACAGCTGATGCCGCATCTGCTTAAGGTCATGGGTGGCTAGAGGTCGGTCAACTCTCTGTCCAGAACCCGATTGGATGGAGTGACTGTCGGGCTTTGAACGTCTCACCGCACTTTGGATTTCATCAGCATCGACCGCTGGCGCAACGTATCTGTCCCCAGCCGCGTGGTTTACTCCTGCTCGCGTTGTTTTTCTCCACCTTCCGGTGGCGATCGGCTCGGTGAAAATCTCGTCGTTCCTGCCGGTCTTCGCGACTGTAGTGGCGCCTCTGTTCCCGGGTGCGGCTATCGCGGTCAAATCTCTGGGTGGCGCGCTCCCGCTTCCAGATGCGGTCGGTTCCGGAGTCTGCTTTCCGATGGTTATTGCGGTAGTTTCTGTCGTTTCGGCCGGTGTGGCCAATATTCGGATTCCGGTGCCGGTTTTCACGAGTCAGATGTGTATCCCGCTTACCATGGTCCCGTCGCTGTGAATTGTCCCCGCGCCAGTAGTGGTC
>PKUA01000041.1 GCA_002868905.1 Desulfuromonas sp.
GACGACTGGCTGCTTGGTGATTCCGGCAGCAACACGCTCACAGGGGGAGATGGTGCTGACACCCTCGAAGGGCGGGGGGGAGATGATTTCCTGTATGGTGATGATGGTGCAGACACCCTCGTGGCCAACCAGGGGAGCGATTCGGCCTTCGGTGGTTCGGGTGACGATGAGTTCCATGTTTCAAGTACGCTGGCCAATTTACCGACGGTCATTGACGGTGGTGCCGATACGGATACGATTGAGATGTATGATATGGGCGCCGCCTATGATTTGACAGATCTCAGTGATGTCACGGACAATATTGAAGCTCTGGACATCAGTGACGGAACCGACACCATTTTAACTGTTACCAGTCAGGACATACAAAATATGGTCGACAATGGTGACGCGTCTGAACTGACTATTTTGGCTGACAGCGGTGATACTCTTGTGCTGCAAAGCGGCGCGCTGTACGAAGGTGGGACTGCAACTCCCACGACCTTTACCGCAGGGGTGTCTGCTGATTACACCATTGATGACGGAGGGCAGACCGCGTTGATTCATTGGGTCATTGGCTAATTTATGACGGTGTCTTTTCAAGTCATATTATTCGGGAACTGTTGCAGGGTAGAAAGGGTTGAGAGAAACCAGTGACGATGACCGAAGAAACCCAGTCCGAAGTTCTATTACCCCCCACAGAAGTCCTGGATGCACAAGCCGTTTTGGCATCTGTTGCCGGCTTGTGCGGTCTGGATCATGTTGCTGCATCGTTGTTGGTTAAAGGACTCCGTCGCCTGGTCACCTCCGAAGACTGGGCGTCCGAGATCCGGCGGCTTGAACGTGTCGGTCTCTCTGCCAGTCATATGACCGGCGTGCTGCATGATGTCCTCGATATGCCGGGGGACCTCGTGCTTTTGCGCGGTGAGGAGGGGAAATTCTCTCTGCTCAATCGGATGGAGCGGCGTTGGCAGTACCTCGACGCAAACGGGGAGCCATTACCGATTGATGTGAAAAGTGACGACGGAACGGAAGTTGAAGCCGTCGTTATAAAAATGCCACAGGATGGTTTTCAATCGAGGGGTTTCGCTTCGTTGAAGACCCTCTGGCCTGAATTACGCGCCGCCTGGGCCGAAGTCGGTTTTGCCAGCCTTTTCATCAATTCCGGCCAGCTGCTCTTGCCAATTTTCGCTCTGCTCATTTATGACAAGATCGCGCTGAACGGACTGTTTGAAACATTATGGGCACTGGTGTTCGGCATGGGGCTGTATCTCGTCACCGATGCAGGGATGCGTCTGGTGCGGAGTTGGGCGACGGAGCGAATCAGTGTCGACCAGACCCTGCGGAGTGACGAAAAAATCTGGTCAGAAATGGTCGGCCAGGTAGAACTCCCACCAGGCGGATTCCCAAGGTTTTTAAGCAATTATCGCGATCTGACCCAGACGCGGGATTTTGTCTCCTCCAACTACTTACTTTCAATCGCCGATATCCCTTTTATCCTTCTTTACCTCGCTGTCATCGGCCTGATTGCCTGGCAGATGATGGTCGTCGTTGTCATTCTTGTTATTCTTTTTTCGGTGGCCGGATTCTCCCTCTATTTGCGGCAGACCCGGCTTAACAAGGAAGCAGAGAAAAACAATACTCTTAAGCTAGCATTCATGGGGGAGGCGCTTGGGTGTCTCGACGTGATCCGCACGGCACCGGGGACGGGTCTTTTTCTGCGCGGCTGGCGCAAACTTGCCGAACAGACGGCAGATTTCGACACGAAAAGACGTCTCTCTGTCCAGCAGATGGGAATGCTCTCGACGGCAACTCAGACGTTGACGACTGTCGTTGTCCTGACGACGGGGGTTTACCTGATCAACGCCCAGCTGATGAGTATTGGTAAGTTGATCGCCTGCAATCTTCTCGCTGGACGCGCTATGGCGCTTGTTGCGTCGGTGTACGCCGTAACCGGGAAGTGGAAGGATTTCAAGAGAGCCGCGGCGCGGATGGAAGCAAGTCTCGAAACGATTGACGAACACGAGTGCACGCCGCGAGCCGAGGTTGATGGACGTATCTCCATTATCGGTCTGGGTAAGTTTTACGAGGGACGCCCCGCTGCTCTGCAGAACGTCAATTTCTCTATCTCGCCCGGTGAGCGAATTGCATTATTGGGGCGACCAGGGGCTGGTAAGTCGACCCTGCTGCGTTGCCTGGGGGGGCTTTGCCGCCCCGACACGGGGCAGGTGCTCATCGATGGATTGGCTCTGGATGACATTTCCAGGTTTGACCGGGTAAAATGGCTGGCCTACAAAGGTCAGGAACCGGCATTGTTTGCTGGTTCGCTTGAGGATAACCTCCGTCTCTCCGGGTGTAAGGAGAGCAGCCGATTTGCAGAGGCGATCTGGGCTTCCGGTCTGGAGAGCGAATTTGAGAGCGGACGAATGTCTCTCGGAATGAGTCTGGATGAACGTGGCAACAACCTTTCCGGGGGACAGCGTCAGAAAGTTGCTTTAGCGAGAGCTTTTGCCCAACCGAGTCGAGTTCTGCTATTGGATGAGCCGACCTTGGGCCTTGATCCTGAAGGTGAAAGATTGTTGGCTGCGCGCCTGCCCAAACTACTCGAAAAAGATACTGTCATGATCATGACCACGCACAGCCCCGTCATGCTGGAGATCGTACAACGCATCATTGCCTTGGATGGCGGACGGGTCGTCGCAGATGGCCCCAGGGAAAAGCTGGTGACTCTCCCTGCCAAGAAAGCCCAGAGCAGCTAATCCCAAATGAATTTTCAACATGGACCGATTGTTACTATTCTTAAAAATTCACTATTGAATAAAATGTTGGCTTAGGTTTTAATAGGCCTCAGGAAAACAACACTCGCCATACCATGCGGCATGAGCAAAGGCGGGGAATCGGCTCAGAAAGGAGGGAGGGGGGTCCGTCCGCTGCATCGGTCTATCCATATTTTTATTTTTACAAATTAAAAGGAGTTCGTCATGAAACAGCTGTTTTTCGTTGTCATGCTGTCCGTCTGTTTGTCGGTTCAGCTAGTCGCGCCCTTCAATGTCGTTGCCGCTGAAAAGTCGATGAAAGTTGCGGCGTTAACCGCTCCCATCGATATCAACAGTGCCACTGCTGAGGACTTTCAACAAGTCAAGGGGATCGGAAAAGTTACTGCAGAGAGAATCGTTCAGTACCGTGATGAACATGGTCCTTTCAGTAAAGTTGAAGATTTGACCTGGGTTAAGGGTATAGGATCCAAAACCCTGGCGAAAATTCAGGATCAACTGACGGTGCAATAACTCGTTGAATCCTGATATTAGATCGAAAAAGACGAGGCCCGTATTAAACTGCGGGCCTCGTCTTATTTTTCCCGGCAGGGAGAGAGAGGGGAACAGTCTGTCAGAAGCAACCGCCGCAGGAATTCCGACGACCTGCTTGACCGCGTGTCCACCCAGGTGTTTATATCACCTGGTTGAACCCTCTGGTCTCCCAGTCCAGATTCGTATTATTGCCTAAAAGCTGGAGGTCCGCTGCCAACAGTGCAGAGACCTGGGGGGACATGACCTGGAACATGTTGGTAAACCATCGGCTGTAATTCTGGCGGCTCGGCAGCATCCTGGGACCGTCATCCCCCCAGAAAAGCAGGTTTTCGGTTCCGCTTCCCGGTGAGCCGTCTTTGGCAAACGACCATTCGCCCCAGCGTGGGACGGCAATACGCAATACCGAACGGATGCTGATAGCCGGAGCATCTGGTCGCCAGAATGGGACAACGTAACGACCCCCATGAATCGTGACAAACTCGAAATGATCGCTCCCCCTGACAAGGACTGCATCGGCCCGCTGTGGTTTTTTCTCTGTGGAGAAAACCAGGTTCAGCGCATCGATCAAGTTGTCGTCGTTGAAAAGGTCAAGAAAATTCGGCATGGGTCGCAGTCGATGGGAACGGATGAAAGTCGTATACGTCTTACCCGTGTATAGCACAGTAACTCAGTCAACAACAAGTCCCTTCTCGCTTGAGTTTTCTCCCTTTTCAATGATTAAATGGGACGCATGAGCCGAACGCCCGCATCAAAATCCGACAGACTTCGTCGTCGCATCGATATCGAGGGGATCGTACAGGGGGTCGGTTTCCGTCCATTTGTTTATCAGGCCGCCCTGCGCAATGGGATGGTCGGGTTCGTCTTGAACAACCCCCGAGGTGTTCGCATCGAAGCGGAAGGGGCACCCCACCTGGTCGAGGCGTTTGTTGAGGTCCTCCGCACAGAGTACCCGCCCCTTGCTTTCATCTCCCGGTTCAGCGTCGATGACCTGGAGCCGGCCAGAGATACCGAGTTTTGCATCCGTTCGTCTGAACATGATGCCGAGGTCAAAGCCCAGATCGCTCCGGATGCTTCAATGTGTGACGATTGTCGTGCCGAGTTGTTTGACCCGAATGACCGTCGATTCCGTTACCCTTTTATTAACTGCACCAATTGCGGTCCCCGCTACACCATCGTGACGGGTGTCCCATATGACAGGCCGTTGACCACCATGGCCGACTTTCCAATGTGTCCTGCCTGCCGCGCGGAATATGAAGATCCCTTATCGCGTCGTTTTCACGCACAGCCGAATGCCTGTCCGGAATGCGGTCCGCAGTTGAGGCTGGTTGATCCTTCCGGTAGGGGACTCGGTAACGATCCCTTGGCGGAAACGATCCGACTGCTGCAGGAAGGTAAGGTTGTCGCTATCAAGGGACTGGGTGGATACCATCTCGCTGTCGATGCCAGCAACGAGGACGCGGTTCAAACATTGCGTCGTAGAAAAGGGCGGGACGAGAAACCGTTTGCCCTTATGGTCCGGGATTTAGAGTCTGCTGATCGTTTGGTGCGTGTTGATGATAAGGAGCGCCGTTTGCTTCTCGGTATCGAGCGCCCGATTGTCCTTCTGGAGCAACGTATCGGCAATCTAGTCGCTCCATCGGTCGCTCCGGGCAACCGGTATCTCGGTATCATGCTCCCCTATACACCGTTGCACGATCTCCTGTTGGCCGAGTCGTTTGCTGCCCTGGTTATGACCAGCGCCAATTTTTCGGATGAGCCGATTGCGTTCGAGGACGAAGACGCCCGCGAGCGGCTGACGGGAATCGCAGACGCATTTTTGCAGCACAATCGCCGGATTCATACCCGGACTGATGACTCGATCGCCCGTGTCATGGGGGGGGAGGCACTTTTGCTGCGCCGCTCGAGGGGATACACACCCCGCAGCATTTTCCTGCCTGCAGTCCAGCCTCAGGTTTTGGCCCTTGGGGCCGAATTGAAAAGCACGGTCTGTCTAACCCAGGACGATCGTGCTTACTTGAGCCAGCACATCGGCGACTTGAAAAACCTCGAGACCGATCAGGCGTTTACCGGTGTCATCGACCATTTGAAAACCATTTTTGAACTGCAGCCGGAAATTATCGCCCACGATCTCCACCCGGACTACGCTTCGTCCCGCTTTGCTGAGACGATTATCGATCGACCGAAGATTGCCGTGCAGCATCACCATGCCCACCTGGCGAGCTGCCTGGCCGAGCATGGCGAAACTGGGCCGGCCATCGGTGTGATCTTCGACGGTATCGGCTACGGCCAGGACGGGACGATCTGGGGCGGGGAGTTCCTGCTCGGTGACCTGGCCAGTTACCAGAGGGTTGGGCATCTGAAGCAGGTCCCGTTGCCGGGGGGGGATGCTTCCACCAGGGAACCGTGGCGGATGGCTCTCAGCTATCTCGACCTGGCGTTTGCGGGAGACATCCCCGACCTGCCGTTCCTTTTCGGAAGAGAACCTGCCGATGTGAACCTGTTACAGAAGATGATTCGCAAGAAGATCAATTCACCGCTTACCTCGAGCTGCGGTCGCTTGTTCGATGCGGTTGCCGCCCTGGCCGGAGTCCGACAGTGTGTCAACTATGAGGGCCAGGCAGCCTTGGAACTGGAGATGAGCATTCCGACGTCGCCTGGGGACGACAACTACGATTTCAGCCTGGAGAGCGGGGATGAGGTCTTACTGCTTGATCCGAGTCCGGTATTTCGGGCGGTCGCTGAAGATTCCCGTAGGGGAGTCGCCCCGGGATTGATCAGCAGTCGTTTCCACATCGGCCTGGCCGAAGCGGTTCGCATGGTATGCGAAGAACTGCGGAGTGTACACAAACTCGATTGCGTTGTCTTGTCCGGCGGGGTGTTTCAGAATCGTTTCTTAACGGAGCGAGTATCACAACTTCTGGGAAAAAGTAATTTTCGAGTAATAAGGCACTCTCTTGTCCCACCGAACGACGGTGGTATCGCCCTTGGGCAGGCGGTGATTGCCGGAAGGGTTGGCTGATCCGGCCACGGATTGCTATGTGCAAAGAACACATCCTGACCGCTATCCAGGACGCATTTCAAATCCCTCGACCACAAAGTTTTATTCGGGGGACCTGCCATTGCGAGGAGTGTCTGGAACACGAAGCTGTGATGCAAGCCTTTGAATCTGAAGACATGTCTTTGGATAAGTTGAACAGTCCTTCGTGGGATCCGGTCTGCTTCGCCTCGAACGAGGCATTTCACTACCTTCTTCCGGGACTCGCCCGGTTGGCCCTCGATTATCCCGATGCATATGTCGCCCAGTTTCTTTTTCATCTCCAGCAGCCTGAACGGTTGGATTCTCTTTCTCCCCGACGGGCACAGGCCCTTCTGCCACTGCTCGATTATTTGGTTGATCAGGAGTCCGCTTCCCTGGAGAATAGCCGGTTAGTCGATGATTTGTTCCGCGTGCGTGAATGGTTAGAGGAAATATCTGGAACGAGCTGAAAAACCGCTCTACTGCCCATGTCGGAATGACAATGATTCCCGTGGGTGGTGGGAGGGCAGGACGGGGGTTGGAAAAAGCGGATTTCAGAGAAAAAGGGCCGTGAAGGACGGCCCTTTTTCTCTGAAATGGGGGTAGTTCGACAGGTTGTTAGCGGTCCATGATCTCGCCGAGTTTAACCAGCATCTGGTCGATCGGACGGGTTTTTTCGGAAATAACCTTGTCGAGTTCGGTCAGCTGGATCTCGCTCTTGGTCAGTCCGATCATTTTCCCCGATTCTCCTGCCAGCAAGGCCTCGACGGCCGTCATGCCGAAGCGGCAGGCGAGCAGCCGGTCAAAGGCAGTGGGCGAGCCTCCACGCTGGTAATGGCCGAGCACCATCAGGCGGGTTTCGAAGTGGATCCGGTCCTTGATCTGATCGGCGATCTCCTTGGCGCTGGCGGCACCTTCCGCCACCAGGATCAGCGAGTTGTTCCGTCCATCCTTGAAACGCCGTCGCAGGATCTCGCAGATCGCGTCGAGGTCGAATTCCACCTCCGGGATCAGGGCGAATTCTGCGCCGCAGGCGACCGCGGCCGTCAGGGCGAGATAACCGCTGCCGCGCCCCATGGTCTCGACCACGAAGGTTCGGTCGTGGGAGGAGGCGGTATCTTTCAGGCAGTCGACAGCGTAGCAGATGTTGTTCAGCGCCGTATCGACACCGAGTGACATGTCGGTGAACGGGATGTCGTTGTCTATGGAGGCCGGGATGCCGATGGTCTTGATGCCGCGTTCATGCAACGCTTTGGCGCCGCGGAGGGACCCGTCACCGCCGATGACCACCAGCCCTTCGATACCGATCCCTTCCAGGGTCTCCACGGCGATCGCTTGTCCCGCCGGGCTCATCATCTCCTTGCAGCGTGCGCTCTGCAGGAATGTCCCTCCGCGTTGCAGGGTGTTGCTGACCGACTGATGATGCAGCATTTCGTATTGACGATCGATCAAGCCACGATAGCCGCGTTGGATGCCGACAACATCGATCCCCTTGGCGAGGGCGGTGCGGACGACGGCCCGGATCGCCGGGTTCATCCCGGAACAGTCTCCTCCACTGGTCAGAACGGCGATACGTCGCATTTTTTCCTCCTGGCGATGGAATAACAATGGGATGTGTTCGTATTCGGATCCTGAAACACAGACATAATACGCCATCTCAAGATATGTTTGTCAAAGAAGTAATCGGTCGAACATCTTGTTCGTGCAGGAGTTGATAGATGGACGACCCCGCGAAAAGGAAGCGTGAAGCCGGAAAAGTCGGTGGCGAATGATCCGGCCGATCCGTTGCTCGACCTGATCTGAAGGTCGGTGTATACTAAGTAGCTATGCGTGATGGCAGGATTAAAAATCCTGCCCGGACCTGTTTCTTTGTGGAGGTAAAACTGTTCATGAATGATCTAAAAAAACTCGCCTGCAGACTTGCTGGTGGAATTTTTCTGGTGGTTTTCTGTTGTTCCCCGGTTGGCGCTGCCACTCTGGCGGAAAAAGTCAGAGAGCATACCCTCGAGAACGGATTGAAGCTGCTGGTGGTGGAGAGACACGGGTCTCCGACCTTCAGTGCCTATATCACCATCGGCGTCGGTTCGGTTGACGAGACTGCCGAGACTCGTGGAGTTGCCCACCTGCTTGAACATATGCTGTTCAAGGGGACCAAACGCCTCGGGACCAAGGACTATGCTGCGGAAAAGCCATTGCTCGAAAAGATCGCCGCAGTCGGGGCTCAGATCGATGAACTCAAGGTCATGCCGGACGCCGATCCGGAGAAGTTGGCGATGTTGCGCCAGCGGTTGGCGGAACTGCAGGAACAACATAAGCAGTACGTGGTGAAGGACGAGTTCTCCCGCATCTACGGTGAAAACGGCGGTGTCGGTTACAATGCCTTTACCAGTAAGGACCTGACCTCCTACCTGATCTCCCTGCCGAGCAACAAACTTGAACTCTGGGCGGCGGTCGAGGCTGACCGGATGCAAAACGCAGTGCTGCGCGAGTTCTATACCGAACGTGAGGTGATCCGCGAGGAACGCCGGCGCTCCTACGACACCCGTCCTGCGGGGAAATTGTATGAAACCTTGATCGCAAACGCCTTCACCGCACATCCCTACCGCAACCCGATTATCGGCTGGGACAGCGACATCGACAACCTGACCCTGGAGGAAACGCGGGACTTTCTGCGGCGTTATTACGCCCCGATCAACACGGTCATCGCCCTGGTTGGTGATGTTTCGTTCGATCAGGCAGTGCGAGTGGTGGAAAACTCTTTTGGTGGGATATCCCCCGGAACCAAGGTCCCGCCGGTTGCTGTTATCGAGCCGGAACCGGCCGGAAACAAGCGGGTTGATGTCGAATTTGATGCCGAACCGCAGGTCAGCATTGCCTTCCATAAACCGACTCTCCCCGAGCGGGACGATTATGTGTTCGATCTGATCGACCAGATCCTGACCGGTGGGCGGAGTTCGCGACTTTACCGAGCCTTGGTGCTGGAACAACAGTTGGCGACCAGTGTCTCGACCTACGGTGCGCCGGGCGGACGATATCCAAACCTGTTTGTCATCAGCGCCGTCCCCCGATATCCCCACACGGCGAAGGAGGTCGAGGTTGCCATTGAAGCGGAACTTGGGAAACTCGGCCGTGAACCAGTGACTGACGAAGAGATGACGCGGGCCGTTAATCGATTGCGAACCGACCATTTACGGCAGATGCGGGCGAATTCCGGGTTGGCGCGCTCTCTGACCTATTTTCAGACTGTCGCAGGTGATTGGCGCTACCTCGCAGAGTATGTTCAGGTGATGGAGAGCATCTCCGCTGATGAGATCCGTGATGCGGTTCGTCGCTATCTGGTTGACGGTAAACGAACCGTTGCCGTGCTGACAAAGAAGGAGATGTAACATGCTGCGCTACTTGACCGGACTTCTACTTCTGTTGCTCGCCGGCTGTACCGCAGGCGTTAACCCTCTTCCTGATCCGCGCGAGATGTCTTTCGCTCCTCTCGATTTCAGCTTTCCAGAGGTGGCGCGTGAGAGCCTCGACAACGGCATGGAACTCTACCTGCTACCGGATGATGAGCTGCCGCTGATCGATATTACCGTGATGATCGGTGGAGGGAGCATCGATGTTTCGGAAGAGAAAACCGGACTTGGGGGAGTTTATGCCGCGACCTGGCGTTCCGGCGGGGCGGGGGAGAGGACTCCGGATCAAGTTGATTCCGAACTCGATTTGCGGGCTATGAACCTGGGGATCAACACGGACAACTATACTTCTTCGCTTCATCTCTCACTCCGCAAGGAGGATCTGCCATTCGCGTTGACCCTGCTGCGTGACCTGCTGCTGACCCCCGGGTTCGACGCTGACAGGATGGAGATCGTTCGCAAACAGGCGATCGAGGCTGTGCGGAGGCGCGATGACAATCCGGGATCGACGGCGGGGAGGGTGCTGCGTGCCGCTCTCTATCCGAATCACCCTCTCGGCAGGGTGAGCAGTGCCGAAACGCTCAACGCCATCGAACGCGAGGACCTGCTCGCCTTTCATCGGCGCCATGTTCATCCCGACAATCTTCTGCTCGGAATCTCGGGAGATTTTTCCCCGGTCGATCTTGGCGACCAACTGGAAAGTCTATTCGGTGCCTGGTCGAAGGGGCGAAGCGAACGACAGGAGATCCCCCCTCTCACGCCTTCGCAGGCCCCCGCCGTTCATGTCGCCGATCGGGAATTGACTCAGACGACGATTTTTCTCGGTGATCGGGGCATTGAAAAGGGCAATCCGGACCAATACCCGTTGCGGGTCATGAACTACATTCTCGGCGGCGGAAGCTTCAACAGTCGTTTGATGCGTGAAATTCGCTCGAATCGGGGTCTCGCTTACTCGGTCTATTCCCAGGTTCAGATCGGCCGGCGTTTACCGGGAATGATTTTGCTTGGCGGTGAAACCAAAAGCGGGTCGACCCTTGAGGTGGTCGGCCTGATGCGACAGGAAATGGAAAAGTTACGCGCTGATCCGGTCCCGGAGCAGGAGCTGGCGTTGGCGAAAGAGAGCCTGATCAACTCGTTCGTGTTTGCGTTTGATCAGAGGCATGAAGTGGTGTCACGTGCCATGCGGCTTGATTTTTTTGATTACCCACCGAATTACCTGGAGCAGTTCCGCGAGAATATCGCGTCGGTCACTGCGGCCGATGTCCAGCAGGTGGCGAAAGTCTACCTGCGACCGGAGATGCAGACGGTGGTGTTGGTCGGTCAAGAGCAGGACTTCGACGCTCCCCCTGCCACCCTCGGACTTCCCGTAACGGAGGTGTCCCGTGAATAACTCATTGTCATTCGAGACATCCTTGGACCCCTATCGCGCGCTGGTCCAGAAAGTCGATACTTTTGGCCGTCAGGTGCATAGATTGTTTGCCGACCGGATGGCCTGCAGAAAAGGGTGTGCAGGTTGTTGCCTGCTTGAAAGTGTCCTTCCTGTCGAGGCCGCATCTCTGGATCTGGCTTTGAAATCTCTTCCGCAGGAAAGTTTTCAGGGCCTCGTCAATACCGCCAACTCAGTTTCGACTAATTGTCCGCTGTTGCTGAATGGTGAGTGCTCGATTTACGCGGCGCGTCCTTTGATCTGTCGAACCCATGGGTTGCCACTGCTGATCCGGGAGGAGAAGGGGAACCGGGTCGATGTTTGCGACAAGAATTTTGTCGGCGGTGGGAGCTTGCCGGGCGAAGCGGTTCTCGACCTCGAAGCTCTCAATGCGGCGTTGGTCATGATTAATCGTCGTTTTCTCCAGGAACACCCTGGTTTTGCAGCTGATGGAGAGAGGGTGCTGCTTGCCGATCTGATTTCGGTGCGGAGCTGAGTGGCCAGGTCCTATTTGTGGTTGCGATGACGATCGATTGTCTTGCCTCCCGTGTGGTTTGTGGTCTAATTAATAGTAGTTGATTTAAGTCGATTGCCCTGCACGGGTCAATCGTTCAGTCTGGAGGCTGCATGGAGGAGCTTCAACGGATTCGCCACTATTTCGGCGAAGAGATTTGGAAGATCGACAGCCAGTCTCTGCCGCCTTTTAAAAGGTTGTTGTTAGTCCTGGGGCAGGTCGGTTCGCGCGTGACGCGTGATTTCTTTGCCGACCGGTGCATGTTGCGCGCCTCGGCTCTGACCTACGCCAGCCTGCTCTCCTTTGTGCCATTGCTGGCCCTGATGTTCTCCGTTCTCAAGGGGTTCGGCGTACAGAATAAGCTGGAACCCCTGCTGCTCGAGCATATCGCCGTTGGTTCGGAGCAGGTCGTCACCAAGGTTATCGAATACATCAACAATACCAATGTCGGTCGGCTCGGAACCTTCGGCCTGGTTTTCCTGATCGTCACCGTTCTGACCCTGCTGACCAACATCGAGGATAGCTTCAACTCTATCTGGTACGTGAGGGAGACGCGTTCCCTGATGCGGCGCTTTTCCGACTATTTCTCGGTCGTGACATTTGCGCCGGTTTTTTTGCTTGCCGCTATTTCGATGACCGCCACGCTCGAGGCTCAGGGTTTCGTTCAGAAGCTGCTAGAGATGGAGTATGTCGGCGACCTGATTTACTTCCTGTTTAAAACCCTCCCCTATGTCGCCATGTGGGTCGCTTTCGCCTTCCTCTACCTGTTTATGCCGAACACCAAGGTCCGCATTACTGCGGCTTTGGTCGGTGGGATTTTCGGTGGGACCATGTGGCAGTTCAGCCAGTGGGCCTATGTCAATTTCCAGGTCGGGGTTGGAAAATACAATGCTATCTACGGCACCATGGCCGCATTGCCGATTTTCATGGTTTGGATCTACGTCTCCTGGGTGATCGTGTTGCTCGGGCTGGAGATGACCTACGCCGTGCAGAACCTCGGCAGTCTGCGACGGGACGTGCGGGGAGGAACGATCAACTTCTCGAGCCGGGAGATGGTGGCCTTAACGCTGACGTTAGTGATCTGCGAGCGTTTTCAACAGGGTGATCCTCCCTTAACCCAGGAGCAGATTTCCGAACAGCTCGAAATTCCGCCTCGATTGGCACGTGAAATTCTGGCCGATCTGGTGCGGTTACAAGTTCTGTCTGCCGTGGTGGTCGATGGGGAGGAAGAGCCGGCCTATCAACCGGCCCGTGCGCTCGACACAATGGAGGTCCACGAGGTGTTGCAGGCTCTGGAGCGGGATGGGGTCGATTTTACCCGTCTCAAGGAGACGCCGGAACGCCTTGCTGTATTGAACGTGGCGGAAACCCTGCATCGAGCGGGGGGGGAGGCGTTGTCCGGGAGGACGATGAAAGATTTGGTCAGCGATCTGCAGGGAGAAGTTCAGAAGGAGCGCAGGGAAAACGCTCCGTCGTCGCATTCGACGTAGGAGAAGTCGCGAATCCAGTCTCCAAGAGCAAACATCTCACCCTGTTCGTCCTGTTCATGCAACGGCAGATGGAAATGACCGGTCATGACAACCTGGTAGCCTTCGGTGAACCTGGCGGTGGCGTGATTTCTCAACAGGGGGGTCGGGTTCCGCTTTTCATGTCGTGCCTGCTGTGACTTGCTGACGCGCCCCATCCAGGCAGCAATCCCCCAGGTCCAGTCGGGGGGGATAATTCGTATCAGCACTTTCAGGGGAAGGCTGCGCAGCACTCTTCGAAGCCGCCGGTAGCCGACATCGGCCTCATCCATCAGGTCGCCGTGAGCCAGGAAAACCCGCTTCCCGTCAATATCGAAACTTCCTTCCTGCGGCAGAACCCGACAGCCGAGTATCTCGGTGAAATAGAGCCCCATGTGAAAATCGTGGTTCCCCTCGATGAAGACGATCTCGGTTCCTGCCTCCCGCAGGCGCCTCAGCCCTTCCAACAGCGGCAGGTATGCCGTGAACACCACATATCGATATCCGACCCAGAATTCGAAAATATCTCCGAGCAGGTAGAGCGTACGGGTGTTGCCCTCAAGTGTGCCAAGAAACTCGAGGAGTTTTCTATAGTTGGCGTCCGCAGGGCGTCGCAGATGTGCATCGGCGAGAAAAATGTCTTTCATGTCCGGAACTATAGAAATGCCCTCTTCCGAAGTCAAGCATTGACTTCGCAGCTTCTTTTCGTTGTCGTTTTGCAAGAGGCATGTTAAAAAACAAACCAAATTACTGGAGTTTCAGATCCGAGAAGTTGATTCCCCCGCTGCAAGAATGGCGAACAAAGTTGTCAAAGGGAGGTGCGATGCGGATGTTTCGCTTGATTTTGGTGCTTTTTGTTGTTTTTACTTTTCATCTGTTGCCGGTTGGTTCGGCCACCGGCAACACTGGATCCGGTCAGGACGCTGTTTTAAAAACGAGCACTCCGGCGGTAGAACTGTTCGTCACGTCCTGGTGTCCGTATTGCAAAAGAGCAGAGTCATTTTTCCGTCGCGAAGGGGTCAAGTTTAACAAGTTCGACGTGGAGAAGGACCCCAAAGCCCGCGCACGTTTTCAGAAATTGAATCCGAGCGGTGGGGTGCCGGTCGCCCTGATCAATGGCAGGAAAATCAAAGGATACTCCGAAGATGCCTATCTGCGGGCTCTTGGTGGGGATTGATACGGCTTATTCTCCGTCCGAATCCCTGCCCGAGATTATCTTAGGCGTACTCAGCCCAAGTGAAATGCAGAACGTCAGCAATTCTTCCGGGAGCGGGGAGTGGATGCTGATTCGCTGACCATCAAACGGTTCATCGAAATCGAGCCGATGGCAGTGAAGAAACAGTCTTTCCAATGTAGGCGGACAGGGCCCCCGGTAGCGTCGGTCTCCGTAAAGGGGATGCCCGTCATCGGCAAACTGGCGGCGAATCTGATGCTGGCGGCCGGTCTGCAGGACGATTTCAACCAGTGACGCCGATGGAACCGCTGTAATTGATCGGTAGGAGGCAGTTGCACGTTTCAATTTCCCTTTGGCCGGGATAATGGAGTCGATGTTGCCGTTGTGCCGCAGAGCCCCTCTGACCAAAGCCAGGTACCGTTTAGAAATAGAGCCGGCCATGAAGAGTTTGCCGAGTTCACTACAGGCGCGCTTCCCCTTGCCGAAAATAACCGGACCGGATGTCTCGCTGTCGAGACGGTGAACCGGGGCGCTCACGAAGTGTTGGCCGGTGCCGGCAAGGTAGGCTGCAACCCTGCTGGCAAGGTTGTTATCGGAATGGCCGACGCCGGCATGGACTGCCAAGCCGGAGGGTTTTGCGACGATTAACGTGTGGTCCGACTCGAACAACACGGCAACCCCATGTCCTCCCCCAGAATCTTTGAGCAGGGATTCCAGTCGGGCGCTGTCAGGCAAAAGAATCTGATCTCCCGGTTGTAGCATGTCAGAATCGTGCAATGTTTGTTTTTCCTGCCCGATCCTCAGCTGATTGATGCGACCTTTTTTGAGCAATTGATGCAGGAAGCCCTTGGGGGCGGCCGGGATTCTCTGCCGCAGGAATGAGAGACAGGAAAGTCCTGATTCATGTTGTTCGACCGTCAGGTTTGTCATTACGGTCAGCATATATGAGGGATGGCATGAATAGCAAGACAGACAGTTGGTTCTCCCCCTTTAAACATTGACGGATGACGTTGCAATGATGTGGTTGGTTGGAAAACGTGGTAATTTGTTTATACAAATGCAGTTATGAGCAGATCGGATGTTTTTTTATTTGGAATGGGATATGGACAAGAAACGAATTCTCATTGTCGATGACAGCCCCACCGTGCTGGCTAAATTAAACGACCAGCTCTACCGCTACAGCGTGGTCCTTGCCGAGTCGGGTGAGGAGGCGATCGAGATTCTGGAGAATCCGATCTGTGGAGATTTGTTGTTCAGCAATGTGTTTGACCTGATAATTACCGACTTGAAAATGCCCGGCATCTCCGGGTTCGAGGTCGCCAAATATATTCGGGAAAAGAACAGGGTCAACAAATTTACTCCGGTCATCATGCTCACCTCAGAGAATGTTACCAAAGATGAAGCTCGCAAGCATGGCTGTGCCGCCATGATCCCGAAGACAAATATGCAGAAGATTGTAGGCATGGTCGATATCCTCCTGAACCGTTGAACGGGGGCCTTTCCGTCAGACGACACCCTTTCCTGTTGTTTCGCTGCACCTCGTCCGAAGAGTACCAATGGAAAATTCAAAAAGTCTGCAAAACACCGACTCCTGTTGCCGAGCCGTTTTAGCAGCACCTTTGTCGCCAAACGGTCCCCTTCTTCATGGTTTTGGTGTAAGGTTGCAATGCTGACAATTGAGGTGGAGGACGTATTTTATGCTGCAGATAGGTGTTGATACCGGGGGGACTTTCACTGACTTCATATGGCGGGATGGAGATAAGTGGGGGGAATATAAACTCCTGTCCACTCCAGACGATCCGGCCGAGGCGGTGTTGGCCGGATTAAGGTACATCGGTGGCGATCGAAACATCCACCTGGTTCATGGTTCGACGGTGGCGACCAACGCCATACTTGAGAAAAAGGGAGCGAGAACCGCGCTGGTCACAAATGCCGGTTTCGAAGATATCATTGAGATCGGCCGCCAAAACCGTTCCAATCTCTATGACCTGACCTGTCGACGCAATCCTCCCCTGGTACCGCGTGATCGGCGCTTCGGTCTTTCCTGCCGAGTTGATGCGAACGGTCAGATTGTTGAAAGCCTGGCCGATTCCGAACTCCAGGGGCTTGTGGCCAAACTACGGGATGCGGGTGTCGAGTCGGTTGCGGTTTCCCTGTTATTTTCGTTTCTTGAGCCTCAGCACGAACTGCAAATCGGGGGAGTATTGAAGCCCCTGAATTTACCAATCTCCCTTTCGCATCAGACCCTGGCTGAATTCCGTGAATACGAGAGGACGTCTACCACGCTTATCAACGCTTACGTGGCGCCGAAAATGCAAACTTACCTCAGTCGTCTGCAGAATGAGATCGGTAAGGAAGGTTTTCGGATCATGCAGTCGAACGGTGGCAGCATTTCCGCTACGACTGCCATGCGCGAGTCGGTCCGAACGATTCTCTCAGGCCCGGCCGGCGGTGTTGTCGGCGCCTGGAGGCTTGGAAGCCTCTCGGGATTCCCGCGCTTGATAACGTTTGACATGGGGGGGACATCAACCGATGTTGCCCTGATCGATGATCGGTTGCCGTTGACGACCGAATCGAGCATCGCCGATTTTCCGGTTAAGGTGCCGATGCTCGATATTCATACCGTCGGTGCCGGCGGCGGCTCCATGGCAATGGTCGACAGCGGGGGGGGGCTCAAGGTCGGCCCGGAGAGTGCCGGGGCCGACCCGGGTCCGATCTGTTACGGCCGGGGTGAACACGTTACCGTGACAGACGCCAATCTCTTTCTCGGGCGCCTTATTCCGGAGCAGTTCCTCGGCGGCGGGATGTCCCTGCAGGCCGAGCGGGTCGCTGCGCCGATCAACCGTCTGGCCAACTCTCTAGGCCTGGGAGGAGAAGAATTGGCCGAAGGAGTGTTGGCCATTGCCAATACCACCATGGAACGAGCCATCAAGGTGATCTCCGTCGAACGCGGGTATGACCCGAGGGAGTTTGTCCTTTTTTCTTTCGGCGGCGCCGGCGGCATGCACGCCGCTTACCTGGCGCGCGGTCTCGACATCCCCAAGGTTTTGATTCCGCAGAATCCTGGGATATTGTCGGCCGCCGGCATGTTGATGGCTGACGTGATCAAGGATTATTCCCGAACCGTCATGCTCCCGGAGACTGAGGTTTCAATCAATAAGCTGGATCGATTGTTCGCTCCACTCGAAGAGAAGGGGAAGACCGAACTGCATGCGGAAGGAGTGCCCGAGGGGGAGATCAGGTTGGAACGTTACCTCGACATGCGTTACCGGGGACAATCCTTTGAAATCATGGTCCCCGAATCGAACGATTGGCGCGAAGCTTTCCATTGTCAGCATGAGCTTCTTTACGGCTATGCCAATCGCGAGCGGGAGATCGAATTGGTCAACCTCCGTCTGCGAAGTATCGGTCACCCGGCGAAGCCGGAGTTGCCCGAGTTGGAACCAGGTGGCTCCCGGCCGCCAGATTCCGCCCTGCTCGGAGAGCGGGAGACCATATTCGACGGGGTCCGGCAGAGAACGAAAATCATTGATCGGGCCAGGCTCGCCCGCGGGAATACGGTCCAGGGGCCGGCCATCCTGGTCGAATATTCCTCAACCATTGTCGTTCCCCGGTTTGCCTCCGTCGAGGTCGACCGTTTCGGCAACCTGCTTATGACCATCGATGCGTGAAGGAGAGGTTTCGGTCATGGAATATAACCCGATCCTGTTGCAAGTGTTCAAAAATCGCTTCAGCTCCATTGCCGAGGAGATGGGGGTCACCCTTAACCGAACCGCCTTCTCGCCTAATATCAAAGAGCGGCGGGATTTCTCCTGCGCCATCTTTGATGCCCGGGGCGACATGATTGCCCAGGCAGCCCATATCCCGGTCCACCTCGGCTCGATGCCGTTGTCGGTTAAGGCGGCCCTTGCGGCCTGCACATTCGCCGAAGGGGATATGGTCATGCTCAATAACCCGTTTGCCGGCGGTACCCACCTGCCGGACATCACTCTGGTCGCACCGGTCTTTATTGATGGTTCTCCAAGGTTTTTCGTCGCCAACCGGGCTCATCATGCCGATGTCGGCGGTATGAGCGCCGGCTCGATGCCGCTCTCCACCACCCTCCACCAGGAAGGTGTCATCATTTCACCCGTCAAGTTGGTCGAAGGGGGGACCATTGACAGAAAATTGTTGCAACTGGTCACTGAAAATACCAGGACGCCGGATGAGAGGGAGGGAGATTTCGCCGCCCAGATCATGGCCAACCGGGTCGGGATACGCCGCATGCTGGAATTGCTTGCCAAGTACGGCCTGGGCGAGGTGGAAAGTTACTCCCGGCACCTGAACGATTACGCCGAGCGGATAACTCGTGCCGCCATCTGTGAAATCCCGGATGGGGAATACCGATTCACCGATTATCTTGACGGCGACGGCCTCGGTAATGAACAGCTCCCGGTCCAACTCAAACTGACGGTGGTTGGAGATACCGCGACGCTCGATTTTTCAGGAAGCGCCGCTCAAACCCGGGGCAGTATCAACGCTGTGCGGGCCATCACCGTTTCGGCCGTGCTCTACGTATTTCGGTCCTTGATCCGTGAAGATATCCCGACCAACGCAGGTTGCACGCGGCCGCTGCAGATCATTACCCGGCCGGGGAGCATCGTCGATGCTGAATTTCCGGCAGCGGTGTCGGCGGGCAATGTGGAGACTTCGCAGCGGATTGTCGACGTGGTTCTCGGTGCGCTGGCCGAGGCTTTGCCGGACAGGATTCCGGCTGCCAGCCAAGGGACCATGAACAACCTGACGATCGGCGGCATCGACCCGCGCACGAACCGCCCCTTCGCCTACTACGAGACCATCGCCGGAGGTCAGGGGGCGAGTCGCGAACGGGATGGCGAATCGGCGATTCACTCCCATATGACCAATACCCTGAACACTCCTGTCGAGGCGTTGGAGTTCAGTTACCCCTTCCAGGTGGCGACTTACGCTGTTCGATCCGGTTCCGGGGGGGAAGGACGGAAAAGGGGAGGGGATGGTCTGGTGCGGGAAATTCGTTTGATGTCCGACGCTGAAGTGACGTTGATTTCCGAGCGACGGCTAAACCGGCCATACGGACTCCTTGGCGGCGAGGGCGGAATGCCGGGGGCGCAGGTCCTGGTTCGAGACGGAGAGACTGAAGCGTTGCCGGGAAAGTTCTCACGCCATTTGTGCTCGGGGGATTGTGTCAGGATCGAGACACCCGGCGGAGGTGGATTCGGCATCAAGGATAAGTAAGCCAGGCCGATTGTTTTTTGGCGCAACAGATCGATTGGATCAATCCATTGAAAGGAGAATCAGCCGTGGATATCAAAGTCGGATTCAGGGAGATGGTCAAAAATGCCGAGGCCGTTGTTGAAACCATCAACGTCGCCGCAGCGATGACCCTTGCTGGCAGCTCTGAGGTCGTGTTTATCGATCTGCGGGATGTGCGCGAATTGTACCGTGAGGGGAAAATCCCGGGAGCGGTGCATGTGCCGCGAGGTATGCTCGAATTCTGGATCGATCCGGAAAGCCCTTATCATAAAAAAGTATTTACCGAGCCGAAGCGTTTCGTTTTTTACTGTAATCTCGGTTGGCGTTCTGCGTTGTCCGCTCAGGTCGCTCAGCAGATGGGACTGGAAGATGTCTGCCACATCGAAGGGGGCTTCGACGCCTGGAAGGGTGCCGGTGGGGACGTTGAGCAGGTGCCGAAGAGATAAAGTCGGCACCTTTGCTCCGGGGAGTCATCACAACGGTGTGAAAGAGAATTTCTGTCCGCCAACGGCTGCTTCGTACATCAGGCCGCCTTTGGTATGGATGAATATCGCCATGCCGCGGACATAATTCGCTCCGAACTGTCGACCCGTTTTCGGGCCGGAACTGACGCCCGCTGTGGTTCCCCCGGTGCTTGCCTTGGCCTGTGCGCCCGCCGTGATGGCAACTGCCGAGGCCGATGCGTCGAATTCGAATGATCCGCGGGTAAATGCGTGATAGGCCTGCTCATTCTCGAAAAAGATCATTTCGCTGAATGCTTTGCCGCCGAGTTGAAATCCAATCGATAGTTGGATGACTGACGTCGTTCCAGTCACCTCTCCGCTGCGGTAAACCCGTCCTTTCCCGTAAGCTCCAC